>JAEEIH010000184.1 GCA_016281275.1 Lachnospiraceae bacterium | reverse complement strand
GACAGCACTACATAGTGCTTCACTCGTTCTTTGAGAATGCAGTGGAAAATGGAGTGATTTTGGAAAACCCGATGAGAAGAGCAAAAAGCCTTCTTGAGAGAAAGAATGATATCGTCAGGGAACCACTCTCGTACGACGAAGGGCAGGTTAGGTATATCTTAAGATGCCTGAAAAATGAACCGCTTATGTGGCGCGCGGCGGTAATGTTCGCGATAGACAGCGGGTGCCGAAGCGGCGAGGTCGTAGGATTAAAGTGGTCGGATATAAACATTGAGACCGGCAGGGTGAATATTTGCAGAACGATCCGGTATACTCCTTCGCTCGGAACTTTTGAAAGTTCACCCAAGAGCGGAAAAAACAGGGTTATTTTTTTGAACAAGCCGGTGTTAAGGTGCATGGAAGAGCTGAAGAGGGAGCAGTCTGCACACGCTTACTGCTTCGCGCAGAAGGACGGAAGTCCTCTGATACCGGTGGCCTTTAACAATTACCTCCTGCGCTTTGGGAGGAAGTACAACCTCCCGGGGATACATCCGCACGCGCTTCGACACACGATGGCTTCGCTCAGCATAGCGAACGGAGCGGATATCGTGAGCGTATCCAACAAACTCGGACACGCGAGCGTCTCAATTACACTCGATGTCTACAGCCATGCGAATGCGCGTGCACAGATCAGGGCAAATGAGGTGCTGGCGGAGGCGATTTATTAGACAGCAGAAAAACAAAAAATGGCGGTGATTTATAAGCGCAGTTACAAATCACCGCCATTTTGATCGCTTTTATAATGCTTTGATTATGCTTCGTCTTTGTATCCCTTGATTGCAGTTACGGCTTCTTCTTCAGAGATATTAAAGCGTGTTTTCAGGCTTGAAATAATGGCCTCGTCTGACATTCCTTCTTCACGGCGGATAGAGATGTATTCTAAAATACGCCCTTCAGCACGCCCTTCAACTATGGCATCATGGTAAAAAGCAGTGTACGTCATATACTCAATCCTCCATTTCTTGTGCTCGATAGCCTTTGTAACACTTTCACTTATCCGCCTGGTAAACTCGTCTTTGACTTCGTTGTACTTAAGGTAGTCAAAGAAGTTCCTGATATCCGGCGTAATATTAGGACTTTCGCTGGAAGCGTTAACAAAGATTTTTACTGTTTCATCATTAAGAATTAAATCGCCGGCTTGAATACACTTGTTCTTAAAAGTATAAATAGGTAATCCTCTATCAAAGGGATCGGTCAGGCAGACAAAAATCACATAACTCTTTTTGAGATCGTTATATAGAGCACCTCTCTCAATCAGATCAAGATCTATCATGCCCTGATAATATCTGCTACGTTTTGGAAGCTCGTTAGTGTCGACTTTCTGCATTTCGATATCATAGACAGTACTGTTTGCATCCTCGACATAGGCATCAAGCCGGACTCCTTTACCGTCATACGTGATCTCAATCTCTTTTTGTTTCTGAGAGTAGACAATCTCGCGTAGTTTAACATCCAGTAACAGTTCCAATAGACCCTTGCATATGCCCGAATCTGTTGACATGATCTTACAGAACATAAAGTTGTCAGCAAACGTAAGATCTTCGTAGGCTTTTTTCATATACACCTTCCTTTCTGCCGCAGCGCGGCTGACGCTTATGACAGAAAGACAGATGTTCCTTCACAGTTGGGATGCCTCCCTGCCAAATGATGTGGATCATGCAGGGGAACGCCCCTTTGAATGAGTCCGAATTACTTTGAAATACAGATTGCGCAGACAAGAATCTCCGCACCATCATTATAGCATGGGAGGATGAAAAAGCAACAAAAATATGTAAGACCTCAGGGAACGAGGGTGGTTATCTCAGGGACCGAATATGCCGATATAAAGATATAATAGTATGGTTTTTTGATCGTTGAAAAAGATACCGAGGCATGCCAACGGAATGGCATGTGAAAAAGGGCCCCAAAAGGCCCTACACCCAAGGAGGATCCGCTATGAAGAAGCAGAACGAAGGAAGATTGTGGATAAACATTTTAAAGGCGCTGACGGCGTTTGCTGTGGTCTGTCTGGCGTTTGTTACCGTGAAAGCTTCGGCTGCTACTTACGATCCTGTTACAAACACGGTTTCGGTCGGATATTATGAAGTTGTTTATATGTTTAAATCCGCAACCGGAAACGTTGTGAATAAAGCAAATTATTATAAATCTGACGGTACAGGCTGTTTTTTGCCGGAAATAACCTCTGCCGGAATAAAGGGTGCAAAATACCTCGGAAGCGGTAAAGATATTGATGATATTAAGCTCGATGATCTCGGACTTTCGGGTTCGAAAAAGGACGTTTTTCTTTGGGTCGGAACAGGGGACGCCGAAATAGCGGTCGGTACAAGCTTGTCCGCCAATCTGATCATCAGGGCACAGGAAGCCGTAAAAATAAAAGGTATCATCGATTACACACGCATTGATTATCCGGATGACGCCAATGTGCTCTCGATAGAAGCATATGACAAGTCGCAGCGAAAGCTTGACAACGTTGCATTCAAATGGAGTGATGCCGCTGACGGCACTTATAAGGACAGCTCGGAATTGACCGGTTCTGTCCTTGCAACCATGCTTGAAAACGGTACAAAAGCTATTTATGTAAAGGCAGAAGGAAAAAGCTCACCTGCAACGTTTGCCGGTAAGCCTGTCAAGGTCAAGATCGCACAACAGGGCAAAGCACCCAAGATCAAGGTCAATCCCGCAAAAGACGCAGTGGCGCTGAAAAACGGTTTCGATTTTGGATATGCTCATAAAGATGAGGAGGAAAATTGGGTTGTTGAAAACTGGCAGACGATCCTTCCTTTCCTTAAGACAGCAAAGATTAAAACCAAAGAAGCGACGATCGTCTCAACAGAGCGCTATAAGCCCATGAATAAGAAGGACAATGACTCGAGAGGTGACGGCGAAAAGGTTGCATATTCATCGTACAAGGTAGGAATTCTGTCGTTCAAAGACATATTGAGAGCACTGGAGATCAGCGGAGAGGATGACTTTGCACTTGCTGTCAGAAAGTCGGCGACCCTTGAAAAACCCGCATCCGAAGTGCAGTATATCGAGATGGATGGACAGACGAACAATCCGATCGTGTTCACGGAATCTAACGTTTATGGACAATTTAAGGTAGCTTCCACGAAAGATTTTGATAAAAAAGGCATCATCATAGAAACTATAGAGAATTATAACGGTACCACCGGATATGCGGAGACATTCCGTGTCGCAACTCCTCAGACATCATGGGCAGACAAGAACCCTGCGGCATATGAATACTGCGTCGTAAATAAAGACGATATTCCAAAGATCGAGTGGTCTTCCTTTACGTGGAAAAAGTTCGT
>JAEEIH010000183.1 GCA_016281275.1 Lachnospiraceae bacterium | reverse complement strand
GCTTATTCGCCATTATATCGCAATACCCGTCGCCGTAACTCTCGTTTCGGCTGTTCTCGGAAATGTTCTCGGTTATGTATGGCTCAAGGATGTTGTTGTGAGCATGTATTACAATTCATATTCGCTTCCGACATACGAGACAATCTGGAGCAGTGAAGCACTCATCCGCACGACGCTCATTCCGGTCGTGATAACAATGCTGGTGAATGTTTTGGTAATAAGCGTTAAGATGCGCTTTACTCCGCTGCAGTTTTTGAGAGGCGAAATTACTGACAGAAAACGCAAGAAGACCTTGAAACTTCCGAATTTCAGTTTTTTCGGACGCTTCAGGCTCAGGATCTTTTTTAACAATATAGGCGGTTATCTTGTTATGTTCTTCGGGATCATATTTGTGTGCATCCTGCTCGGATTCGCGCTCGGAGTGCCTTCGACGCTTAAAAACTATCAGGACAATTCTGCGGATCTCATGCTCGCAACGCACGAGTATGTGCTTATGGAGTCGAGCGATGAAGACGGAAATGTGATTACGACTTCAGAGCCGACGGCTGAAACATATAGCATGAAGACGCTCCTTGAGACATCCGATCCTCATGTCGGGGAGACGATCACAGCCTACGGTTATGTTGATAACAGCAGATATTTCAATAATACGGAAATGCTGAAAACAGAAGACCGCAGCGCTTCGCAGAACAAGGAAAACGGTAGTGCTTCGAAGCTTAAAGACAACGGAGAAACCGATAATCCGAACAGCGCCACACCGGAAGATAACGGCGGTGCAGTCCCGGACGTTCTTGTCACAAGCAGCTACGCGGAGAAGTTTTCGCTCGAGGTCGGGCAGCGCATCACACTTAGGGAAGAATTCACCGATGTGACCTACGATTTTTTCATAGCAGGAATATATCCGCTTGACGGAACGCTTGCAATCCTTATGCCAAACGAGGAGTTCAACAAGATCTTCGGACTCCCCACGGGCACCTTTAACGGATTCCTTTCCGATAAAGAGATCACCGATATAGACGAGAAATATATAGCAGCCGATATAACCATAGATGTGATACTTAAGGTCACAAAGCAGCTCGATCATTCGATCGGCGGCTACATGACCTATTTCCAGTACATATGCGTGATCATTGCGATTGTGATCATATACCTGCTCACAAAAACGATCGTCGAGAAGAATTCTGTTTCGATCTCGATGGTGAAGGTTCTCGGATACACAACGAGCGAGATAAACAGACTTTACATAAGGATCACTTCGATCGTTGTCGTGATCTCCGCTGCCGCCGGGGTGTTTATCGGAAATTGGTTCCTTACATATGTGTGGAAGGTGTTCATGTACGGTATGAGCGGCTGGTTTGAGTTCATCATGACTCCGCTCGACATGATAAAGTCGTTTGGCGCAACTATCGTCGCCTATGGTATCGTCGTCCTCTTGGACATGCGCCGAATCCGAAGTATACCGATGACAGATGCCCTCAAAAATGTGGAATGATTCTTTGACGGTCCCCCGGGGTGATCCCGGGGGATCTGTTATGTTACCCGGTCAGGGCTCGGGCGAGGAAACGGATAAGACAATAATAAAAAAAATTTAAACATATTAAAAAAATCTAAAAAAATTTAAGTATGCATTGACTTATGTTTTTAATCGGATATGATGACAATGAACACAAAAAAGCGAAAAAATTTTAATTAAATTTTTTGACTATTATACTGATAAGGAGAACCAATATGTTTGATGATGTAAAGAAGATTATAGTGGAAACACTTGGCTGCGGAGAGGATAGCGTGACGCTCGAATCCAATCTTTTCGACGACCTCGGAGCAGATTCGCTCGACGCGGTGGAGCTTTCGCTCGCAATCGAGGAGAGACTCGGAATCGCCATTGATCAGGATGCGATGGTGAATATTAAGACAGTTCAGGATATCATGGATTATCTTGAGGAGCATAAATAAGCTCACTGCTTCGCGACATGAAGAATAATGGATCGGATGCTAAACGCATTTACAGAGAGGAACAAAGATATGACCGGAATCAAGATTCTTTCTACAGGCAGTTGCGTACCCAAACGCGTTATGACAAATGACGACCTTGCGCAGATCGTAGAGACCAGTGATGAATGGATTCAAAAACGAACCGGAATGAGTGAGAGGCATTTTGTGGGAGAGGGCGAGGATATGACCTACCTTTCCGAAATGGCTGCCCGTGAGGCTATCGAACGTTCGGGAATTGATAAGTCCGATATCGGTGTGATCATTGTAAGTACTGTGTCGGGTGAGTATTATTCGCCTTCGACGGCGTGCCTCTTGCAGAGTAGGCTCGGTCTTGTTCACGATCTTGTCGCGCTCGATGTGAGCGCGGGATGTTCGGGATTCATTTTCGGACTTGAGACGATCAGAGCGCTTATGCTTGCAAGAAACGCAAAAGCCGGTCTTATCGTCGGCGCCGAGGTTCTTTCCAAAAAGCTTGATATGACCGACCGAACGACGTGCGTTCTTTTCGGAGACGGCGCTGCCGCAGCTGTTGTCGCGCTTGATGAAAGACCTTATTTTTCTGAAATCGGTGTTGACGGCGATGAAGAGATGATCAACATAAAGGTTTCCGACGGCCACATCCACATGGACGGTCAGGGAACATATAAATTTGCAGTAAAGACAGTACCCGAAGTCATAGAAAAGGTTGTCGAAAAGGCAGGCCTTACATATGATGATATCGATCATTATGTCCTCCATCAGGCGAACCTTCGCATCATTGAGTCGATAGCGAAGAAAGTCAATCAGCCCATGGAGAAGTTTGTGGTCAATATCGAGAAGTACGGTAATACCTCGGCGGCAAGCGTCGGGCTTGCGCTCGACGAAGCCTACAAGACGAACCGCATCAAAGAGGGCGACAGGACGCTACTGTGCGCTTTCGGTGCCGGCCGAACATGGGGTACTGTGATAATATAATTCGGTTATATAAGCAGGAGTAGATAACACGCGTCTCCTGCCACGAATTTTTCTCCGAAAAACGCTCCCGCTCCAGATTCCGCGTAGCGGTACGTAAGCGACCCAAAGACGGTCGCTAAGTACCGACGCTCCATATGGTTTTCGGAGAAAATTTCGGTCGCGGAGACGCATCTGTTCTACTGCAAGTTTTACCAAACAATGGTTTACATTTTGAAAAGCCATTTGGAATTATTGCACAGCTTCTCCGCGGCCGAAGCATTTACCGAAAGTTCTGTCGAATGTCGGTACTTAGTGCCCGTATTTCAGGGCACTTATGTACCGCTACATGAGACCGAAAGCGAGAGCGCCTTTCGGGAAATGGTTCGTGACAGGAGAAGCGTATAAAGAAATATATATTAGTAACAGAAATGTAACGGAAGAGTAGTAAAGGATAAAATATATGCTTCTGAACGAACTTACAGGTACAAAATACCCCATAATACAGGGCGGTATGGCAAATATCGCTACAGGCGCCTTCGCAGCAGCCGTTTCAAATGCGGGAGCCCTCGGGCTCGTCGCTTCGGGCGGCATGAATGCACAGGCATTGCGCGAGCAGATAAGAGAGTGCAAGCGACTCACGGATAAGCCCTTCGGCGTCAATCTCATGCTTCTCAATCCCGACGTGGACAATATAGCGGCCATGCTCGTCGAAGAAAAGGTCGGCTTCATTACTACGGGCGCAGGAAACCCCGCCAAGTATATGGCGGCCTGGAAGTCGATCGGCGCGAAGGTATTTCCCGTCATCGCATCCGTTGCGCTTGCAAAGATCGCGGAGAGAAGCGGCGCAGATGCTGTGATTGCGGAAGGCGGCGAGTCGGGAGGGCATGTCGGAGACATGACGACCATGACGCTCGTGCCCCAGGTTGCGGATGCGGTCAAAATCCCCGTAGTTGCAGCCGGCGGTATCGCGGACGGCAGGCAGATGGCAGCAGCCATGATTCTCGGCGCATGCGGTGTTCAGATCGGCACTTGTCTCCTCGTTTCTGAGGAATGTCCCATTCACGACAACTACAAACAGGCTCTTATCAGAGCAAAGGACAACTCGACTACGGTCACCGGTCGCAGTCAGGGTGCTCCCGTGCGCATCATTAAGAACGAAATGGCACGTGAATATTTGAAGCTTGAAGCTTCCGGCGCCAACCGCGACGAACTCGAGAAAATCACACTCGGCGGTTTAAGGCGCGCCGTGATCGACGGAGATGTGATAAGAGGCTCGGTCATGGCCGGGCAGGTCTGCGGACAGCTTAAAAGTATTCGTCCGGTTGCGGACATAATCGATGTCATGTATAATGAAGCGAAGAATTTGTTGAACGGAGCGGACAAGATTCGGATCTGAAGATTAATACCTTGTTGCGGTTTATGTTGCACAATCGCACGATCGCCGCAATAATACGAATAAAACAAAAACCGGACGGTTGATCCTTCCGGCAGGAGATATGAAATGAAAACAGGATTTGTGTATGCCGGTCAGGGAAGTCAGAATGTCGGTATGGGACAGGATTTTTACAGGGAATCGGAGCTGTACCGCGAAACTCTTGACACAGCCGCAAAGAATCTTGAAGTGGAACTGGGATTCGATATTAAAGATCTTTCTTTTAACGGTCCGATCGAGAAATTGTCACTCACTGCATATACGCAGCCCGCAATGGTCGCTTTCGCGGTCGGATTGACAAAGCTCTTGAAGGAAGAAGGAATCACTCCGGAATATGCACTTGGACTCAGCCTCGGAGAGTACTCGGCGCTGTTTGCCGCCGGAATCCTTTCGGAAGAAGATGTCATCAGGCTCGTTGCAAAGCGAGGACGCTTTATGACTCAGGCGGCTGAGGGACTCAGGGTCGGTATGGCGGCGGTCCTCGGACTTGAGCGAAGCATTGTTGAGGAGTGCTGTAAAAATGTCACAGAAGAGACCGGAAAGGTTGTTTCGCCCGCCAACTACAACTGTCCCGGACAGATTGTTATTTCGGGAGATCTTGAGGCGGTCGAGAAAGCATCGGCTAATCTCAAGGAAGCCGGAGCGAAGCGCGTGCTTCCGCTGAATGTGAGCGGACCGTTCCATACAACGCTTATGAAGAGCGCCGGAGATCTTCTTGCAAAAGAAATGCGGGGGGTTACTTTCAACAAGGGAAACGTAAAAGTGGTGTATAATGCGATCGGAAGAACGAAGAATGATGACGAGACCGTTTCCGCACTTCTTGAAAAGCAGGTTCAGTCACCCGTTTACCTTGAGGATTCTATCAGATTCATGCATGAGCAGGGCGTTGATACATTCGTTGAGATCGGACCGGGCAAGGTTATAAGCGGATTTATAAAGAAAACTCTCGGTCCGGATGTCAGTATCATGAATATCGATACATATGAGGATCTGAAAGCGGTCGTTTCGAAACTGCGGATGTGAGAGAGTTGGTATAGGAAACGGAAGCGGTTTTCAACCGCTTCCAAAGAGAAACCCGGTACATGGTTATGTATTGGCCAAGGAAACGGAAGCGGTTTTCAACCGCTTCCAATGAGGAGAAAA
Source organism: Lachnospiraceae bacterium (assembly GCA_016281275.1). Classification (GTDB taxonomy): domain Bacteria; phylum Bacillota; class Clostridia; order Lachnospirales; family Lachnospiraceae; genus RUG11977. The sequence continues at coordinate 3,589 of JAEEIH010000183.1, read as the reverse complement.
CGATGAGTACAGCTTTGATTACCGGAGGCAGCAGGGGAATAGGTCGCGTTATAGCGCAGACACTTGCCGAAAAGGGATATGACGTGGCGGTTTGCTATGCAGGCAACGAAGCGGCAGCGAAAGAATGCGTCGCCGCATGCGAAGCGACGGGTGTGAAAGCGATGTGCGTTAAGGCGGATGTCAGCAGGCAGGAAGATGTTGACGCTATGTTCGCCGCTGTCAAAGAGCGGCTTGGCGCGGTGGATGTTCTCGTGAACAATGCGGGGATCACACGTGATAATCTTTTGATACGAATGAGCCTTGACGATTATGAGACGGTTCTTGACACCAACCTCAAGGGCGCTTTCCTCTGCACTAAAGCAGCGATAAAAGATATGATGAAAAACCGGAAGGGCAAGATCATAAACATTACTTCGATCGTCGGGATCACGGGCAACGCCGGACAGACTAATTATTCCGCAAGCAAGGCGGGACTTATAGGACTCACAAAGTCTGTTGCGCGTGAGTACGGCGGAAAAGGCATATGCGTTAATGCCGTAGCGCCCGGATTTATCGAAACCGAGATGACGGGCGGGCTTCCCGAGGCGGTGAAGAATGATTATCTATCAAGGATTCCTCTTAAGCGATTCGGAAGTCCGAAAGATGTTGCGAACGTTGTGGCTTTCCTTGCAAGTGGGGACGCTGATTACGTAACCGGGCAGGTAATCGAGGTTACCGGTGGAATGTGATGGAAACATCGTTTTTACCGGGGTAATCCTGAAAGCGTTTTCGGGTATAACGGATCTCGAACAACCCGGTCAAATGCTTGCCTGTTTATCCCGACAGCACACACCTGAAAGCCTCGACGCAGCTCGCTGCGCCTATGTTTTCAGATATGTACTTTCGGACCAAAGAAAACTATTATCTGAGAAAGCGGTTTTGGGCTGCTTCTCAAGAGGAGCATTCATATGAGAAGAGTGGTAATTACAGGAATGGGTACCGTGAATCCGCTGGCAAACAATGTGGCGGGAACATGGGAAGGCGTGAAAGCCGGAAAATGCGGGATCGCCCCCATTACCAGATTTGATACAACGGAGTTCAAGGTTAAGCTTGCCGGAGAAGTTAAGGATCTTGACAGAGTCGCGATCCTTGGACCCAAGGAACCCAAGAGGATGGATATGTACTGTCAGTACGCATGCATTGCCGCGATAGAGGCGGTCGCAGACTCGGGACTTGAGTACCCTCCGAAAGATGCGAACCGTTGCGGATGCATCATTTCGTCCGGTATCGGAGGACTCTCGACAATCGTTGACGAGGAATGCAAGGGAGGAGAGAGAGGATACAAATTCATTTCTCCGTACTTTATTCCTATGGCCATCAGCAATATGGCTGCCGGTCAGATCGCGATACGATACGGACTTAAGGGTATGTGTACTGCGGTTGTTACCGCCTGCGCGGGTTCCAACAATGCTATCGGCGATGCCTTTCACAGGATTCGGTACGGGTTTGAGGACCTTATGCTTTGCGGCGGCGCGGAAAGCGTGCTTCTTCCGCTTGCGGTTGCCGGCTTCCAGTCGATGAAGGCACTCAGCACCGTTGAGGATCCGAATCGTGCATCGATTCCTTTTGACAAGGAACGCGGAGGCTTCGTCATGGGAGAGGGCGCCGGAGTGCTTGTTATCGAAGAACTTGAGCATGCGCTGGCGCGCGGCGCCAAGATATATGCCGAGATTATCGGCTACGGAACAAACTGTGACGCTCATCACATAACCGCTCCCGCGCCGGACGGTGAAGGCGGAGCCAAATGCATGGAGCTTGCGATCGGGGATGCGGGAATAACACCGGGAGAAGTGGATTACATAAACGCTCACGGAACGGGAACGGCGCTTAACGATTCGGGCGAAACACAGGCGATAAGAAAAGCGTTCGGCAAACATGCCGACAAGCTTATGGTCAGCTCCACAAAATCGATGACCGGACATCTTCTCGGTGCGGCCGGCGCGATAGAAGCGATCATCACATCACTTGCGCTCAGGAATGATTTCGTGCCGCCCACGATCAATTACAGGGTACCCGATCCGGACTGTGATCTTGATATCGTTCCGAACAAGGGACGCGACTGCGAGATTAACATCGCGCTTTCAAATGCACTGGGATTCGGCGGACACAATGCGAGCCTGGTGTTTAAAAAATTTAATTAAAATAATGACATCCCCCGACTTCCGGAGAGGGATCATCGTTTAAGGCGGGGGAGGCTGCGACTGAAAGAAGAAGCGGTGCACCGTGAACATAAATACGATCGTCCCGTATGACCCGGAGAAAAACGGGCGGGATGAGGGGGTAAGAACAGGGGGAAAAACATGACACTAGATTCAGTACAGATTCAGGAAATATTGCCTCACAGGTTTCCGTTCCTTATGGTTGACAAGATTACGGAATGTGAGCCGGGAGTAAAGGCAAAAGGTATAAAATGCGTCACTGCCAATGAAATGCAATTCATGGGACATTTTCCGGGGCGTCCGGTAATGCCCGGAGTGCTCGTAATCGAGGCGCTTGCGCAGGTTGGTGCGGTCGTTCTGCTTACTCAGCCGGAAAACAAGGGAAAAATCGCTTTTTTCGGTGGCATCAATAACGCCAGATTTAAAAAGCAGGTTGTCCCCGGGGATGTTCTTGAACTGTGCTGCACCATCACCGCAATGAGAGGACCGATGGGTAAAGGAGAAGCAGTTGCGACGGTAGACGGACAGATAGCGGTGAAAGCGGAGTTCTCATTCGCGCTCGGGGAATGAGAGAACGACCGGTAAAACGGATTATATCAAAGCTTCTTCGAAGTGTTGCGCTTCGATAACGGAGCTTTGGCAGTGTGCACACGGCAAAGGATCGAAAGCTTTCTTGTCGGGGTGACATGTGTAGATCAACAGGGGTAAAAAAATGCTTGAAAAGTCGTTGCTTGAGGTTCATACCAAACTGAAAATTCATTTTTATCAGGAGATGTTCAAACGCCTCAATTCGCGTGAAACATCACTCTCGACTGTAGAGACTTTCTGTGTGGAGGTTATCTACGCCCTCGGTGAACCGACGGTAGCGCAGTTTGCGAAGTTTATCAACGTTTCATCGCCTAACGCAACCTATAAGGTCAATTCTCTGATAAAGAAGGGTTACATTGAAAAGATCAGGTCGGAAACCGACAAGCGTGAGTACCACCTTCGCGTGACAGAAAAGTTCAGAAATTATTATGCGCTGTCAAGCGATTATGTGGATGAAGTCGTGCGACGCGCGCGCGAGCGCTTCGAACCGAAGACTGTGGACGAGCTTGACGAGTTCCTCACGATCATGTCCGAAGAGCTGATGAACGATGTGCCGATCTCACTCGATCTGCCTGATGCGAACTGATGACAGTGTATTTTTAATGGCAAAATATTGCAGGATTCCGAAATTCTTGCCGGAATCCTGCTTTTGTGCGATAAACGAAAGCCGTCTGTTGCAAGCAAGCTTGCAATTGGATATGATACCACGGTTTGTGGTGAGAGCTTGCTCTCATGAACAAACAGGGTATCATATCCAAAGCGGAGCGAAGCCACGCGTACAGACGGCTGAGTGAACGGACATC
>JAEEIH010000182.1 GCA_016281275.1 Lachnospiraceae bacterium | reverse complement strand
GCTATTCGCACCTTTTAAGATCGCAAAGGATCCCTGCTTTGAGGGACGACTCAATAAGCTTAATGTTATAAAGCTCGACATGAACAGCGAGTATCAGAATACGTTTGATAAGACCGAATTGATAAAGCGGATCACCAGAGAAATCAAGGCAGAGATGATAAAGGAGTTCCCCGGTGCGGGAATTCTTGAGGATGATTCACTCGGGCAGAGTATTTTACGTGTGTATTCCGCTACCGGCGAAACGTTCGTAATCATCATGGATGAGTACGATGTCCTTGTCAGGGAAAACGTACCGGAAAGTCTCTTTGCAGAATATCTCTCCTTCCTCAACGGACTCTTTAAAAGTGACACCCTTCGTCCTGCGATCTCTCTTGCTTACCTTACAGGAATTCTTCCTATTGTGCGTGACAAGATACAGTCGAAACTCAACAATTTTGAAGAATACACCATGCTGGATGCGGGTGAGCTTACGGAATATGTCGGATTTACAGAAGATGAAGTCAGGACAGTATGTGCAAACCACAAAATGGATTTTGAAAAATGCAGACGTTGGTATGACGGATATCACCAAAACGGGTTTGATATTTATAATCCTGAATCTGTTGTAAAATCGATGTTCAAAAAGCGTTATGGTAGTTTTTGGGGAAAGACATCAACCTATGATGCCATCGCGGAACGCATTCGACAGAACTTTGAGGGGACAAAAGAAGATGTGATCAAAATGCTCTCAGGAGAAGCAGTCCCTGTTAATGTCACTCGTTTTATGAATACAATGAATTCTTTCGTTACCAAGAGTGATCTTTTTACTTACCTCATCCACCTCGGTTACCTTTCTTATGATATTGATAAAGAAACGTGCGAAATACCAAACTGGGAAGTAAGGAAGGACTGGTATAATGCTATCGAAGCCAATCCTGAGTATGCCGAAACAAACCGCATAATCGAAGAGTCGAAACAACTGCTCTTGGATACGATAAGTGGTGATGAGTCTGCGGTTGAAAAAGCACTTGATGTTTCCCATATCCATGTTACGAGCAACCGCAGCTACAACAACGAGGACGCTCTTCAGAGCGCTATCTACCTGGCGTACATTTATGCGTTAAACGAGTACACTGTCGTCAAAGAGATGACCGCCGGCAAGGGCTTTGCGGATGTTGTGTTTATCCCGTTCAAGGAGAATCGCCCTGCGATGATAATCGAGCTTAAGCGAAACTCGTGTACCGAAAGCGCCATCGATCAGATCAGAGCGAAGAAGTACTTCGCATCGCTTGAGCACTACAAGGGAAACCTTCTGTTTGTGGGCATCAACTATGACGAGAAGGAAAAGACGCACACTTGCAAGATAGAGAAATTTGATATTGGGTAAACTACATGGGTGACCCCCGGGTAGACCACCCATGTTTCACCGGCGCTATATATCGAAAAAAAGGGGGAGTATGATGATAAGAACAAGGAAAACAATCGTAAGGCTGATGGCAATGCTACTGATCGGAGCATGCGTCACCGGTGTTTTTGTGTCGGTGTTACCGATGTCTATGACAGTTCCTGTTCAAGCTGCGCAGAAATATACTCTCAAGGAATATAGAAGCAATGCAATCAAAAGTTTTGGGAAAACGTACGACAAACTCCTTAAAAAGAATGAGTATTCCGCTTTCAGCAAGCAACAGTTAAAACTCCTCAAAGAGATTGGAGAAAACGCCATCAATGCGGCGAAGAGTAAGACAAAGATTAAAGAAGCCAAAACCGCAGCGATAGAAGATTTTGATAGCATCATCACTCTACCTGACGAAACAAGGAGCGCTGTAATAGCGTTCTTAAAGGGCGACAAATCCATCAAAAAAAGCAAAAGAACGAAAGCAATAAAGAAGCTTGAAGGCATGACCAATGTAACGGACATGCTTTCTCTCGGTGCAAAGTACGGCTACGAGCAAACCGACAGAGTGACAATTGAACAGATGGACGAATGGATCAAGTTGCTTGGAAAGAGATACAAGGTATATACAGAAGATGAAATAAGATGTTTAGTAGCAACAGCTAATTTAGCTTTGATCCTGATTTAACAATAGGTGTAAATGAATTAATAGGATCCAAAGGATATGTATTGGGTATGTTTATATATCGTGTTATGAATTCCGGGTGTTCAACTAGTATACGTTTTAATGGTAGTAGAGGCTTCATGGAATTATATGATAAATGTGAAAAAATATTAGAATTTAAACTAGACAATGCAAGCTCATATATATATAACAAAACGGAAACATATGAAAAAGTTTTAATAAAATAATAAAGAAGGCGATATAAATGAAAAAAAGTATTACTTTTCTTGCTTATATTAGTATGCTTTATTGGTACTAATGTAAAAGCCTTAGAAGTAAGATTTAATGGTAGTGCATTTAGCGGTAACGTTACAACTAGTGCGGAAAATTGTTGGCAATATGGATGTAATAGGTTGCCGGACAGAAGGAGCCCAATATGTGTAAAATAGTACGATATGAAAAGGGGAAATATGTGGCGGATATAAAGCTTCCGCATATAAGGAATATTTCTGTACAGGCAGAGAAAGCAAAAGGCATTTCCAGAATCGTTCTGTTCGGGTCGTCAACAGAAGAACGTTGTTCTCCGGAATCTGATATAGATATTGCCGTTTTTGGAAAAAAGACGAGAAGCTATATAGATTCAAAGGAGTTTAAGGCGTTCAAAAAAGGCTTATTCAGTTTTGACTGGGAGCAGGACTATGATGTGCTCTATTTTAAAGAGAACACGAATTGTTCGGCAGAAATCATGAAGGATATACAAAATGGTGTTGAAATATATAGGAGGGCAGCGCAGTGACATTAACTCCGGAAATTGATCCTGCGAACGTAAAAGTGGAAATCAGGAACGCCCTCTTCGCATTACAGGATGAGAAATACCGTGACTTTCAGGCGAAGCTTATCCCTACGGTCACGGCGGATTCGGTGATTGGGGTGAGAACGCCGGAACTGAGAAAGTATGCAAAGACTCTGGTAAAAAGAGAAGATGTTGTGGAGTTTCTCACTGAGCTGCCGCACAGATACTTCGATGAGAATCAGCTCCACGCGTTTATTGTGTCGGAGATGAAGGACTTCAGGCGGTGCCTCGAGGAAGTGGAGCGGTTTTTGCCGTATGTGGACAACTGGGCCACATGCGATCAGATGTCACCGAAAGTGTTCCGGAAGAATCGTCCCGAGCTTCTTGGCAGCATCTATCGCTGGATCGCATCGGAAGAAACCTACACGATCAGATTCGGGATCGGAATGCTTATGGAGCACTTCCTCGACGAGGACTACGACCCGATCTACCCGGAAAAGGTCGCCCTCGTGCGCTCAAGCGAGTATTACGTCAATATGATGATCGCATGGTACTTCGCTACTGCGCTCGCCAAACAGTACGAAACCATTCTGCCGTACATCGAGCTGAAGAAGCTTGATGTTTGGACACATAATAAAGCCATCCAAAAGGCGACGGAGAGCTATCGTATCACAGCCGAGCAAAAAGACTATTTGAAAACTCTCAAAGTAAAGTGACTGTTTGGATAAAACCGCATGTTTGAAAGTGAATATACATATTACAGAAATGTCCGGGAGCCTGTCCGATCAAGGATGGGCTTTTCTTTTGGCGAGAAACAGATATGAGTAGGCTACTCGATTGAGTAGTTATGCATGATTGTACTTGTTATAAGAAAGCATTTGGTATATAATAACTTTCCGCGTGGCGGGGATGAGAGTGGACGTTTGCATCATAAGCGTTAGCAGCCGAAAAAGAAGGCCCTCGCATTAACCCGCATAACGCCAGGGAAGTGTTATAAACGAAGCGCTAAGAACGCTTCTTATACAAGAGAGGAAGAGTAAAATGAAGGAATTCAAACCCGTAAAAGAAGGAAAAGTTCGTGAGATCTACGACCTTGGTGACAGCCTTGTGATCGCTGCAACAGACCGTATCAGCTGTTTCGAT
>JAEEIH010000181.1 GCA_016281275.1 Lachnospiraceae bacterium | reverse complement strand
GGTCAGATCGCCTTTCATCAATGTATGCAGATACCGACATTGTGCATCATTGAGTTTTTCGCTGAAAACTTTCGGAAATACGCTGTTGAGCTTCTTCACATAGTCTCTTGATGATTTATCCGAGAGCATAAGCGGTCCGTACGGGCAGTTCAGATTTCTGAGGATCTTGATCGAAATTCCGTCATAAAGATCCGATGGACTGCCCGCAAGAAGGTTTAGCGTATCAATCTCATGTATATGTGCCGCGAGATCGTCAAGTCCCGCTTTATAAAGGATTTCTTTTGCAGTGTTCCGATTCAGACAATTATTGATGTGATCGAGTACCCTTAGCCCTTTGGTATAATAACGCTGCAGATGCCACTCGGGATGCTCCGAACTGTAAGCTTTATATATCCTGTCGATTGCACCTCCGTTATATGCACAGAGCTCTTCCTTTACACAATGATCGTTAAAGAATCTTTCCGTCTCTCTATTCCAGCGATATCCCTCGCGTATGGTAAACCTCCTGAGGCTCTTTATGTTTCTGTCCGAATCAAATTCTACATAGATAGAATCAATATACGGCTCCGTCCGGAATATATAGAGGTAATTGTCACTTTGCAGTGCATTCACATCGTTCTTTTTTTCTTCTGCGTATTCATATGCATTGATCTCCGGCGGAGTCCAGTCGTTTTCGATCGGATTGATTTCCAATAGCGAAGACATCTGTCTGCTCATGACATCACCTCTTTCCGTTTAGGTTTTCCTTTCAATAAATTCACTTCGCTTTGCATGTTCTTTAATCATACATCATTCAGTTTACATCATATTGTTCGCTTTTCAAGAAAAAGGAGCTATATGACACAGATATAAAATCCGTATCAGATAGCCCCAATGGCTGTCCCAAAGCCCTGTTGCTTCGGTCATATTATTGTTTAAAGTGGCGACAAACGAAAATCAGAGTTTCCTAAAAAATTGAAGCTCACACGATTTTGTAACGAGAAACAACTGCTCATCTTTCAATATTATTTTCCCCAGCTTAACCTCTTGTGATATTTCGTCGTCCAGAGAACCCATATGGGGGCGATTGGCATCAGGATGCACGATATATGTAAACACAAGGTGCTTTTCTCCCTCTTTCTCCACACAGACAATGTTCCACTTATCAACCAGCATATACACCGAACCAATGTTTATTCCATCAGGCAAAACAATCAGATGGAATCCGGAACTCTCCTTATTACTCCGGTTTTCATAATATTCTCGACTCGTAGCAGCACCCATATAATATCCGGCATAGTAATGCTCCGGATCGGGAACTGCTGTAAAATTCATCTCATATTTATCGTCAATTACCAGCTTAATCCGGTAGCTCATCCCGTATCCTGCAACAAATTCTCCATCTTCTGTTTGTATCACAGTATTCATTTACTCCTCCTCATAAATGAATTATTTTATTTACAAGCTCTGGGTAAATCTTTCCTTCCGGTATATTATTCTCAGTTTTTTTGAGCAATTACTTTAGTAGTATCATTTTCAAAATTATGCATTATATAGCTGCAATTATCTTCGTCATCCGAAAAATCCCCATATAATTTTCCATCATAAATATACACACCATGGTAATGGCTGTAATTCTCCTTCATATAATCAAACGCCAACAACTTACTGTCGTTAACATTATATTTATATATTGTTTTATCTGTATCATAAACTAAAGAATCCCCATCAAAGAACAAAATATATCTATACGTTTGGGAGATTTCTTCATATACCTTACCGGGAATCCTCCGTCCTGTAGGTATCTCAGTATCCAGATTGTATTCGCAGAGGACTCTTTCATCACTGATGCAAACTTCTGTCCAGCAGACTCCCTTCTCGGCAAACACCCAGTCACGTGAATAATCACAATATCTATCATTCTTTCGTGCCATAAAGAACGATCCCTTTGAAGTATCAATTCTGCCTTCTGTGTCAACATCATATTTTAGCCATGACAGACCTTCGGAGCCACAACGATAATACAATAACAGATAAATCGCTTTTTCGTTTGCAGATACTTTTTTCACAGATAGTCCTTCATTAGACCATCCGGGCGGCCATGTCATATCGCTTTTTTGCAATACTTTTTCTTTGACAAAGTCATAAACAACCAACTCTTTCTTACTTATAGCATAGACTTTTGAGTCACATACATAGAAGCCCTGAAATATGTTATCGTTAGTCAAATACCCATCAAATTTGAGAACATTCTTCAATTTCCCGTCAAAATCGGATAACGCCACTACAAATTTTTCTCCATAACCCGAATAATCGAATTCGAATATGCCATACTTGTTGACAAAGAAAAAGGCCGGAAAACACTTGGGCAGCTTTATTTCTTCTTTATCTCCATTTTGAGTATTTATTTTTGCTACTTTTATATAGCCATCAGGATAGTATGGATCCCCATCATCATAGTCTAGACGCCCAAGATAATCATCGTATAGATACCCATCATAAAAACAAAACCCACTAGGATCTTTACCATGCGTACGAAAGTGCCAAGTACTATAACGGTTGCAAGACTCCCTTTGTGGTCCATTATTTACATTAGATTCCGCATCCACTTTCGTCCCGCATTTCATGCAGAAAATTGCTCCTTCTTCCAACTCATGACCGCAATTATTACATTTTCTCCCGGCATTTACAACTTTCGTCCCGCATTTCATGCAGAAAACAGCCTCTGAACCATATGTTTTACCGCATTTTGGACAAACTTTTACAAAACTGTTATTGTTGTTTTCCATAAAAATCATTCCCTGCCTTTCATAAATTATTCTGTTAGCTTTTAAATGTGGAGTTCGGCATCTCACATAAAATTTGCTCTGTCTCTTAAACAGCATGTCGTCAGGTTTGATATAGTACAGAGAAATGCTCTTGTTTTATCAACCCCTGAACCAGAATGTCATTATAATAGTGTATGGAGATTATAATCGGTAATCCGTGATCAAGATTTCAAACGAAAAAAACAAAGACATGTTAGCCGATGTTACTGGTTTTTCAGTGCCCGACACGTCACAATAATTATATCAGTTTTAAGGATAAACGCAAGATACTATCACACAACTGAATAATACAGCAACTGACAAATACTTTACTCTAAAGGATTTGACTTTAACAATATAGCTCATACCGTCTTCAGAATCTCTCTCCTTCCCGTACTCCCGGAACAAAACTTGTCCGGGAGTACAAAAAGAAAAAGTGAAGGTACTCAAGTATATCGCTCAGGTGTCAAGTATACGGTCTGCAAGCCCATATGCAACACTTTCGGAAGCGTTCATATAGTTGTCCGATTCGATGTCCTTCTCGACCTTCTCTCGTTCCTGATGGCAGTTCTTTGAGAGTATCTCGATCAGTTCCTCTTTCTTGCGTGATATATAGTTCGCTATTATTCGGATATCACTCTCTTTGCCCTCAAATCCGGTAGTCGGCTGATGGATCATGCATTCACTGTGCGGGAACATATAACGTTTGCCCCGGGCACCGGCCGAGAAGATAACCGCGCCCATGCTGGCTGCCTCACCGCAACAGATCGTCGCAACCTCCGGCTTTATGTGGTTCATCATATCGATGATCGAAAGACCTGCCGAGATCGACCCGCCGGGGCTGTCGATGTACATTTCGATAGGGTCATCGCTTAGGGATGCGAGATAAAGCAGTTCAGCGTTAATGACCGCTGCATGTTCCGATGTGATCGGTCCCTGAAGCATCACATTTCTCTGCCCGAGCAATTCGGAAAAGATGTCCTCACAATACTCTCCGCTTGTATTTCTTACCATAGGTATATTTCTCATTTTTCTTTCCTTTCTCATGTCTTTATCCAATCAGGCTGATTTTTCGTGTTTTCTTTCCGGCACGAGCCTGTTCCATCATTCTCAATGACGAAATTGCTGCATGTATCTCATCAACCGTTATGGTCTTTAATTCTTCATCCGTTATGTCATCCAGATCTTTACCATCCACAACCTTCGAATGGATGCGCATCGCCTCGGACACCAGATTTCGTGCTTCTCTTCCGTTTCCAAAGGAAGGGTCTGTGATCCTCTCGGAGAAATATGCCTCGATGTCCGACTTCAGCGAAGGAACATCCGCTTCATCAAACACGTATCCGACATTGTCGCAGATCTTCATAAACACATTGCCCATCTGCTCTGCGTTATATGAAGGGAAGTCAATAACCGTAGATATTCGGCTCTTGATCCCGGGGTTCGAATTGAGGAACATCTTCATCAGGTTGTTATCCTCTGTGGAATCCGTGCCCCCATATCCGGCAAATATATAAAGCTTATCGGATCTCTCTGCGGCTTCCGATAACAGAAGGCACAACTCTGCGAGAGCCTCGGCCGCATAAGGTGATTTATACTTAAAGCTCTGGCTGAGCGAATAACACTCATCAATCAGCAAAACGTCAGCTCCGTCAGCAAGTGATCTGACTCGAAAACTGGTCTCTCCTACGTATTGCGCCTGCAAATTACTTCCGCTTATTGATGTAAAACGTCCCCCGGGCAGAAGCTGTTCATCCTTTAATATGTCTGCAACAGCCTGTCCTACCGTGGATTTCCCCACCCCGGGAGGTCCCGCAAACAAGACGCCAACCACAGGCTCACATTTCAGTCCTTTCTTTTTTCGCGCTTTATTGAGTTTCATAGCGTTAATAAGGTTATGTACCTCCTCTTTGACGGATTCCATTCCTTCCATAGAGGCGAGCAGTTCCCATCCTTTAAGCCTGTCCTTTTCACCCCTGCTGAGGCAACCCAGCAGCTTTAACGTCTCCATACTCAATTCCCTTGAACCCCTGTCGGCTTCACGGATCACTAGCTGTTCAAGAGTTGTTGTCCGAAAATCGTTGACCGTTTTCTTAAGACGCATAATTAAGTCTTTCTTCGGATAATCAGCCGGGATTGCAATCCCGTACTTTTCACAGAGCCCCGATAATACAGTGTTTATGTAAGGGGAATCATCGATGGGAGCTATGTCTATACACGTAGCGTTATACTTTAGAATTGCCATAAAGCAATCTTGTTTACCGGTCGGAATACTAAATTCCTCATCTTCATTAACAAATCTGCTCTCGCTTTCGATGTCTATAACAAAAATATGTCTTTTGTTATGAAATACCCTTCCAATGGCATCGCTGAGTGTTTCTTCATTTCT
>JAEEIH010000180.1 GCA_016281275.1 Lachnospiraceae bacterium | reverse complement strand
TCTTCGGTTCCTTTCTCGCTCAGGTCGACATCCATCCAGCCCGTAAAAAGGTTCAGTTTGTTCCACTCACTTTCGCCGTGTCTTATAAGTACCAGTTTTTTCATGCTTTTTCTCCTTAGTTGAAAACAGTATACGGTTAACTTCTGCTAACTAATGGTATTCTAATACAAACTAACAGTTCAGACAAGTAAAAATAGTCACCGTGGACCGGGGGGGGACCACACCCAACCCCCGTCCCCCGGTCCACCCATTGACAAAAAACGACAATATGTCAGAATTAGACATATTAAGATACAAACATTAGCGGGGTGATGCATATGAGCGAAGAACTGAGAATGAGCGTGTCTTCGATGACGCGCACGAATGACAGTAAGGCTGTCTATATACTCTTTACCGACGGAGAAAAAAGTGCCGAGCTCACTCTCCCCGAATGCAAGGTCATCAGTAACAAGGGGTTTACAGACGAAGAGATCGCAGGACTTAAGTATTATATCAGCAGCGACCAAGAAACGATCTACGCGATGGCGAAGAAGGTCAACCCCGTAAAAGCCATGATGAAAGACACCGGAACCCCAAAGGAGGCGCGATTAATATGAACAAGAAGATCAAGATCGCATTTTTCGATGCTAAGGATTATGACAAAAATTCGTTTATGGAGGCGAACGCCGGGGACGAATTCGAGATAACATTTTTTGAGACAAGACTCACCCCGGATACCGTTCAGCTTGCCAAAGGCTGTGATGTCGTGTGCGTCTTTGTAAACGATGACATCAACGAGGCGGTCATTGAAGCCCTCTCATTCATGAATGTCTCTCTTGTCGCCTTGAGATGCGCAGGATACAACAATGTCGATATTGAGAATGCCTACGGCATAGTGCATATTGTGCGAGTTCCGGCGTATTCTCCGTACGCTGTAGCCGAGCATGCCATGGCTCTCTTGCTCACCTCTGTGCGCAGAATCCATAAGGCCTACATCAGGACCAAAGACTTTAATTTCAGTCTGAACGGACTCACAGGCTTCGACCTTCACGGCAAGACCATAGGCGTTATCGGCACCGGAAAGATCGGACGTATCCTCATTGACATCTGCCGCGGCTTCGGGATGAACATCATCGCCTATGACAAGTTCCCTGCAGCAGATTCCGGGATCAACTATGTTGAACTCGGCGAACTCTTCGAAAAGAGTGATATCATCTCGCTCCACTGCCCCCTAACGGACGAGAACCGTCACATGATCAACCGCGAGACCATAGGCATGATGAAGAAGGGCGTCGTCATCATAAACACCTCGAGAGGCGCTCTCATCGACAGCGAGGCGCTCATCGAAGGCATCAAAGACCGCAAGGTCGGCGCAGCATGCCTTGATGTCTATGAAGAAGAATCGAACGTCTTCTTCCACGACTATTCGGGACATATTGTTGACGATGATACTCTTGCCCGCCTTATCTCCATGCCCAACGTCATCGTTTCGTCGCACCAGGCTTTCCTCACCCGCGAAGCTCTCAAAAATATAGCAGACACAACGCTTTCGAACATCCGCGAGTTCTTTGAGAACGGTGTCTGCCCCAACGAGGTCTGCTATAAATGCGCAAGTGTTTCCGCTTGCGACCAAAAACATACGAAGAAGTGCTTCTGAAGACAGACATAGGGGTGGTCCATCGTCATCATCTTTTCCCCAGCTCCCAAAAGCTCACCGCGCTGGCGGCGGCGACATTTAAGGAATCCACACCGTGATACATCGGAATCATGACCCGGTAGTCGCAGGTACTGATAACTTCTTTCGGTAGGCCGGTGCCTTCGGTTCCGAGGATAATGGCAAGCTTTTCATTCTTTCGGATCTCGGGTTCATCTATTCCGACAGAGTCTTCTGTCAATGCCATGGCAACAGTTTTGTAGCCGTAGCTGTGAAGAGTCCGTATCAGATTGGTTCCTTCGGATTCTTCCTTACCGGCTTTGGTCCACGGGATCTGAAACACGGTACCCATACTCACTCTGGACGAGCGCCTTGTAAGAGGATCGACCGATGCGTGCGTGAGAAGCGCCCCGTCAATACCGAGTGCTGCCGCACTGCGGATGATCGCTCCGACATTCGTCGGGTTAACGACATCAAACAAGACCGTGATCCGGTTTTTGCCCTTACAGAATTCTTCCAAAGAGACCATCGGTTTCCTTCGAAGCGTCATCCAAAGTCCACGAACCAATGTATAGCCGGTGAGATTGCAGACGATCTCACGTTTTGCGGTATATACAGGGATTGAATCCATCTTTTTTCTTCCCCATAGCTTTTCTATCATATTGAATACAGGAGCGGCCTCCGTATCAAGACGTTCGGTTTCGACCAGCATCGAAAGAGGCTCGTATCCGGCTTCAAGTGCCCGAAGGATCACATTGGCGCTTTCTGCAAGGAAGATCCCTACCTTCGGTTCATAAGCCCTGTAAAGCTGTGCCTCGGATATTCTGGCAAATACATCGAGTTCGGGCGCATTTATGTCTGTTATCTGAATCTTAGTCATGCTCCGCACCTCCTTTCCTTCGGTGTTTAACTACCGCCTGAAACAAAGATTTCCCCCATCTTCGCTAATTTAAGCGGTGGGGGGATATCTTCAATTATCTTTTATCCCGTCATTTTTTATACAGAGTGATCTTATAGACCCTTCCCGGACCGTCCGATTCATTCTTCCAGTCCTTCCAGTAAACCCCGAGCGTCCGTCCGTATGTGTTAAGCTCCTTATTGATCGCTTCAAAAGCATCATTACTTGCCATAAGCTCTCTGAACTCGAGCTTGGTCTCCTTTGTCTTCGAAGATGCGAACTTTGTCGCAAAGTCTTTTATGTAAGCGAGGGCATCTTTTTGACCGTTCACCACAGGGTACTTTTCAAGATTCGAGTATATGATTCCGAGATCCTTGCTGACAGCCTCCGGATAAAGGCTTTCGTCCCAGGAATGGTCCCTCTTCATGTCTTCGTCGGCGATGAGGAAATACTTATAGTAGTATATATTCCTGCCTTTTTCGTCCTTACCGCCGTCATCCCAGGTAACGTCAACTCCGTACCATTTGTGGGCGATTTCAACGAGATTCCAGCCGTGATCGCCGGGCGTGCCGCCCGTGCTTCCGATGACGAACTCAACGTTAATGCCGAGCGCTTTACAGAGTGAATTGAAATACTTCGCATATCCGCTGCATACGGTCTTACCGGTCTTGATCGCACTTTCAAGACTGTAACGGTTCTCATTCGTATTATCTGTTTCATATTCAAACTTTTTAATTATATAGTCATGAATTGCCTTTACTGTGTCATAAGCATTGTCTTTCTTAAGCTTCTTGGCTACTTTGACAATCTTATTGTACATTGCTTTCTCATTCTTGTTTAGGAATGATACGTCGCCGCCGCTGAGTGCGTAATCCACCGCAATCTCTTGAGCCGTGAAAGCTGTTGGCTTTCTCGTAGCAGAAACTATCAGCGATATGCAGTTGCTGTATTCCATGGGCTTGGTCAACGCAATCTCCGCAACAAGCGGGAACTTGTCAGCGTACTCTTTCTCGGAACGAACAAGCTTCAGATCGGAAATAACGATACTAAAAGCACTATACTTGCAAAGCCCTTTATAAATTTCCTTATCAAGCATTTTTTGAGTGGTACAGTATATCCTGTCACCGTAATTGAGGATTCCCCTCTTCCTGTCAAGAAGCTCACTCTTGAGCCGCTTGATTGTTTTGTCCGCAAGCTTTTTATAGTCCTTCGCTGTTTTTTCTTTCGGAACCTTTTTAACAGTGAATTTCACATTGAATTTGTATGTCTTCTTGCTTTGGGTGACCTTGATCGTCACGGTTGACTTCCCGTTTTTTTGGGGAACGGCCTTAGAATCTTTGATCTTTATCACTGCCTCATTCGATGATGAAATATCGAGCTTCGCATCGGAATCAAGGTTTATGAACCTGAATTTGTATGGTTCCGAATCCGTGTACAGGATGACCTTTTCCTCAATCATAGAGGGCTTCAGTGCAGCCTGTGCACCCGAAGTCTCGGTGAATATAAGCAAGAACAATACAAGTGCCGCAAAAAGGCAGATGTGTCGAAGTTTCTTCATTGGGAATATACTCCTTTGATTATTGAGCTATCCGGTCAGAAGCCGAGTGAATCATTCACCATGATCACATGAATGCGCCCTTCGTGACGCGAGAAACGGGTGATCAGAAACTGGCAGCAGATTGTATCGGGTGACTTACAATTCATGCACGAGCCGGTCTTGGCGCAAGGCGTATTGAGTCCGAAACGTTGAGCATTGGTCGGAGCAGCAACATTTCTTGCTCTCTTCATAGCTGTATCAACATCGGGGCAAACCTTATTCATTCCGACGATTGCAATGACATGACGGGGTCCCTGTGCAATGGCCGATACACGATTTGAATTACCGTCAATATTGATCATGACACCATCTTCGGTAATGGCATTGGCACTTGTAAGGAAATAATCCGCATCATATGCGGCAAGCATAGCTGCTCTTTTATCCTTCACGGCATCTCTGTCAATGAAGTTATAGTTTCCGTTCTTCAGCGCATCCACAAGGCCTATCTCATGCGCCGACATTGCTCCTCCCATCGTAACGCTCTTAGTCTCGGGAATGAGACTGAGAGCAATCTTAAGCGCCTCTGCCTTGTCCTCGGCGTAATATGCCTTCATATTTCTGGATTCAAGCCCTTTAAGAACTTTCTGTGCAAGTAACCGGTTTCTTTTTTTGATCGTTTCGTCCATGTCTGCCTCCATAATGTTCACTAAGTGTACCGTATCATTTTACCATATTCATGAAAAAAAAGAACAAGATATGTAGTACAAACCCGCGACGCATATTTCGGGAGACGCATTCCGCCGAGCATGTCAAACAATAATCATCCTTTACAAACAATGTGACAAGTAATAGAATTATGGGCTGAAATACTTAAATTCGGAGATAATTTATGAGTTTGACGATTATTCTGCAACAGATGGGTGTTATCTGTATTTTGGTCGCCATCGGCGTCTTTCTTCAAAAGCGGAGCGTTATTGATTCTCTTACTTCCAAAAAACTGTCTGCCATAGTGGTTGATGTGTGCAATCCAGCAATGATCCTTGCCTCGATCCTGAGCGGCAACATCACCGCAAGTCACGCGGATCTGATCAACGCCATCATTCTCGGAGCGTCATTTTATACACTTTTGGTGATCATCGGCTTTGTCATGCCTCACATTCTTCGCGTGGACCGAGACAAACGAAAGTTTTACAACCTCATGTGCGTTTATACAAACACAGGATTTCTCGGAATTCCTGTTGCCAGAGCCATTCTTCCCGCGAACGCCATTATATATGTCATAGTTATTAATGTCTTTTACAGCCTTTTCTTTTATACACACGGACTCATGATCCTCGGCAACGGACCGGACGACGAAGGAAAAAATAAAGACAATCCGCTCAAGCACATCCTTAATCCCGGCACGATCATGGCAATCCTTGCGCTCGTTGTGTTCTGGTTCAATCTCGAGCTTCCGCCAATACTCGCAAACACGGTTGAATATGTCGGCAACGCCACCGTTTTCCTCTCGATGGTACTTCTCGGCGTGTCTATTGCGAGATCGAAGCTCTTAAACTCAATCAAGGATGCACGTATATGGATCTTCATAATCTTGCGGCTCATCATCTTCCCCGTGCTTATAATCCTTGTTATGCATGCTATGTCTTTCGACAAAACCGCCATACTCGGAGTTGCTCTCATGGCAGCCGTTCCGGTCGGAAATCTGCCTATGATCCAGGCCGAGAAAAAGGGCATGGATCCGACCATCCTCTCCACTGCCGTTGCCATTACCACCACAGTTTCGATTGCTACGATCACAGTACTCATTGCAGCAGCTACTGCGATGCTGTGACCTCACAGTATGGATCCATGGGAACCGCCCATAGTCCACACACTCTCACTTCACATCATAGATTTTAAATACTTCCTCGAAGGGTATAAAATCCCCAAAACGGTTGCTTATCATTCCATTAAAAAGATCGTCCCAAGTAAGTGTATCATCATTGACAAGCACATACCTTTCAGCGCTGTTAAAGCGCGCACTTTTGACTCTGGGAATATCAGTCATACGCTTCAGGTACTTCCAGGAATTATTATCAGAATCGATCCCCTCACGTTTGGCAATGACATATTCCCCGTCAATCTTGTTTATCGGAGAGACCGTAAACGCACTTCCGTCAAAACTAAGCTCCGAAAGGAAAAGACTCGGATAGTCCTGCTTTATCGCAAGCTCAAGCTCCGGTGCTTTATTTTCCGAAATGTCATATGCTTTTGCGATCCTCACTTCGGCAGGTTCGCCTCTTTCGACCTTCTCCATAAACTCATCCATGAGTTCCCTGCCGTACGGCGGCTCCATCCCCCTCATCACCACGAAACCGTTAGCTTTTGCATCTTCGATCTCCTCTTCCAAAACAGCAAGCGGAGGAGCATATTCCAAGAGATAGTCCTCACCGGAAGAAGTACCGATCAGGAACCTATGCTCATGATCATCCCGAACCGTATAAAATTCCCAATTCTGATCATCTTCAAAGAGTAGGTCTTCGATACTCTCATAGATCAGCGTGTCTTTTTTATAATTTCCAAGAATTGTTGCTTCTATCCGGTATCTGTATATTTCTCCGTCTATAGGCACAAAGAAGTACCCACCGTATATCCCCGCTTCATTTTCCGGCGACGGCTTAATTTCAGGCATGATGTGCCGGATTGTCGGCAGATTTGCACCGATAATGTCACGGTTTCGAGAAAATGGCGAATCGTTGGGATCCGGGGGATTTACTATTGTGGTTTTCCCATCCACCACATCAACATGAAACTTAACCGGTTCGCCATACGCTTGGCTTGATTTGGCCGCTTCGATATCGATCGTTTTCTTATTGTCCGATTCGGTTCGCGGCTCACTTTGTGCACTCCCCATCAGACACGATGCCAGAGCGGACAGTATAAGAAGTACAAAGAGCAGAACAACGGTTATGAGCCCCGAGGGGTTATTCTTCTTAATTTCCGTCATCTCATCGCTGTCATCCGTTCCGGGATTAATTTCATCGTTTTCGTCCGCGCCGGGATTCTTGTCATCACTGTTATCCGGGCCAAGATTTATGTCATCACCGTTGTCCGTACCGAGATTTAGTGCCTTTGATACGAAGAAGGTAGAAACTCCCGATCCAATGATCACCAAAACGTCAACAGGCGCAAGGATGAGCGCTCCCATCCCGTCAAAGAAAAAGCCGTGTCCGAATCTGTACAAGTTTCCGGAAAGAAGGATCATTTCCCCGACATACATCATAGCAGTGATCACTGCTGAAATTATCGCAGGAACCGTCATCGAAAAGAATGATTTTCTCCCGAGGAGGAACGAACCGCCAAATACTCCCGCCACGATGCCCATAAGCATGAAGAAGACGATCATGAGTGCTGCCGAGAGAGGTGAAACATCGAGTTCTCCCGTTCTGTAGAACGATGTAAAGCACGCCCAGATACACATTCCGAGGAAAGCAGCTGTTGCCGCGGCCTGTACGATCAACACC
Organism: Lachnospiraceae bacterium; assembly: GCA_016281275.1. Classification (GTDB taxonomy): domain Bacteria; phylum Bacillota; class Clostridia; order Lachnospirales; family Lachnospiraceae; genus RUG11977. The sequence continues at coordinate 254 of JAEEIH010000180.1, read as the reverse complement.
TTGAGCCTGCGCCGGTCTCCCTCGCGGATCATCTTTCCAAATCCGAAGAAGCAATTGAGCATGGCAATGATCAGTAAAACAGATATCAGATAAAAATGGATCTTGAACGCCGGGCTGTACCCTCCGAGCAGGATGTCGACCGCTTCCCATGTCCTTGTTTTAAAGTTTTCCGGAGAAACCCAGCACAGCGACATCTGCCAGCTCTCGAGTCCTACCTCAGCTACTTTGACCTCAGTTTCAAACAGTCTTTCGGC
>JAEEIH010000179.1 GCA_016281275.1 Lachnospiraceae bacterium | reverse complement strand
TCGATCGTTTCGATCGCAGGTTTTCTCTTCATCCTCATGGGCACTTCAAGTGCAAGCGTACCAGCTATCATCAAATGTGTCATTATGATCGGTGTCATTGCGGCATACCTTCTTTTCAATTCATCTCCGAGCCTGGTTCTGATGGGTGACGCGGGATCGCGCGCGATCGGACTTTTTCTCGGACTCGTTGCCCTCGAAACAGGAAGTCCCCTCGCCTTCATCCCGATCTGCCTTATCTTCATCCTTGACGGCGGTCTGGGGCTTTTGAAGGTCGCGCTTCTCAGAACCGTAAAGCTTAAGATCCTCAAAAACACACGAACACCCATCCATGACCATGTCCGCAAAAACAAGGGATGGTCCGATACACAGACCGTGGCACGATTCGTGATCGCGAGCGCTTTTATCGTGATCTGTTATCTGTGTTTTATCTGAATATTTCGTCCAAAATACAGCGGGATTCGATTTTTCGTAATTTCCGCTGCTCTTTTTCCTTTGTTTTATCGAACTTGGACAACGGGAATTGAGATTTTGGCTTTTCCGCTGTTCTCTTTCTCTTATTATTCCTAATTCGTACAGCGGAATTTGAGATTGGGAATTTCCCGCTGTTTTTTTCTTATATTCAAAGTTTTCCGGATTATAATAATAAAGGGCTCGAGCGCGCCCGCGAACAATTCCCAAAACACTTAAAACGCGAAGCGGTTTTGGGAATTGTTACACGTGGCAGCGAGAGCCTGATTAAGGTAATGCAAAAGGCTCGAGTTACGCTCGAGCCTTTTGGTATACTATAGATTAATTACGTTTCAGTCCTCTGCCCCGTACAGATCCCTCTCAATATACTTGAGCGCGTACTCCTGACGATTCTGAGCAAATATCATCAACTGAGCCTCCGACTCATAATACGAGCCGGGCGTACACCAGAGTGAGAAATCACCCTTCTTACGAAGTTGCGCGATATGCTCATAGTAATAATCGAGCTCAGTGGAACGTGATTCATTAAGCATATTGTAACTCTCAAGGATACTTTCCTCGGAAAGCGCTCCTTCAAGGAATTCGATTGATTTGTTCTTAAAGTACTCCTTGCAGTCCTCACGCTCCATCAGCTTTGTGAAAAGCGGCGCATATCTGGTATCACGGGGATTCATGACGATACGAAGGGTATCGTAGTACGGCTGCGTTGCATCCTGTCCGTAAAGTCCGTACGAATAGTCCATGTCATGAGGCAGGAAGCGGTAACGACCGTCGAAAACACCGTCCTTATATGTGTCCCCTTCAGCGGGAACATAGCGAACAACCTTGTAATTGTTGTTCGGCCAGTCCCAGTTGTTAAGGCAGATATTCCATGCAAAATAATCAAGATAATCGTTGACTACCAGGAACTCGTCAAGCGCCTTGTAATTGGCATCTATCGTAAGATCCATGTCGATAAATTTCTGATACGCCTCATTGAATTCGTCAACACATTTTTTCGTAAGTTCGTCATCGTCATCATTCTTCTTCTGGTCGCTTCCTTCGAGGACTACGAACTCACCGGGAGCATCTTTACCGAATTTTTCCTTGAAATATGTATCACAATAATTCTCATGAAGCCAGAAGAGACCGTAATATTTCCCGTTCAGATAGGTTGCGGCAGGAAGGACAGCCTCATAGAATTTAAAGCCGGCTTTCTGACAAAGCGTCTGACTGAGTTCATCACGGAGGAAGCAGAACTGGTAATCATTTCCCGCATCACGAAGCACGAGCTTGTCATATTTATTTATTACCTTACCGCTTCCGTCCATTCTTTCCGTCCCGAAATCGTTGAACTTAAAGGTTCCGTGATCGGGGTCGTATGATTTTCTGGCAAAAAGCTTCATCGATTTGATGGAATACTGACGCGAATATCCGCCGTAGATCCTGACGCCGCCGAACTGACCGATCTCGGGATAGCCGTCAGGTCCGAACGATTCGACAAAGACTCCGCGCTCACTCTCTCTGCCGCGTTTTTTGTAATTCTTGCCGTAGAATATACCATCCGGCTTGTCCGTGAGGTCGGCGGGATCGCCCGTAACGGAAAAGACCAAAGTCGTATAACGTTCCTTTACGTTTTCCGCAACAAAGTATGTCTTTACCGCTGTCTTGGTCCATGTTCCGTTTGAAAGAAGCGCCTTTGCCCGCAGAACATAGGCATCCGGAAGATTTCCTTCCACCGGCTCGAACACGAGGGGTTCGGAATAAGCAAGCGCATTCTCGGTCGGCTCCGTACAGTCGAGAGTATAATAGGCCTTTGCTCCCGAGGGCACCTCAAGGCTCACCGTCAGGGTATCGTTAAAAAACGCGTTGGTATCGTTGAAAGCAAACGTCCCGTCATCAAAGAAGCTCAGTGTCACTTCACCCTTAACCGCAGGTTGGGGATCAGGCTTCGCAGGCGCCGGCGTAGGTTTCTTGGTCTCCTGCTCCTGATCGGTAAACTGTGAAATGAATTCTGTGCCGCTCTCACCGTCAATCACAATCACACTGTCGGTGCCTTTTTCGACGTCAATTACAGTCACGGTATCCTTAGGAGCCTGCGTGGGCTCTGCCGCTGTTTCCGGAGCGGGGGGGACGCTGCCTTCGCCCGATCCGCAAGCGCATGCCGATGTAACCACGGCACATGTGAGTATCAAAAGGCATATGTGCCTCATGGTTCTTTTAATGGTGCTCATTGTTTGTTATCTCCTTGGCCCGACACATGAACATGTACCGGATTCTCTAAAGCGGCGGTTTTTTCGCCGCTGATTTCCTGCCCGACACATAAACATGCATTAGGTTCTTCTTAATTACATTTCTATAGTGATACTGCTGTTGTCCCTAAGCATCTTCTCAGGGATAAGGATCCCGTCGATCGTCTGTCCATCAATAATAACTTTCTTAACTCCGTGCTCGGAACCGTTCGGATTCTCAACGTTTATGTTAAGAGTCTTACCACGGAAGTTCTTTGTGATGGTAAAATTCTTCCACTCAGAAGGGATCGAGGGATTTACCACAAGTCCGTCCGCTTCGGGATTAATACCGAGGATGCCCTCCACAGTGCCGACCATAACCGTCGAAGCCGTTCCGGTGAGCCAGTGCACATGAGCGCGTCCCGCAAAAGGACTTTCCTTGCCCTCAACAAACTGTCCGAAGACATAGGGTTCGAGCGACCTCTGTTCCGCACGGTCGTTATAGGTTGCGGGCGATGCCTCCTTCCAGTACATATATGCGCGGTTACCGTGACCGAGCTTTGATTCGGCGAGGATCAACCAGCCCTGAGGCTGTGAAAAGATTCCCGCATTCTCTTTAACACAGCGATTAAAGCATGTCATAAGCGCACCGTCAAATGCGTGATTCTCGTAAGGCGGATACATGACCATAGCACCGTAAGGAGTGTTAAGCTCTCTTTCGACACTGTCCATTGCCTTCCGCTTCTGCTCATCGCTGCCGAAGTCCGCGATGACAGACCACGACTGGGGATTAAGCCACATGGAAGCCTCGGGATCGGTACGCTTGCCGATAACGGCGCCGTCCTCTTTGTAACCTCTGATCCATCTGTCCCCGTCCCAGCAATCGTCAACAGCCGCGGTAAGCCTGTCAAGAATGCCGTCAAGCTCTGCCGCATATGCCTTGTCTTCCTTGATAACGGCGTATTTTTTAAGGACCTTGACCGCATAAACAAGCTGGAATGCAACAAATGTCGATTCGCCGAGTTTCCCGAGCCTTACACAGTCGTTCCAGTCCGCATGAAGTCCCGCAGGCATGCCGTGCTTCCCGAGGTTGTTCATCGAAAATGCGACAGCGCGCTTCAAATGCTCATAAACGCTACCCTTCTCACCGTTGTCAGCAAACCAGACCTCTTCATCAAGGAACTTCAGGTCGCCGCTCTCGCAGATATATTTGTCCACCGTAGGGAAGAGCCAGAGCGCGTCATCTGCGCGGTAACTGGGGTGCCCGGTTTCCTTAACATATTCCGGATCGTCGGGAGTGTTCTCCTGTCCGGGCTTATGTGTGTATTTTACAAGCGGAAGTCCCGCACCGTTCGTAACCTGCGCCGAAAGCATAAATCTGATCTGCTCTTTTGCCATCTCGGGAGCGAGATGAATGATACCCTGAATATCCTGAACGGTATCGCGATATCCGAAACCGTTTCTGAGACCGCAGTACTGGAAGGACGCGGCACGCGACCATGTGAATGTGATAAAGCAGTTATATGCATTCCACATATTTACCATGTTGTTGAAGTTCTCGTCGGGAGTGTTTACCTTAAGGTTGTCAAGCTTACCGTGCCAGTAGTTCTTAAGGTCTTCCAGCTCCTTGTCCGTAACGCCCGGTTTTTCATATTTGTCGAGGATCGCATCGGCCTCGGCAGCGGGCTTTTGGCCGAGGACGTAGATAAATTCCTTCGTTTCGCCCGGTTCAAGCGAGATCTCGGATTCAAGAGCGCCGCAGGAATTGCCGTTGTAGTTGAGATTGCACTCAAGAGGAGCGGCTGCCCCGACGGGGTCTTTGTATGTATTGTACGGTCCGACGAACTTATCGCGGTCACCGCAGTAACGATCCACCTTTGCCCCGGCAAGTCCGAGGAATCTTTCAAGGCGGGGGTTGTGAAGATTTTCATTCTGTTTCTGAAGGATATATCTTCCGTTAAAATATGTGTGTGTGATAAAAAGCGTGTACTGAAGGTTAACCTGATCCTGCTCGTAGTTGTTCTCATTAACGAACTCGCAGTAACCCGTAACCGAAAGATTCCTTTTCATGTCACCGCGGTTAGTGACCTTACACCTCCAAACCTCGTAGGCAGCGCCCTTCGGAACGTAATAAAGAGTTTCTGCCTCGATGTCGCGATAGGTTCCGGTAATAACCGTATATCCGGTACCGTGACGGCATTCGCTCTTATAATCCTCGAGCGGTTTACAAACGGGCGCCCATGAAGCCGACCAGTAATCGCCGTCATCATTGTCTCTGATGTAGATATAGCGCCCGGGCTGATCGAGCGGCACACCGTTAAACCTGTACCTGATGATCCTGCCGTTCGCTCCTGATTTTTCAAAGCTGTATCCGCCGGCGTTTCCCGAAATGATCGCGCCGTAATCGGGCGAGCCCAGATAATTCGCCCACGCGGTGGGAGTATCGGGTTTCGTGATAACATATTCTCTGTTTTCCGCATCAAAATAACCGTATCTCATGTATTCTCTCCTTCTTGTTAATTCATATATTTTCTTCCGTCTCAAATCCTTTGAGACGTCCCGCAAGCTCCGGCGGAACAAATGCGCTGATCTTAATGCCTTCCGGTAAGTATTCCTCCGAAAGGAGCCTTCCCCTTGTCCTGATATCCGAAGCAAGAGAACCTTGCGTGTAAGGAATGATGCCGTCAAACCGGCAGCTTCGCTCCGAAAGGATCTTCTCCACCCGTTCGATCAGTTGCCTAAGCCCTTCTCCCGTTTTAGCACTTATCATGACGCTCGCATCTGCTTCAGGATCACGAAGATCCGCCGGATGAAGCTTGTCGCATTTATTGAACACGGTGATGATCGGTTTGTCACTTATTCCGAGACCGGCGAGCGTATCCCTCACAACCCTCATTTTCGCTCTTATCTCGGGATCGGACGCATCAGCCACCTGAAGAATAATGTCGGCAAATCGAGCCTCATCAAGTGTCGATCTGAAAGCATCCACCAAATGGTGCGGCAGCTTTCGGATAAAACCGACCGTGTCGGAGAAAAGAATCTCCTGTCCCGTCCCTGAAATATAACTTCTGATCGTGGTGTCAAGCGTCGCAAAAAGCTTATCCTCTTCAAGCACCTCCGAACCCGTCAGCGCGTTGAGCAGGGTCGACTTTCCCGCATTTGTGTATCCAACGATAGAGACAAGGGGCAGTCCTTTCCTGTTCCTTAAGCTTCTCGTGACTTCACGTGTCCTCGAGACATTTTTAAGTTCTCCCGCAAGTACCGCGATCCTCTCCCTGATGATCCTTCTGTCTGTTTCGAGTTTTTTCTCACCGGGTCCGCGCATGCCAAGCCCGTACTGTCTGTCATAACTTCCCGCCAGAGCCCTGATCCTGGCGGCTCTGTACCTGAGCTGCGCCAGTTCAACCTCAAGCTTGCCTTCGCTGCTTGAAGCGTGATCCGCGAAAATATCAAGAATGATCATCGTTCTGTCGAGCACCTTTAACGGTTCAAGCGCTTCCGAGAGGTTTCTCATTTGTGACGGAGAAAGCTCATCGTCACAGACAATCCCTGTTGCGCCTTGCGCAGATGCATATGCGGATATCTCTTCAAGCTTGCCCTTGCCCACATACGTTGCGGGCGAAGCATTTTCCCTGTTTTGTATCACTCTTCCGACTTCCTGTCCCCCTGCCGTTTCAACAAGCTCGGCAAGCTCATCAAGAAGTATTTCGGGATCCTCGCTCCCCTCTGTGGCGACACAGACTAGTATCACCTTCTCGGGGCTTCGGTCATTACTGATCATAGTTTTGTTACCTTATCTTTCGCGCACATTCAAGCGCGTTGTCATAATCGTAGCGTTTGAGGAACTTGATTATATCGGTCGCTATCTGCATGTTATCTTTTCCGATATCATGTGTCATGAGCTTTTCGGTAAGCTCCCTGGCACGGGTTTCCTCAAAATTCTCAAGGAGATCGACAAGCCTGTTCCTGATCTCCCAAATCTCATCCGTGGTGATCGGAAGTGTTCCTGACGAAAGCGCAGCACCCGAAACCTCATTATAACCGAACGCTGCCGAAAAAGCACTCGCAATATTGTCAAGATATGCTTCCGGACGCGGTCCGTCACTCACGATGCCTTCAAATACGCCGTTTGCGCAGGCCATTTCCTGCGAGTAGGCGTACTCAAACAATTCGTCATAACCGAACGTCCTGGCATTCGACTTGATCCCATGTATAAGTATTCTGTAATTGTCAATATCCCTATCGTCGCGGAATTTAACAAGGTCCTTCTTCTCATCAACATAGCTTTCCATGTAGGAACGCGCCGTGTCTGCATAACCGTCGTAATCTCCGGTAAACTCGAGCCCCTTCCTCATGTCTATGCCGTACTCTTTAAGGACGGCAGCACATTTTTCTATTCTGTCATCACTCTCTGTTTTAATATATTCATCATTCCCCGATGCATCCTCAATCAGATCCCTGGACAGATAGGAAGCAACCATTCTTTCGAGTGCAACCGCCTCGACAGGTTTTGAAAGGTAGTCGTCATAGCCGTGGCTGACATAAAACTCCCTGGCTCCTTTAAGCGCGTTCGCCGTCATCATGATGTATGTCGCTTTTTCGGATTTATTCTCACCCGGCGCAAGCTTTTTGATTGCATCGAGTGTTTCGATTCCGTCCATGACGGGCATCATGTGATCGATGAAGACGATATCATATTTAACGGCACGAATCTTATCGATACATTCCTGTCCGGAACCGGCGGTGTCAACCGCAACCTTTGTACGTTTAAGCAGACCTCTGATAACCTCAAGGTTCATCCTGTTGTCGTCCGTAACAAGCACATGCGCGCCGCTCGCCGTAAATGAAGGCTTATATTCACCGGTACGTCTGTCTCTTCCCTCGCTGACGCTGATGAGACCAACTGCCTGGGGATCGGCAATCACCTGATCGATAAGTACCGTAAAGGTACTGCCCTTTCCCTGCTCACTTTCAAGGCTGATCTGGGCATTCATAAGGCTACACAGGGAGCTTACAATCGAAAGACCGAGTCCGGTTCCTTCTATGCCACGATTCTTTTCATCGTCAAACCTGACAAAAGGATCGAACAGAGTCTCCTGATCCTCGTTCTTGATCCCGATTCCCGTATCGGCAACAACCACCGTAAGCTCACAGCAGTCACCGTGATTATGTCCCCCGACCGAAAATCTGACCTTTCCCTCGGGAGTATATTTTACAGCATTGCTGAGGAGATTGACAATAATCTGGTTAACCCTGACCTCATCACCGTAAAGACGCGAAGGCAGCTTCGGATCAATATCCGTTTCAAATTCAAGACCTTTGTCGGCGCACCTTAACGAGAACATGTCGATAAGATTTTCAATCATTGACCGTGTTTCGTACTCGGCGCAGACGATCTTCATCTGACCCGCCTCAACCTTTGAAACATCGAGTATGTCGTTGATTATCGAAAGCAGGGACTCACCCGCCACTCCTATATTGCTAGAGTAGTGAAGGATCTGCCTGTCAAGGCTCTCACGCCTGATCATTTCATTCATTCCGAGAACGGTGTTGATGGGTGTCCTAATCTCGTGGCTCATCCGCGCGAGGAAATCGGACTTCGCATTGTTCGCTTCATCGGCTCTTTGTCTTTCTTTTTCAAGCTCATTCATTATCTTGTATCGTTCGGTCACATCATGAACGCTGACAAGATTTCCTGTCTTCTCGCCGAAGACATCCCTCATACTGTATATATTCACAAGACAATGCTTTCCGTTTGCTCTCGCAGGCGCTTCAAAGCTCGCCTGTTCGGCTTCCCACAAACGCATCTCGTCATCTTTTATCTCAAAGAGTTCGGAAAGATTGAGAGGATTGCCCTTTTTTGCAAGATCAAGAAATCTCACAGCCGCCTCGCTGGCCTGAACGAGGTTTCTGTTGGTGTCACATATAAGCATCGACGTGTTTACGAGATGGAATATATATCTTCCCGCATTCGCTTCGGTCAGCTGAGATTCCGCAACTGACAACATAAGCGAGTACATACATACCGTGCATACAAACTGGAAAAAAGTGCTTAAAGGAACGGCCACATATCCGAAGCTCGGGAGGACCGTATCAAAAACGTTTCCGAGCACCAGTCCTCCAAGCGCTATGAAAACCCTTTTTCCGATAAATTTATTTTTTGCGGAGCTTTTTTTGGAAATAAGCCTGAACACCATCGCAAAATATATAAGCGACAGCATAACGGTAAATATAACATAAAGAAGTCCGAAGAAATCGAATTTCAAGGTATATGACATACCCCACGATGTTCTGAAAAACTCAACGCTTCCGCGTCTGATGTTGAAAGGATAGATGACGATAAAACCGAGAGCGAAAAGCTTTATGGCTTTTTTGACGGACATTTTCAGATCTACCCATCCGAGTATCAGTATCGACAGAAGTATCAGGCTCGAAAAGACACCGAACATTCCGACACAACGCAGATAATAGGCAGTTTCCTCGCTCTCCGTGTTTATGAGCGCGCCGAAGCAAAAACTCCAGATGGCACCGCCCAAAGCATATGCCGAAAAGAGCCTGTTGATTCTGAGTTTTCCTTTTTCTCCAAGAAGCATGTTCAGCGCAAAAACAATGTCGCAAAGCGCTGTCGCAAAGAGGATATTCTCAAGCAGATTACCCATTCAAAAACCCCGTATATTCAACGTGTAAGACGGATTGATGTCTTGTTGTCAGCTTCGGATCGGGTTATGATTTCGGAACAACCCGTACATTTTATTTTACCACAAATAACAACTGCCTACAAGACTGTAAGCAACCTCTTTCACTTCACCATTTGCTATTTTCGAAAATTTATGGTATGATAGATTCTGTTTTCGTGAAGCGCAATCCGACCGTTGCCTCCGGGTCGATTGCCTGTGCCGCGGCACCGCTTATTTACGGAGGTTCAGATCAAAAGGAAGTATTATGAAGATTTACAGAAGAATGTCCATAATTCTCTCCACGGGCATCATGCTGATCGGGCTTATCACATTTTATATCAGTTCGGGCATGGGATACCCCGTTTCCGGAGCCATGGACCACACAGAGATAACGACCCCCGATCCGACCCCCGTCGTTTCGATAACGCCGTCTCCAACGCCCACTCCCGAGCCGAATTTACTGCTCGAAGAAGCATATCCGGAGATTCACGACCTCATAAAGAGCTATTACGATGCAAAACTCGAAGTAAACAAGGAAGCCTTCAGAAGCCTGGTCACAGACATTTCATACATAAACATGGATGAGATACAGGCCAAAACATCTGCCGTCACCGCATTTACGGACATTACATGCTACACAAAGAAAGGTTACGGAGAGATCGATCTCGTGTGCTACGTAAGATATTACATGGACATCGTTACGATCGACACGCCGGTGCTTTCTCTTGACGAGCTCTTTATACAATACGACGAAACCGGCGATCCGCTCATCTTTCTGGGTGAAATGCAAAGTTCAACCCGTTCCGAGCTTCTTAAGCTTCGTCAGGATTCCGACGTGGCGGAGCTCATCGCTGCCACTCAAAAAGAAATTGACGATGCTTTAAAGACCGATGAAGACCTGCTCGCGTTCTGGACCCGAAACATGAACAACGAGCCTGTTGAAGAAACATCAAACACTCACATGGGACCCCGCGATCTTCCTCCCGAGGAAATGGAAGCCGAACTCGCGCGCGTTGCTGCCGAGAACGAAGCGGCTGCAGCGCCCACATAAAAAATCGTTACATCCGTTTCAATTCTCCGTGATTCCGAGACGGCAGACAAGAACATGTACTTTGTCTTTGTCCTTAACTGCTTTTCCTATCGCTTTTCTCAGTTCTCCGACATCAGAGCATCCGACAGCCACTGCTCCGAGTGATTCCGCTAACTTACAGTAGTCAAAAGAATCGTCAAGCTCGGTGGCGATACAATGACCGGAAAAGCGCTCCTTCTGCATGGTGTGAACCATACCGAGCACCCCGTTGTCGAAGATCACTTCAATGACGGGCAGTTTGTTCGTCACAGCCGTCATGATCTCAGCCATGTTCATCCTGAACGAGCCGTCTCCCGCAAAATTTATAACGGTTCTGTCCGGGCATCCCGCCTTCGCACCGATGGCCGCGCCGAGACCGAACCCCATGGTTCCGAGCCCGCCGGAAGTAACGAGGCTTCCGGAGCGCTCATAGGAAATCTTATTTACGGCACTGATCTGACATTCTCCCACTTCCGTTACAAAGATAGCTTCACTTCCCGCCGCATCTCCGACGACCTTCGCGACCAGATCACCCGTAAGAGGCACTCTGTCCGCAAGACCACCCTCAATGTCCGACGGCGACAGCGCGGATGTTTTTTCGCTGCCGGTTTCCCGATCAACGCATGACCATGCATCAGGCTCTCTGAGGCTCTTTGCCCATTTCTCATAGTCCGGCAATCTGCCCGCCGCCCTCTTTTTTATAAGCGGCAAAATTTCCCTGAAGAAAACATCTGCATCGCTCTGAAGCGAAATGTCTGCTCTTACATTCTTGTTCAGCTCGGCCTTATCGATATCTATATGCACGATCTTGCAATCGCCCATAAATTCACATTGTTCCCCCGTCAGCCTGTCGCTGAAACGACATCCCACCGCAAGCATAAGGTCACATTCCTTCATTGCCCGGACGGCTGCCGCAGTTCCATACTCCCCTCCCATTCCGAGTGAAAGCGTTGAACTCCCGCGGATTGCTCCCTTTCCCATCATCGTATCGACAACCGGAATGTTAAATTCCTGCGCGAATTCGGTGAGTGATTCGCTCGCTCCGCTTCTAATGCATCCTCCGCCCGAAATTATGACAGGTTTCTTCGCATGAAGAACAGCGGTCGCAATCTTCCCCATAACCGCCTTGAAACCGGGCTGAAGCGTCCACGGATTTTTATCCCGTTGTCGAGTGAAAGATCCTTTCGTCCCTATATCTGTTGCCAAGGGTTCAAAATCACAAACATTCTCTGTAACGTCCCTGGCAATATCGACAAGCACCGGACCGGGACGTCCCGATGCGGCGACACAAAAAGCCCGCCTCATAACACTTGCGAGCTGCGTAACGTCCTTTACGATGAAATTATGCTTTGTTACAGGCATAGTTATGCCCGCTATATCGATCTCCTGAAAGCTGTCTCTGCCGAGACTTCCGACAGGCACGTTGATGGTGATCGCAACAATCGGGGAAGAATCCATGTACGCGGTGGCGATCCCGGTAACAAGATTTGTCGCACCCGGACCCGAAGTTACAAGGCAAACTCCCGTTTTTCCCGTAACTCTCGCATATCCGTCTGCTGCATGCGCCGCCCCCTGCTCATGAGTAGTGAGGATGTGCCTTATCCCTTTTCCGCGCTCAAAAAGCGCATCATAAACAGAAAGGACTGTTCCCCCGGGATAACCAAACAGGGTCTCTGTCCTCTGCTCTTTAAGGCATTCAATTATGATCTGTGCTCCTGTAAGCTGCATGATCAGATGATCTCCTCTATGTTGATATTACGCTCCCTTGAAAGGTCCACAAAGATATCATCAACCTGAACAATGGGCTTTGCGAGCTCTGACCTGTTCATAAGAACGATCTTGCCGATCGAACCGTCGGAAAGACGTACGGAATGATTAATATATGTTTCGGTAATGTTATGCAACAGCGGTATGAGGTACTGAGGGTTGTATTTAAGTCTTTCAGATCCCTCGAGGCTTGATATAACGGCAAAGGGACAAATTCTCGATCTGTAAACACGGTCGCATGTGAGAGCGTCATAAACATCGGCAATCGAAACTATCATCGAGAAGGGTTCAAGCTGTTCCGCGGTTTTTCCGAAAGGATAACCGCTTCCGTCAGCCCGCTCATGATGCTGGAGGGCAACCATCTTCACTCTGTCATCGATGCTCTTGTCTTTAAGCATGTCATAGCCGAGAAGCGTGTGTTTCCTGACTATGTTATATTCATCTACAGTCAGTGCTTCCGGCTTGAGAAGAATCTCCTTGGGAATCTGTGTCTTTCCTATATCATGCAAAAGACCTGCCAGAGTCAGCTGCCTGATGTCATCCTCGGACATGTTGAGCCATCTGCCGAAGCAATTCGAAACGATGGCGACATTGACGCTGTGCATATATGTAAGCTCATCGTAGTCCCTGATGCAATGAAGCATGCCAAAAATCCTGGACCTTCCGCCGCTTTCATTAATAATTGTGTCCACCTCGTTGAGGAGAAGTTCCTCATCAAGTTCTCCCTCATCCGCCATTATCCTAACGAACGAATCCTTTAAGATAGTGACCGTCTCATCGTATCTCTTTGAAAATTCACGAAATTCAACACTATTCTTGAGCTGTTGCGATAACGTCTCTTGGCCTGTATCATTTCCCGGCATGGGATAAACCCATATCGTGTCAATGCTGTAAAACATGATCTTTGAGATTCGGGCAGCATCAAGAATCGACCCCGCATTAAGAATGACCTGGTTACTTCTGGAATATATATCCTTCGCCAGCTCCATTCCGGGAGTCGCTCTGCTGATTGAAATTCTTTCCGATCTCCTATATTCCGACATGTATCCTCCTCTGAAGAAATGTCAATTTCACACAATTGTTTTGCAATAAGTAAATTGTATCATATTTTCAGAATTTAGCAACAATGACTTAGCACAGGTCGCATTTTTCTCACTTTTTGGAAGACGAATAAATAGACTCTATGACCTTGAGGTTGTGGCTTAGCTGAGGAATCGGTCCCGACATCTTTACGGCATCGGTTCGCTTTTTTACAAAGTCGGTAAGCTTTATCATGTACTCGTCCTGCCTGATTTCTCCGTCTGCAACCATAGACAGTCCCTTTTCCCAGCTCGCCGTCAGCTCCGGGTTTAACAGAGCACGAATGCTTGCATTGACCACCTCGTAGATCAGCTCGCCGAGCAGCGTGGGCGTGATGATCTGTGTCTTCTTATTAAGCGCCATGTACTCGTTTCTGAAAAGCTTTCCGAGTATTTCGGCCCTTGTCGCGCTCGTCCCGATACCGCTCGATTTGATCTGCGTGCGAAGTTCCTCATCTTCTATAAGCTGTCCGGCATTTTCCATCGCAAGTATGATGGAACCCGAGTTGTATCTTTTGGGCGGTGACGTTTCTCCGGGCTTTATCTTCAGATCGTTCACATCAAGAACAAGCCCTTTTCTTAAAGCGCCGACTGCCTCAATGCTCCCGACTCCGACCTCTGTATCACCGTCTTCCGATGCCGGATCGTTTGACGATCCTTCCTCAACTTCTTTCGTCTCTCCCCGCTTATCGGTCTTACCTTTCCCGTCAGCGCTTTTTTTACCCGCAGCATAAGGGTACACCGTAAGGAATCCTTCATCCTCGAGCGCTTTAAGAGAAACAAAAAAGCTCTCACGTCCCGATCCCTGACCTGAAAATTCCGGATTTACCGGTATCTCGGTACAAAGGGAGATTTTTCTGTATGTGGCAGGGGGGAAGAATATCGCGAGGAATCTCCTTCCGATAAGCTCGTACACTCTGCCTGCAAGCGGTTTTAGCGAGGCAAGCGCCGAAAGCCCCTGACCTGTCGGAATTATCGCGTAATGATCCGTGATCTGCTTGTCATTGACATATCTTGTCTTTGCCAGCCCTTTATAAGCACCCTCATCAAGAATTTTCTGCGCGAATCCCGCAAATTGACCGATCCCCTTAAGACCGCTTATGTTCTTGGCGATCTCTTTTGCGACAGCTGTAGAAAGGACTCTTGCATCTGTTCTCGGGTATGTAACAAGCTTTTTCTCATAAAGCTCCTGTGTGATTGCGAGTGTTTCGTCGGGACTTATTTTAAAGAGTCTGGAGCATTCATTCTGAAGCTCGGCAAGGTTGAAAAGAAGCGGCGGTTTTCTGACTTCCTTCTTTTTTTCAAGTGAGGTAATGGAGGCTTTTTGTCCACGGATGCTGTCGATAAGCTCCTGAGCATCTTTTTCCTCAAGGAAACCGTTGTCCTTGTAAAGCTTGGTGCTTCCAAAATAACGCGATCCCTCGACAGCCCTGAATTCCGCATCCACCGGACTTCCTCCGACATCAAGAGTTGCAAGGACCCGGTAGAAAGGCGTTTTTACAAAATCCCTGATCTCACGTTCCCTGCGAACGACCATTCCAAGCACACAAGTCATCACTCTGCCGACAGCGATGGCGCTTCTCTTTTCTCCTCTCTTAACGCTGTTGCCGTACTTAAGCGTAAGAACCCTTGAGAAATTAATGCCCATCAAATAATCTTCCTTCGCACGCAGGTACGCCGCATCCGAAAGATTGTCATAGGCAGACAGAGGCTTTGCCTCCCTTATCCCCCTCAGAATTTCCTCCTCGGTCTGAGAATCGATCCAGACACGTCTCTTGTCTCTGTCGGAAGGCACTCCCGCCATCATGTCCACAAGCCTGTAGATGTACTCTCCTTCACGTCCCGAGTCGGTGCACACATATATGCGTTCAACATCCGGTCTTGTCAGAAGTCCCTTAACGATATTAAACTGCTTCTGTACTGCCGGAATAATCTCATATTTGAATTCATCGGGAATAAAGGGAAGAGTATTAAATGCCCAACGCTTAAGCTCCGGATCGTACCCTTCGGGATATGTCATCGTGACAAGATGACCGACGCACCATGTGACCACAGCGTCGGTCGATTCCATATATCCGTCCCGTTTGGTAAAATCAGTTCCGAGCGCCTTGGCAAATTCCGCTGCGACACTCGGTTTCTCCGCAATGTACAAATATTTCCCCAAATCAAAATCTCCGTTTCATTAGTTAAGGCTCGGGAGCGCATCGGGCGCTCCTGAGCCCTGATAATTTTTATGTCCGAACCTAAGGTTTTTCTCCCTCCGATCAAAGGATGAAGTTTTCCATGTTCTGGTTGAGCTCCGTAGCCTGAGTACTCAGACCTGCCGTCTTTTCCGCAAGGATCTCCATCATTCGAACCTGATCTTCAACCTGCGTTCCGAGACCCTTGGTTGCTTCGGCAACACGTCCGGCCACGGCAACAATATTGGCGATGGATGAAGAAACCGCATCCTTGTCGCCCGTCATCTCATGGAGCTGTCTCATGATAAGTTCGAGCTGGTTAGCCATCTCATCGATACAATCATTGATCTGCCCGAATACCGAGTTGGTTTCAAGAAGGATCCTGCTCTGATCGGCAACGAGCTTATTGGTCATCTTAGCCGAGTTAACCGCATTTTGTGTACTCTCATTGATCTCACCGATAATCTGGTTGATCTGTTCACCGGCCTTGATCGATTCGTCGGCAAGCTTGTGAATCTCTTCCGCAACTACCGAGAAGCCACGTCCCTGTTCTCCCGCTCTTGCAGCCTCGATCGAAGCATTAAGCGAAAGAAGGTTGGTCTGCTCTGCGATCTCGTTCATCGTCTCAGTGATCTTGGAAATACCGAGTGCCTTTCTTACAACACTGTCGATATCCGTAACGAGATGATTGATATTCTCGGTTGTAATGCTGTTCTGCTCATTAAGACTCGCGATAGTTCTGCGACCCTTTTCGGAGATGTCAACTGTTCTGTCAACGGTTGCATCGATCTGTCTGGTATTGTCATTGATGGCATCGATACGTTTCGAAAGAACTGCCATCTTATCCGCCGAAGTGTCGGTGTCAACTGCCTGACCCTGAACCTGTGAGTAAACATCGCTGAGCGAACCGGAAACAACCTTCATCGAAGAAACAAGTCGTTTCGATGTCTTGGCAACTCGCGCGGATGAAGTATTTACGTCCTCACTGAACCTTGTTACTTCTTCTACGATCGAATGAATACCGAGCACCGTCTTATCGATCGTATCGGTGAGCTGTCCTATTTCGTCCGTTCTTCTCGTGGTAAATTCCTGTGAAAGGTCACCGTCCGCAACTTTTGCAAGGTTTGTACATGCCTTCTTCAAGGTGCCTGCAATACCCGACGAGATAAGAATACCGGTTCCGAGAGCGATAGCGGCTCCCACAAGCACAAATACAAGTGTTATGATCCTGATAGTTGTAAGTTCCGAAGCAAGGTTTTCCTCAGGAACGAGAGCGCAAAGGATAATGTCCGAATCACCGAGCGCCGATCTGTAGAAAAGATATGTGTCTCCGTCGTAACTGATCTCGGTTGTGAGACCGTCAAGTTCGGCATTCATAACATATTCGGCAAGTTCGGGATCGTTAAAGACTACATCGTTCATGATCTCCCCTGCCGCAATATTTCCCTCAGAATTAAGCGACTGTGAAACATTAAGCTCTTCGTGATCGTTAAATACAAGACCGACGATACTTCCGTCACCGAGTCCCGTGCCTCCGAGTGTCGATTGCATGCTGTCCTTCTTGATATCAAATGCAATGACACCGTCCTTATTCTTCATAAGTCTGACGAAAGTCATACAATACGAATCGGGCTCGCCCCAGAATGTTTCATCGATAAAGGGATGTGACAGAGTCCAGAAAGCGCTCTTTCCTTCGGCAAAAGGCTTGGCTTCCTCTGTTTCCCAGTAAGGAAGGAACATCTCGGGATCGGCCGTTCTTGTCTGTGCCTCTGTTTTTTTGTAGGAGAAAGTGGGTCTGCCCTGATTACAAAGGATGTAATAATCCTCCAGATAATCGGTCTGCTTGATATAACCTCCCATTGAGTTATATGTGGTGTTGTACGCTTTCTTTGTCGTCGGATCGGTAATGTTACGATCGTAAAGATTGTAATAGTAGTTGGTAACATCAGCATCCGTTGAAAGAGTCGCTGCTTTGTTCTTGACCGAAGTAAGCATGAGCTTTAAGTACTTGTCCGTCGCGGACATGGTACTTGATACGCTCAGATTACACTTCGATATAACCGTTTCCGAAGCCATGTTATACGAAACAAGACCCAATACAACAATAAGGATAACGGGAAGGATGAAGGATGCCATCAGCTTCCACCTGATCTTCGTGTATCTGCGAAGCTGCCTTGCTTTGCGTCCGATCTTAATTCCGCCGCCTTCGAGGTCATAGGAACTTATATCCTCGATCTTGCGGATCTTTCTGTAGAATTTAACGATAGATTTGCCAATCTTTTGGAAAAACCTTCCGACAGCAAAAAGAACTTTTTTGCATATTTCGGGGAAGGACGATGCTTTTTTGGAACCGGTCTCACCTGCGGTTTCAACGCCCGCCTCCGCATTTTCGGATTCTGTGCCGGTCTCGCTTTGAACATCGTTCACAGAGGCAACTTCACGGGTTGCCTGCTTTTCAAGAAGCTCCTTTTCTTTTGCAGCCTTTTTCTCAAGCGCAGCCTGCTCTTTGACCGCTTTCTTTTCAAGCGCAGCCTGCTCTTTGACCGCTTTCTTTTCAAGCGCTGCCCGCTCTTTGGCCGCCTTCTTTTCAAGCGCCGCCTGCTCCTTGGCCGCCTTCTTTTCAAGCGCTGCCCGCTCCTTCTCGATGCGCTTGCGCTCTTCTTCCGTCATGTTGCCGGCAGACACAAATTCGTTGATCCCGGACTCTGCCTCTTGTGCTTCACCCGGGACATTCTGGTCTCCGATTTGATTCCCATCATACATGATGTTACCGCTTTCGTCACGAATATCACCCATAAATATCTCCTCTTTGGAAGCGGACCTTGTACCGCTCCTGATTCCGTGAGCCGCACTCCGCCGAAGCGGCGGGCTCTTGTAAAGAAACAATGTATGTACGCTTTCTCATCCGAAGGACTGTAATACTTTGTTCCCACCGTCACTGGTCAACTACTGCGAAAAACATCTCACTTAATCTTAACATAGGAAAATGTTCTTTTCAATAAATACTTCGCTGAACAACGGTGCAATATAGGCGTCAATCCGTGAAAACGGCTGTCCCTTCATGCTTTAGGAAAACAAGACGAGGGAACCGTATTTACGATCCCCTCTCATTCATCAAATATTGTCAGATCTCATTATACAAATCCGGGCTGTCCGGGCTGTCCGGACGCACGTCCCAAATGAACAATCACTTGTTGTCCTTAAGTGAAGCCATCTTCATTGCCCTTACCTTAAGCGAGAGTCCGAAGAGATTGATGAAGCCCTCTGCATCATGATGATCGTAAAGATCACCTGTTGTGAACGAAGCGATGCTCTCATTGTAGAGTGAATAAGGTGATGTCGTACCCTGCTTGATGATGTTGCCCTTGTAAAGGAGGACGGAAGCATCACCCGTTACGTACTGCTGTGTGCTCTCAACAAATGCCTGAAGAGCCTCGCGAAGAGGTGTGAACCACTTGCCTTCATAAACGACATCTGCAAATTTGTTGCCGATCTCTTTCTTAACAGTCATAGTTGCGCGGTCAAGAATGAGCTCCTCAAGCTGGTCATGTGCTTCCATGAGGATCGTTCCGCCGGGTGTTTCATAAACACCGCGAGACTTCATGCCGACAACGCGGTTCTCAACGATATCAACGATGCCGACGCCGTGCTTTCCGCCGAGCTTGTTAAGTTTCTTGATAATCTCTGTAGCGCTCATCTTTTCGCCGTTAAGAGCAACGGGAGCGCCCTTCTCGAAAGAGATGGTGACCTTTTCGCCCTGATCGGGTGCCTTCTCGGGTGTAACGCCGAGTACAAGGAGGTGATCGTAGTTGGGCGCATTTGCGGGATCCTCGAGTTCAAGGCCCTCATGGCTGATGTGCCAGAGATTGCGGTCACGGCTGTAGCTGTTGTCTGCCGAGAAAGGAAGATCGATCCCGTGCTTCTTGCAGTACTCAATCTCTTCCTCACGCGAAGACATGCCCCATGTCTCGTTGCATCTCCAGGGAGCAATGATCTTAAGGTCGGGAGCAAGCGCCTTGATGCCGAGCTCGAAACGAACCTGATCGTTTCCCTTGCCTGTTGCGCCGTGGCAGATTGCAACAGCGCCTTCCTTACGCGCTATCTCAACAAGCTTCTTTGCGATAAGAGGACGCGCCATCGAGGTGCCGAGCAGATATTTATGCTCATATACAGCGCTTGCCTTAACGCAAGGGATGATATAGTCATCAACAAATTCTTCCGTAAGATGCTCAATGTAAAGCTTCTCGGCGCCCGAAAGCTTCGCTCTCTCCTCGAGTCCGTCAAGCTCGCTCTCCTGTCCCACATCGATGCAGCAGCAGATTACTTCATAGTCATAGTTCTCCTTGAGCCAGGGAATGATAGCCGTGGTATCAAGTCCGCCTGAATATGCAAGAATTACCTTTTCTTTCATGTATATTCCCTCCTTGAATGTATATTTATTCATTATTCTCTCGAATTCCTCATAAATATACACTCGGTGGATATGTTTGTCAATAGGTATAAGAAAAACCACGATCAAAAGTAAGATTAATCTGATTTTAATCTTCCGTTAAGTACGTTTTAACTTTACCGTGCTATCCTTGACTCATCAAAAAAAGCGGACCGACTACGGTATTCAAGGACAAACGGGTCGGAAAATACAAAAAATACTGACATAGGGAGATAAAAACCATGAAGACATTATGCAAATCAAGAAATGACAAAAAATTATTCGGTGTGTGCGGAGGCATCGCCGATTATTTCGGGATCGATTCCACGCTTGTACGCATCATCACCGTTCTGCTTGTGGCTGTCGGCGGAATGAGCCTCTGGGTCTATATCATCGCAGCGCTTCTAATGAAATGAAAATGGACCCATGGGGACGGGTTCACGCTCTTCGCCAAGCTACTTTGTCTTCAACGTCCACGGGAGCGAGCCGTACTTCATGTACTCCGTAACGGATTCATAAGCCTTTGATTTCTTTTTTGCAAAGACAACCGCATCGCTGTTGTCGAATATGTTTTAGCTTTTTACGATTCAGATTTACGGATAATTATACACGGCTTTACAGGCAATGACAATTACTCCGAAAACCATAGACGCAAATCGCAAATCCGGGTTTGTGCCTTGAAAAAACAGGCGATGCGTTATAAAATTATAAAAACATCGTTAAAGAGGAGCCGGATATGACCATCTCAGTAAGGCGTGCAAAAGAAAACGATATCCCTGCCATCATGGAACTCTTGAAGCAGGTAAACCTGACACACTACAACGGCAGGCCCGACCTTTTTAATGTGGCGACGAAGTATACGTATGATGAGCTTAGGGCAATCCTTGACAGCGACCGCACTCCGGTATTTGTCTGTGTCGATGAAGCCGGTCGTGTGCTGGGACACGGTTTTTGTGTAATGCAGAGGCCGGAAAACACAAGGCTCCTCAAGGATAACCTCACGCTGTATATTGATGATATCTGCGTAGATGAAGCCGCAAGAAGGCAGCACGTGGGCAAGGCTCTCTATGAACACATCCTTGCATTTGCGCGTGAGTGCGGTTGCTACAACGTTACTCTGAATGTTTGGAACTGCAATCCCGGTGCCATGGAATTTTATGAGAAGCTTGGGCTTTCGCCCTATAAGGTAGGTATGGAGAAGATTCTTTAAGGAGGTGGCAGGGCTTGTATACTGAAGAATATCGTTCATATGCGTTACCTCTCGATGATCTAATGGGGACGGGGATTACATAAGTCTCCGCGCCCGAAGTGTTCTCCGAAAGCCATATCGAACGTCGGTACTTAACGACCGTATTTCAGGTCGTTTATGTACCGCTACGTGAGATCGCTAGCCTTCGTTCTTCGCACTATGTGCTCGAACATCAGGCAGACGCTACTCGCTCCGTTTCACTTCGCGACTCTCACGCAAAACATTTCATTGAAGCATTGAAACGTTTTGCTTCGAGCACGAAAACTTGTAAACAAGTTTTCTGGTAGCTTGGTGAGAGCGCCTTTCGGAAAATGGTTCGTGACAGGAGACGCAGGGTGAGCCATGTAACCCCTAAAAGGACAACTAACCAATATGACCAAAGTAGAGATCAAAAAAATAGACGACATAATTTCATACATCCCGAGCGTGGAGCACCCTCTTTCATCGAACATCGGCATCATCACAGGGGATAAGCACACCTACCTCTTCGATGTCGGGAGTTCATTTGACGATCTCGACTTCCTTTACTCGCTTCCCGAAGGCACGATCATAATCGTGTCACACTTCCACCGCGATCATACCTGGTGGCTCACAAAACACTATCCCGGTGAAGGGGAGATGCTTCCCGACGACACGATCTCGCTTTCCTACAAGCCGATTCCCGCAGAAACGATCTATGCCGGCTCGCACATCGGAAGCTACACTCCGAAAGCTACGCTCGTCACCGAGCCGATTACTGTCTTCGACGGAGTCAAGCTCGACATCATACCCATAAGGACGTCGCATGCGCGCGGGTCGCTCGCGCTTATGGTCAACGACGACTTTCTGTTTCTCGGTGATGCAACTTATCCCTGCCTCGGGAACGGGAAAAAACCGGACTGTTACAACGTCCAGCTCCTTAAAGAATTGATCGACTGTCTTCAAGGTCTCCCCGCCAAACGCTGCGGATTAAGTCACGACCACCGGTTTGTGCGTCCCAAAAACGTCGTGCTTCGCCAGCTCGAAGGAGTATACAAACAACGCGATCCGAAATCGCCGTATGTATTTCTCGACCAATCAACGCAGCCTTTTCTTTGAGGAACCC
>JAEEIH010000178.1 GCA_016281275.1 Lachnospiraceae bacterium | reverse complement strand
TTAATATCGCTGCCCGTATTGCGCGATCTTCTGATTTCTTGTTTCGGTATCAACGCCTATGTGTAAAGACTGCTCTCGTCCTTCGGGCTTATCTATAAATCATCACTTGTTCTTATTTAAAATCCTCGTCTCTGTCTTGCCTGTTGCAAGGTCGTCGTATCTTACATAGAGTGAAACCTTGTTCTCGGCGTCGAGGCTGTTCCAGATCTTGTCCGTGAACTCATCGATCCCGTTCGGGATGACGGTGCGCTCGGGCTCACCTTGGAAGGTAGGGATAGGATTGCCGTCATGCTCGTAGGTATGAAGGAAATGTCCGACACCTGCGAGTGCGGGATATGCGAAGTTGAAGCGGCTGCAAGCGCTTCCCTCTGCGTCAGCGCTCTTGAGGATGTTCATCTTGTAGGTGAACGATCCGCCCTTAAATGTGATCATACCGCTGATACGAGGTGTGAAGTTGGGTGCATCGGGCTCAAACTCACGTGAGTCGAGAGCGATCTCAAAGCTCTTGCCGGCAGCAAGTCCGTCATAAACGGTATCGGTCTGATCGCCGTTTGTAACGATGAGGTTCTCGCCGTACTTTCTGACGGGAGAATAGATCACGAGACTGGGATCCGAAAGCTTTGAGGGATCAAACGCATGAATGATGATGCCGTCCGGGGTCTCCTCAAATACCCTGTTTCTCGAATTAACACTTCTGCCCATGATAAAGTAAGCACTGACAGCGCTCTTGCCGTCTGCGCTCTTGCCGAGGATAATACCGCGGCCGGGATATGTGTTGCCCTTAACGATTTCGCTGAAATCCTTTACTTCATAGATGTCCATACTTCCTCCTCTTTAGCGGCGGTCTTTGCCGCTGATTCATTGCCAAATACATGACTATGTACTAGGTTCTCTTTAGCGGCGGTCTTTGCCGCTGATTCATTGCCAAATACATGACTATGTATTAGACTACTCTGTAACTGCTGTTTTGCAGTTTGTTAATGTGGTCAATTTCACTAGTTTCACCGGGAACCTATCCTTAATAATATAACATATTACCGTATTTCAAAAGCCCATATTTCTCAGTTCTCTTTGGCTTTCGCCTCGCAATAAACACATCTGTAGGTGCGTGTTTTCGGATCGGTGAGCTTGAAAATGTGCGGAAGCTCCTGCTCCGTTGATGTGATGCATCTGGGATTCTTGCATTTGATGAGATTTGTAACCTTCTTCGGAAGTTCGATGTGCTTTTTCCCGACAATTTCATTGTCCTTGATGATGTTAACGGTGATGTTGGGGTCGATAAACCCGAGAACATCAAGGTCAACATCGAGGACCTCATCAACCTTTATTATATCCTTTTTGCCCATTTTGTGGCTGGTAACATTTTTAATAAGAGCCACGGAGCTTTCAAGTTCTCCGAGATGAAGCGCATTGTAAAGCTCCATGCCCTTTCCCGCTTCAATATGGTCGATAACGAGTCCGTTTGTAATACCGTCTATATTCATGTTTTACCCTTTCTCTGACAACTGATTCTCAACCTTTGAATCTAACTTTGATCAAGGTGGTTCTTCCACCTATGATCAAGGCGGCGTAACTACACTTGATTCTTCGCAACACATTTCCGCGATGTACCGGCTCATCACTCGATCCCCAGCATCTTAAGTATCAGTGCCATGCGAATGAATTTGCCGTAACGAACCTGCTTGAAATACGCCGCTCTGTCATCATCGTCCACATCTACCGAGATCTCGTTAACCCTCGGGAGAGGATGCATGACGGTGAGATCCGGTCGTGCCACCGAAAGCTTTTCTCTTGTGAGAATGTAACTGTCTTTGAGTCTTATGTAGTCTTCCTCGTTGAAGAAGCGCTCGCGCTGAACTCTTGTCATGTAAAGGATGTCGAGCCCGGGCAGCGCCGACATAAGGTCGGTCGTTTCCTCGTAAGGGATATTGTTCTTTACCAGATAATCATCAACCACATAGCTCGGAAGTTTGAGTTCATTAGGGGAGATGAACACGAACCTGATCCCCGCGTACCTCGACATCGCCTCGATAAGGGAGTGAACGGTTCGTCCGAATTTAAGGTCGCCGCACAGACCGATCGTCATATCCGTGAACCTGCCTTTCTCCATGTTTATGGTCAAAAGGTCGGTCAGGGTCTGCGTGGGGTGATTGTGACCACCGTCGCCGGCATTGATCACCGGGATCCCCGCATGCAGGGATGCAACGAGCGGAGCACCCTCTTTGGGATGTCTCATCGCGATGATATCGGCGTAGCAGCCTACAGTCCTTACTGTGTCGGCAACGCTTTCGCCCTTCGCTGCGGAGCTGTTGTTCGCGCCCGAGAATCCGATCACATAACCGCCAAGGTCCAGCATCGCACTCTCAAAGCTGAGTCTCGTACGTGTCGAGGGCTCGAAGAAAAGCGTTGCAAGCTTCTTGTAGCGGCACTTTTCGCGATATGCGTCGGGGTTATTGATAATATCTTTCGCTTTTTCCACGAGTTCGTCGATCTCTTCAACCGACAAGTCGAGTATATCTATCAGATTATCCATTTTCGCCCTGCTTTCTGTATTCTTCTGTTTATTTGCTTCTCTGCCTGCCCTTCGGGCCGGGTTTCATGTTCATCAACCCTGCGGGATGAATTTGCATGTCCGCCAACCCGGCGGGATGACTTTGTATGTCCATTACCCCGACGGGATGATTTTGCATGTCCGTCTTTCCTGCGAGATGTGGTTTTATATGTCCGCCTTCCCGGTGGGATGTGGTTTTATATGTCCGCCTTCCCGGTGGGATGTGGTTTTATATGTCCGCCTTCCCGGCGGGATGTGGTTTTATATGTCCGCCTTCCCGGCGGGATGTGGTTTCATATGAATCATCCAAGCGAGTTGCGGAATTCGATGAGGCTTTCGATATCCTCTTCCTTAACATATTTGAGGGCTGCAGCTCTCTTCGCGATCATATCGAAGTCCGTGAGGCTGTGGTTCTCTGCGTTTGCAGCCTTAAGGTTGTCAAAGCCCTTCTTCAAGTTGTATGTGAAGATACTTGCAACACCGAGCACATCCGCACCTTCCTCGCGAAGCGCCTCAACTACTTCGATACAGCTGCTACCTGTGGAGATGAGGTCCTCGATTACAACGACCTTTGCGCCTTTTTCAAGTTTACCCTCGATGCGCTTTCCGCGGCCGTGCTCCTTGTTGCCCGAGCGAACGTATCCCATGGGCAGGTTCATGAGGTGACCGATGATAGCTGCGTGCGGGATTCCTGAGGTGCTCGTCCCCATGAGGACTTCACACTCGGGGTAGTATTCCTTGATGAGCTCCACAAAACCTTCCTCGATCGTGGTTCTGACTTCCGGTGCCGTGAGCGTAAGTCTGTTGTCGCAGTAAACGGGGCTCTTTATTCCGCTCGCCCATGTAAAAGGGTCGTCGGGCCTGAAGAACACCGCCTTGATGGATAAAAGACCGTCCGATACCTTCATGCTTCTCTCTTCATGTGTCATAGTGTAGTCCTCCCTGTATGTATATGATTATTTTATCAATTACACTCTATTTATTGCTTGCCCGGGGGTTTTTTCCCTTTGGTTCCTTTTTGGAATTCCGGTTTTAATCCCATCTCACGCTTTTCTTAAGGGGCAGTTTGTTTTTTGGAGGATTTACTCTCCGAGGAATCCCTTAACGCATCTCTCATATGCGTTAACGGGATCTTCTGCCTGCGTGATGGGGCGTCCGACTACGATGTAGTCCGAGCCGATCTCTCTTGCTCTCTCCGGGGTGGTGATCCTTCGCTGGTCGTCGCCTGCGCTGTCAGCAAATCTGACGCCGGGAGTCACGGTCACGAACTCTTTTCCGAGACGTTCCTTTACCATGCCTGCTTCAAGGGGTGAACAGACGATCCCATCGAGGCCCGCTTCCTTTGTGTTCTGCGCGTACTTGAGGACTGTCTCCTCAAGCGTGGCGTTTATGAGCAGCTCGTTTCTCATCCTTTCCTCATCGGTCGAGGTGAGCTGCGTTACAGCGATGAGGATGGGGCGTGTTCCGTCGGGTCTTGTGAGTCCCTCGAGTGCAGCTTCCATCATTGCTTTCGTACCCGCCGCATGAAGGTTTGTCATATCGACATCGAGCCCCGAAAGAACCTTCATCGTTTTCTTTACCGTATTGGGTATGTCGTGAAGTTTGAGGTCAAGGAAGATCTTATGTCCCGCTGCCTTGATCCTTTTCACGATGTCCGGTCCCGCCGAGTAATAAAGCTCCATGCCAATCTTTACAAACGGCTTTCGCCCCTTGAATTTCCCAAGGAACGCCATCGTCTCGTCCGCTCCCGAAAAATCACATGCGATGATCACATCTCTTTCACTCATTTTGTTTCTCCCTTCGTGTTTATGTACTTTTGCCGCACAACATCCAAACTCTTTTAAAACGACTTTAAAAGCATATTCCCATATATTATTGTTAATCTATATAAAAAGTCCGGATGTTCTGTATGTTATGCTCTCTATGATATTATGCTCTAAGCTTATATGTTATGAGTTTTTCCTATGATATCCGTGAGCTTCTCGATCTTCAGTTCCTCGCAGAGCTTCGGAAGCTCCTCTATGATCTTCGGGCAGACGTAGGGGTCGACAAGGTTGGCCGCACCGACCTGAACTGCCGTGGCTCCCGCGTACATGAGCTCGATCACATCGCGCGCCGTGCTCACTCCGCCCATACCGATGATCGGGATCTTCACCGCATCGTAAACCTGATAAACCATCCTCACCGCAAGCGGGAAGATGCAGGGTCCCGACAGGCCGCCCGTCTTGTTTGCCAGGATGTGGCGACCGGTTTTCAAGTCTATCCTCATGCCCATAAGCGTGTTTATGAGAGAAAGCCCGTCCGCTCCCGCCTCTTCGCAGGCCTTTGCGATCTCCGTGATGTCGGTCACATTGGGTGAGAGCTTCATATAGACAGGCTTCGTTGTCACAGCCTTGACCGCGCGTGTGACCTCGGCCGCAGCCTTTGCGGAAGTACCGAAAGCCATGCCGCCGTCATGGACGTTGGGGCAGCTGATGTTGACCTCGATGATCCCGACCTGCTCTTCCTTATCTATGCGCTCACAGTTATAGACGTACTCATCTATCGAGAAGCCGCTGATGTTCGCCACAACAGGCTTCCTAAAGATCTTCTTAAGTGCGGGAAGCTCATGCTCGATCACTTCATCGATTCCGGGGTTGGCAAGCCCGACCGAGTTGAGCATTCCGCCCGTGCACTCCGCAATACGGGGAGTGGGGTTCCCAAAGCGCTTCTCCCGCGTCGTTCCTTTGAAGGAAAAGCTCCCAAGAACGTTTATGTCATAAAGCTTCGCAAATTCCTCGCCGAATCCGAACGTTCCGCTGGCGGGGATTATGGGATTATCGAGCCTCAGTCCCGAGAGCGTGACTGAAATATCTGCCGGTTTTCTTTCTTCTGAATTCATGCTTCTTTCCTTTACATGTTTATCTGTTTGCTTTCCGTGGGTTGTTGCTTTTTCGGTTTTATTTCTCCGAATATTGCTTTAGGCTTTTGTATGCCGTTTCATCCGTTCCAATGTTTGTTTTTTTCCGGGAAATGCCACATCACATCCCTACGGAGATTTCTTTCAGATTTCTTTCAGGTTTCTTCAAGCACTTCACCTGCCGGAAATACCGGTCCGTCGGCACAAACCTTCTTGAAGCCCTTAGTGGTTTTGACGCTGCATCCGACGCATGCTCCGAAGCCACACCCCATGCGTTCCTCAAGGCTGAGCTCTCCGTGATTTCCGACCGACTTTTTGAGTGCCTTCAGCATCGGAAGCGGTCCGCATGCGTAGTAGTACGGGACCTTCATCTCGGACATACCGTGGGGCGCTGTTCCCTTCGTGCCGATCGGATCGTCGGCATCTATGGCGTTTCCCTCTTCATAAGTTTTTTCGTTGTTCGTTTTTTTCGCGCTTCCATAAATCTGCGCGATCGCATCTGTCACAAAGCCCTTCACTCCGTACGAACCGTCAACGGTCGTGATCGTCACCTTTACTTCCGGTTTTTCTCCTTCGAAGCCTTCGCACCCGAATTCGTAGACGTCATTGAGATCCAAAAATTCCTGTTCGAGGAAGACTTCGTCTTTCGTGTTGAACCCGAGAACGACCCGGACAGACTTATTTTTTCCCACGAGCTTTCTCGCGAGCATGTACAGAGGTGCCACGCCGCATCCTCCGCCCACAAGGAGCGCACCGTCCTTCGCGCGTTCGGGATCAAATCCGTTGCCGAGCCCCGTCAGGATGTTAAGCTCCTCTCCGGCGCTCATCTGTGACATCGCAAGTGTTCCCTTGCCGACCACCTTGTAGATAATGGTGAGGCTTCGATCTTCCGCATCGCAAACTGAGATCGGTCTGCGCAGGAAAAAGCCCGGCACATCAATGTTAATGAACTGTCCGGGTGCCGTAATCGCGGACGCATCGCAATTCAGCTTCATCTCGTAGGTTGCCTTGGCAATCCGGTCATTCGAAACGATCACCGCGGTCTGCATAAAATCTTTCTTCATTGTCTTCCTCTCAATAAAAGAAACGGCTCAAATGACACTTTATCGTATCATTAAAGCCGTTGAACAATCTGATTTAACGGAAACAATACCACCATTGCGTGAACATGCTGTTATTCGACTTAAAGGCATATCTTTCATGGTGTACTCCTAAAATATGGGTCTGTCTCACATACTTTTGATATGCTAACATAAAAAGCCTCACGTTGCAACACGCCAAAAATAAGTCTCAATATTCAGATTATTTTATGCTTGATCCTGAAGTATTCCACAATTCACTCAGAGTCATTCGCATCGACCCCGGGACTCTGTTTTGCAACGCAGTCTCCGCGACATCTGAAGGACATTACTTTTATACTTTACACAAAAAACATGCGTATGCTAACATATGAAACGTAAGTCGCTTCCCAAGTTACAAAACAAGCTCTGTTACGATCGATGGTCAGTAAAAGACGCAGTATTACTTGTTCGAAAGGAAATATTATGAATCTCTTACTTAAAAATGCAAACGCGTATATCGACGGACGCTTTTCCCCTTCAGACATCAAGATCGAAGACGGAATCATTACTGCCGTTCTGCCTGCGGGTGAAGGGTCCGAATCATCAGGTTGCGAGGTCCTCGATCTCGGCGGCAAGCACGTATTCCCCGGTCTTGTGGATGTACATGTACATTTTCGCGAGCCGGGTTTTTCTTATAAAGAAACTATTGCGACAGGAACAACGGCCGCCGCACGCGGGGGATACACCGACGTCTGCCCGATGCCGAATCTCTCTCCCGTTCCCGACAGTCCCGAGCATCTCGAAGCCGAGCTTAAGCTCATCAGAGAGCAAGCTGTCGTCAACGTTCATCCTTACGGAAGTCTGACGGTCGGAGAAAAAGGAACGGAGGCCTCCGACATCGAGGGAATGAAGGAAAACGTCTGTGCTTTCAGCGACGACGGCGTCGGAGTTGAAGAAGACTCCCTCATGGAAGACGTCATGACCAAATGTAAAGCAGCCGGTAAACTCGCCGTTGCTCACTGCGAATTCAAGGGACTGATGGGAGGGAAACATCTTAACGAAGGTCTCGCTTCAAAAGCGCTCGGTATCGCGGGCATCTCAAACGAAAGCGAATGGAAGATGATCGAGCGCGATATAAGCGTTTCAAAGAAAACAGGCTGCGGATACCATGTCTGCCATGTTTCCACCGCAGAAAGCGTAAGGCTTATCCGTGAAGCAAAAAAAGCGGGAGTGAACATCACCTGTGAGAGCGCGCCTCATTACTTCCTGCTTGACGAGGAAGTGCTCTTGAAAGGGGCCGGTGGAAATCCCAAAGCGATCGACAGTGAAAGCTTTCTTTCATCGACCGAAGGCAACAATCCCGAAATCAACCTGTCAGAAACGGGAAAAGCAAATTGTGAAAGCAGCTTGTCCGGAACGGACAAAGATGTCTGCGAAGCCCTTCTTTCCGAAACCGACGTCATCAAAAATCAGGTGATCGGGATTCTTCGCGCCGAAGCGGAAAGAGACATCTTGAGAAGCTCGGACAGCAAAATTTCCGCGCAAATACCCCCCACCACCGGCGGCAGCATTTCTGATTCCTCCTTTAGTTCGACAGAAAACACTTCGGCTCCGGGTCTCATCCGTGACGAGAAGTATCTCGGGAGATTCAAGATGAATCCTCCTTTAAGAAGCCGCAACGACAGGGCGGAGCTTTTAAAGGGGCTTCTTGACGGAACGATCGACATGATCGCTACCGATCACGCGCCTCACTCCAAAGAAGAAAAAGAGAAGGGAATTCTCGGAGGTCCCATGGGCGTTTCGGGACTTGAATGTGCATTTCCCGTTCTTTATACCGGTCTCGTAAAAACCGGCGTTATCAGTCTCGAGAAGCTTATAAGTCTAATGAGTACCGCACCTTCCAAAAGGTTCGGAATCGAATCCGGCATTAAAGTCGGAGCAAGCGCAAAGCTTTGCGTTTATGACCTTGACGGGCAGTTCACGGTCAGCGGTGATTCTTTTGCCTCACTGGGTCACTTCACTCCTTTTGAAGGAGTAAAAGTCTTTGGCAAGTGCCTTCTCACAGTCTGCGGCAACAGGGTGATCCGGAATGCATAGCCAAACATAAGGCGCGTCGGTTCGGTTATTTTTGACATCCGCAAAAAACCAAATCGACGCGCCGTATTCTTGTCGTGAATGAATTCCTTGTTTTATCTGCCCTTTATGGGTGTGTTGATCTCCACTTTATGAGTCAGCGTGTACACTCTGCCGTTGATATTAATCGTTTCTATCACATTTATGCTGCGGAAGAATACCTGTCCGTTGTTCGCGATCGGTGCCTCTGCAAAATCAATCTGGCTTGTTCCCACCGTGTTGTTTCCGATCGTAAGCTTGAAGCATTCTCCGAATACCATCTTCAGTTCTTCGCTCGACATGTTGTCTCTGAGCGTAGTCTTTGTCGTGGGTGAAATAAGATCCCACTTAATCTCTCCGGCAGTGTCGGTAAGAGTAAATTCTGTGGCAGCCAAAGCCATATCAGTCATTCCCGTACGCTTAAATACTCTCAGGAGATACTTTCCGGTGGCATATTTAACAAGTCCGTTATTCTCTTCATATACAATATTTACAGTATCTGTCGTAAGTCCCTTACTGATTTCGTAAGTTGATGCATCGGCTTTATATACTCTGAAGGAATAATCTCCGTCAGCAAAATATGTTCCGGTCAGGTTGGGAGCAGGCTTAATGCCCTTGATCCTCTGGTATTTAACTCCGCCCTTCATCTCATAGAGGCAGATGTCAAGCTTGGGGAAATTAACGCTTCCCGAAGTGAGCTTCATGTTCGTGTCTCCCACAACCTCGACCCTGTATCCGGAATTCAGCGAAGGATTGGGCGACATGACATTGACAGCAAGGTACGCTTCGATCGAGCCATACGAAACATCATTATAGCTAACCTTGATCCTGTAGCTCTTTCCCGTACTTTCGCCCCTTCCGAGAGCATCTATCTCAAGTCTTCCGGTTCCGTCGGTATTGGCGTACGTGATCAGCGAAGGACCATATGAATCAACACACGTAGCGATAACGCTCGTAAGACCCATCATGTTGTTTGAAGCATTGTTCGTGATATCGATGGTGTCCCCGTACTGATCGATCACCTTGATCTTGACGCTGTCCGTCGAAACACCGTACGCATCGGACATCTGTATAACGCTGACCTCTTTTCCTTCCTGCTCAAAAATCATACGTGAAGGAACCCTCGCTCCCACAACCGTGACATTGAACGAACCGATCGGAATGCCCGTTGTGATATCGTCCCCGTAATAGACCACTATTGTATCGACACCCGTTTCGAAAGGTAATATCGAGCCGTTGTTCTGAACGTAACAGCATTTTGAAGTACTTGACGAGAAAAGGATCTTGCTGTTTTCGCTGTTGGAGTAGATGTACTTACCTTCCGCATTCTTCACTCTGGCAACGATCTTTTGTCCGTTCTTATCCGATACGGAAATCTTGGTGACCGTCTTACTCCAGTCAAGCAGCTCTCCGGCCTTAAAAGTACCTGTGATGGTAGTACCGTCAAGCGACAGTGTTGATGCTTCGCTTACTGCCGTCAGAGGCAGCACCTGATTGAGAGTTTTTTCCGAATAGATCGTTCCGTTAAATGAAAGGTATGTATATGTTGCGGATATTGTGAGCGATTTTCCGGGTTCGGTGATATATACGCTCTTTTCTGAATTATCTATATATCCGACCGTATAAACATTCGTGTTGTTGTCCGCCGGCGAAATGGTAAGTCTGTTTCTTGCGGCTATGTAGTCGCTTGAGTCAAAGGACTTGGGCGTGATATTTACGTTGTTGGCATTAAAAAGCCTGAATCTTATGGGAGTACTCTTTCCGGCAATAACCTTGTCACCATATACATCGGTATAGATTTCGAGCCTTACGGGATCGCCGACAGTTGCTTTAACGGTAGTTGACTGACCCTCGGTAACAAGCGGGTTGGAGTACAAAATCGTGTAGACCGATCCGTCCGTCAGCTGGGAATAGAGGACGACATCTGCCACAAGTTTTGTTTCGTCAAACACGATATCCTTAACGGGTGTGCTGATCCCGTCCTTTGTAATGGTAAGGTTGTCTCTCGTGATATTGGCCGAATAGTCGCCGCCAAAGGTAACTGTGAAGGTATCAAGGTCCTTTTGTACAGCACTGACTATGCCCACAACCGCAGGATCGTTGACTTCGATGTCAATGGTTTTCTTTGCCGTAGCCTTTTCAATCTTTGAATAAGCCCCCGATGTTTTCTGAACGGTATAGCAGGTAAGTGTCGCTTTGCCGGCTCCGATCGCTGTGACAAGACCGGCATTTGTGACAGTAGCAATGGAAGTATCGGAAGAAATCCACCTCACGGTATCGGTAATCTCACCTTTTTTTGCTTCCGACGCATCCTTGTTATAAAGAGTTGCAGACAGGGAAATCGTCTCACCCTTGTCGATCTTCGGAATTGTCGAAGGAGAGATCGTGATCGCAGCCGCATTCTTCTTAACGG
The DNA here is from genome assembly GCA_016281275.1 of Lachnospiraceae bacterium. Lineage (GTDB taxonomy): Bacteria > Bacillota > Clostridia > Lachnospirales > Lachnospiraceae > RUG11977. The sequence continues at coordinate 713 of JAEEIH010000178.1, read as the reverse complement.
TGACGGTGGTCGTCAGCGTGTATTTGGTACTCGTGATCAGGTCGATAAAGTCCGCGGTAATGGTCGCTTTTCCTGCCGAAACAGCGGTGACTGCGGCCTTGCTGTACTCAAGCTTTTCGATCTTTGCCACGTTCTCGTCGCTTGAGCTCCATGTTACGGAATACTTCTTGGGACGGTTCTTTATGTAAAATGTGTACGTTTCGCCGTACGCAGGTCTGACGGAGCTTCCGCCCACATAGATAACCTTACTTGAAACATTGATCTTGGGTTTAGCCGTGGCAGCCTTCGACTGTTCAGGCATAAATCCGATTGCAGCAATCATCGTAGCAATGACCGTAACAAACGCGATCATCTTCCTTGCCAATTTCATACGGACCTCCTCTTAAAAGCGACATTCGCTTCGATTTCCTCACCTTGATCTTCAATGAAAATACCTGAATGGTATATCAACTTCCTTTTTTCCACAAGATATTGTAGCACAACATATATCATAGCGCAACGAATTGTGAAAATAACCATGGGTGGACCCTTGGGGACGGGGGTTGTGGACCACTTATTCTCCTGCCACGAACTGTTCTCCGAAAGGCGCTCTCACCAAGCTACCAGAAAACTTGTTTACAAGTTTTCGTGCTCGAAGCAAAACGTTTCAATGATTTAATGAAATGTTTTGCGTGAGAGTCGCGAAGTGAAACGGAGCGAGTAGCGTCTGACTA
>JAEEIH010000177.1 GCA_016281275.1 Lachnospiraceae bacterium | reverse complement strand
GGAAATGTTCATCAGCAATTCACAGGGCAGCACGATCGACGTTATGGTACGTGTTTACGAGCTCCTTGGTGCAGAAGTATTCCTTTACCTCGATGTTGACCAGTTCGAGATCACAGCACGTGTTAATCCTCGTACAACAGCCAGACCCGGCGATAACATCAAGGTTGCGTTCGATCTTTCCAAGATCCACGTATTCGACAAAGAGACAGAGCAGATCATTACTCACTAATAAAAGATCATAATCACAAAGGGATGGACCCTAGGGTCCATCCTTTTTTGTTCACATTATTATTGCGAACAACGGTACGTTCTGCAATAATGTTAGTAGTGAGCAATTTGCGTAAAAAATCGCGAGTTAAGCGAAGCAAGAAAAGGTTGGATTTCATATGGACAGATTTGATCTTTACCGGGCAGAGAACGAGACGATCGACCCGCCCGTTATACTGTGTGAAAACGTTACCAAAGACTACGTTGACGGACTTCATGCCGTCAAGAACCTGAACCTTCAGATCAGGAAGGGTGAGTTCGTCTTCATCGTCGGGAGCAGCGGCTCGGGTAAATCGACTTTGATAAAGCTTCTTCTCAGAGAGATCACCCCGACATCGGGTCTCATCATGGTCAACGGCAGAAATATCTGCAGGATGCGTTCCCGCGGCGTCTGCAAGCTGCGCAGGAGTATTGGCGTAGTATTTCAGGATTTCCGACTTCTTAAAGATAGAAATGTTTATGATAACGTTGCATTCGCACAGCGTGTCACGCAGGTACCAAAGAAACAGATAGCGCGCGACGTTCCGAGAATTCTCTCGATTGTCGGGCTTGCCGACAAATACAAGAGTTTTCCCGACGAACTTTCGGGAGGAGAGCAGCAGCGTGTCGCGCTTGCAAGAGCACTCGTCAACAATCCTGTTATGCTGCTTGCCGACGAGCCTACGGGAAACCTCGATCCCAAGAACTCACTTGAGATCATGAGACTCCTCGAAGAAGTTAACAGGCGCGGAACGACGGTTGTTGTTGTAACTCACAACAAGGAAATTGTTGACATGATGCAAAAGCGTGTCATCACCCTCAACAAGGGTGTATTAAAGAGCGACAAAAAAGGCGGGTATTCACATGCGTAGGATCTCAACTTTCTTTTACGGGATCGGGCAGGGCTTCGCCGGTCTCGCGAGGAACAGGATGTTCTCGCTGGCCTCCATAGCTACCATGGCAGCGTGTCTGTTCCTTTTCGGGGTATTCTATATAGTTCTTTCGAACTTTAACCACATGGTCAGAGAAGCGGAAAACAATGTGGGCTTGACAATATTCTTTGATGACGGCATCAGCGACGAAGAGATCGAAGACATCGGCAGCAAGCTGCGGGTGCGTGCAGAGGTCAGTGAAGTCACATTTACGTCAGGTGACGAGGCTTGGGAAAAATACAAAGCGGAAAACCTCTCGCCCGAGATGATCGAAACTTTCGGAAGCGATAACCCGCTTAAGGATTCTTCCTCTTTTACGGTCTACCTTAACGATCCCGAGATGCAGAAGGATCTTGTAAAATACGCATCGGGACTTGACGGAGTCCGAAAGATCAACGACACGACCGATATATCGGAAGGACTTACGGGAATCAATACCGTTCTTGCAACGGTTTCGATAGTGATCATAGTTGTTCTTCTGCTTGTAGCGATCTTTCTCATCAGCATCACGATCTCAACCGGCGTTTCGGTCAGGAAACAGGAAATTTCGATCATGAAGCTTATCGGAGCCACGGACATCTTCATCAAGATTCCTTTCATCGTTGAAGGAATGCTCATCGGTCTGTTCGGCGCGGGAATTCCATCGGCCATCTTCTTCTTTTTCTATGAGAACATGACCGGACTTCTCACCGAAAATTTTTCTTCCGTATTCACGCTCGTTTCGTTCCTCGATAAAAACGAGGTTATGAAAATTCTTATCCCCGTGACTGCCGGAATAGGTCTCGGGATCGGACTTATAGGCAGCAATATGACTCTTAAAAGACAGCTCAAAAAGATAGCAGTGAAAGAGTAAACGGTTGTAGGAAAGGAACATTATGAAGCAGAGAAGTATCATTCAAAGAATTACTGCCGTTATTATCCTGGCAGCGCTCTTCTGCACCTGTTTTGTGCCCTTTTCAAGGAGCTCGGCAGATGAATCCTCGGATGCCAAAGCTGCGTATGAGAAAAAGCTTCAGGAAGCCAAAGAAAGAAAAAAGGAATATGAGGATGCCCGCAAGGAAGCAGAGGCGACAGTTGCGGAATTTAAGGAAAAGAAAGCGGACATCGAGTCTTACATCATGGAACTCGACCTCTCCCTCAACGATATTTCGATGAAGCTTTTTGAATTACAGCAGGACATTGAGGAAACAAACAAAAAGCTTGAAAAGACCAAGAAGGCTCTTCAAAGGGCAACAGATAAGAAGGATAAGCAATACGAAACAATGAAGGCAAGGGTACGGTACCTTTATGAGAACGGTGAACCCTCAATGCTTGATGTTGTGCTTGAATCGTCGAGCATTGAGGACCTTCTTAATCGTGTCGAGTACCTTTCGCAGATACATAAATATGACAATTCGCTCTATGACACATTTAAGGAATACGAGCAGGAGGAAGCCGATCAGAAAGCGTTGCTCGAGATTTCGCTGGAAGAGCTTCATCAGATGGAGGACCAGGCAATTGCCGAACAGGGTACTCTCGAGGATCTCATGGAACTGAAAAGGCAAGAAATCGAGAGAGTCACGGAAGAACTCGGGATCGCAGATGAGATTCTTTTCGATTACATCGACAAGATCGCTTCCGAAGAGCTTGAGATCGAGCAGATAATTGAAGATGAGCAAAAGCGTGTAGAGGAAGAAGAACGAAAGCGCAAAGAAGAGGAGGAACGCTTGCGTAAGGAAGCAGAAGCCCGCAAGCGCCGCGAGGATGCCGCAGCCGCCGCAGTTGCCCTTAAAGATTATTCGGAGGAATACGCAAACATCGTCCTCAAAGAGGAGTACGACCCGTACAGCATGATCTGGCCTCTTCCGGGAGATCACAGCACCTTCTCTAAGTTCGGATACAGAAAAGCGCCCACAGCGGGGGCTTCGACATACCATAAGGGCTGGGATATCGGGGGACAGTACGGCGCTCCGATCGTCGCGGTTCTTGCGGGAGATGTCGTTATTGCCGGGTATAATGCTTCCGGTGGTAATTACGTCAGGATCGATCACGGTGACGGATTCATGACTGTTTACTGTCACGCTTCCAAGCTCCTGGTTGCCGACGGCGACCATGTTCAGCAAGGTCAGACGATCGCTCTTGTCGGAAATACCGGTGTTTCGACCGGACCCCACCTTCACTTCGGAGTCGTGTCGAACGGAACTTATATCGATCCCGACCCTTATATCGGGTGGCTGGAATAACGCGTAATACAGGGATGGTCCACCCCCCGTTCCTCAGGTCCATTAAGGTAGAGCAGGGAACAATTCGCAGGTCAATCCGGAAGACGGGCCTTTTGGTGAAGACGTCAACAAGGAAAAAACCGGGGAGGAAAACAAGCCCTCATTTACACCGATTGAAGATTTGGAATTAAGCATTCGTTCTTATAACTGTCTCAGACGTGCGGGAGTGTATAGTGTGGAACAACTTCAGACCATGACGGATGAGGAACAGCCGGAAAGCGGGAATGGACGCTTCAGCAGAAATCTTGTTGAGGACGCGATTCTGTCCTATGCTTCAAGGATTTACGGGAATATCGATGAGGTAACAGAAGGGGATTGCACTCTCACCGACGAGGATTTCAGAATGCCCGAAAACCTTAAGCAGGCAAGAAATGTCACCCCGATTGGGTTTTGTGCGTAATGGAATTTGTTATTCCTTATCAAACTTCTCAATCCTACACGTGTGAGTCTTTTCCTTCTCGTCGTAGTTAATACCCACAAACAAGAGATTTCCCTTATAATGCTCAAGTGACGTAAAGTACTTCTTTTCATTTATCTGATCAATGGCGCTTTCCGTGCACGAGTTACGCTTGAGTTCAATGATCATCGCGGGGCGGTTCTCCTTAAAAGGAATAAACACAACATCCGCAAACCCCTTGCCGGTCGTCATCTCCTTGATGACCGTGTACTCGTTGAGTGCGTAGATATATGCCAAGTAGATAGCACTCTGGAGGGCGTCCTCGTTGTTGTAGCTACGGTTGCTCGTAACGTTTATATGACTGCGGTCAAGTGCGCTTGCGACAGCCTCCTCATCACCGGCTATAGTATCCTTTAAGAGATTCTTTGAGTCATTTATGATCTTATTTGTTTCTTTATACTCGCTCTCGGTCTCGATGGCGTTAAACCATTCCTGTCTGACCTCTTTGTTGGGGATACGGCAGGTCTTGTCCTCACGGTTATATGCCAGATAACCAAGGTGGATCAGATATGTAAAGATATCGCTCTTCGTAAAGAAAGAGTTCATCGTATTCATATATCTGGTAATGTTTACGTCCACGTTTTCTCCGGCGATCATGCTGATAACATCTTCCCTGACACCTTCAAAGTTAGCGCGAATCCTTTCCGCGATTGCTTCGTAAGTGGAAGTAATGCCCCAGAAGCTTCCGAAATCCTTGTTTTCAATACATTGCACGACAGATTCGGGATTGTAAATCTCATAACCATGTTGTCTGTATCCGTCATACCAACGGCGACATTCTTCATAATCAATACCGTACTTGTTGCACAGGTTTTCTACTTCCTTTCCGGTAAAGCCTATATATTCTGCAAGTTCCTTTGCATCAAGTATTGTATATTCCCTAAAATTATTGAGTTTGGACTGTACCTTGTCACGCACAACAGGAAGAATTCCGGTAAGGTAGGCAAGGGAAATCGCAGGTCGCAGAGTATCGCTCTTAAAAAGTCCGTTAAGGAAAGAAAGGTACTCCGCGAAGAGTGTCTCGGGCACGTTTTCTCTGACAAGGACATCGTACTCATCCATGATTATGACGAACGTTTCACCGGTTGCGGAATACACACGCAAAATACTCTGCCCGAGTGAATCATCCTCAAGAATTCCCGCACCGGGGAATTCCTTTATCATCTCTGCCTTGATCTCTCTGGTGATCCGCTTTATCAGTCCGTTCTTATCAACTGTATTCTGATACTCGCTGTTCATGTCGAGCTTTATAACATTAAGCTTATTGAGCCGTTCTTCAAAGCAAGGATCCTTCGCAATCTTAAAAGGCGCAAACAGTTCTCTTGAATCACATCCCTTGGAGTAATAAGCAGAGAGCATGTTTCCGGCGATTGTCTTCCCAAAGCGGCGGGGACGGGAAATGCAGACATAGTTGTTTCCTTTATCGATAAACTTGTTCATCTCCGCAATCATACCGGTTTTATCGACATAAATGTCTGCCGCAAGGGTTCTTCTGAAGTTTTCATTTCCCGGATTCAGATATATTCCCACGTCATAACCTCCTTAGGACCGCAATAGAACATGCAAACCATAGCACCACAAAAAATGTATCATGACAGATTCTATATAAACTGATGATCATACCAGTGAACTGTTGCATCATCTCTTTGTCTTATATACTATTAAGAATAGCAGAAAAGAAGAGTTTTTCAACTTTTTCTTCTTTTCTGCCCTTTTATTAAACCGTATATAATACTTGTATGATGGGTATGCGCAAGTCCCTTCATTTCTAAGGGAAGAGATGAACTTGTACTTTATTTGACATGCATCCCTCGGAGTCTCCCCTGAAATAGCATATTGAAGCAGTGAAGTTTCAAGTGAAGTGCAGTGAAGTTTCGAGTGAAGTGCAGTGAAGTTTTGAGTGTAGTGCTGTGAAGTTTTTGTTTACTACTTCACTGCTTTTTGTTATAATTCACATACAGACAGCTATGGAGGAAGAGGAAATGCGCATAGAAGAACTGTTTTCGGAGTATGGATTAGAGGATAAAACAATAGAATATAAGGGAATAATAAGGGAAGGTAAGAGTGATGATGGAAAGAGCCTTGAAATAGGGTGGCTTAAAACCATAGTTGCTTTTGCTAATACCGAAGGCGGTAAACTTTTGATTGGTGTTGAAGATAACACCCATAAAATAGTTGCACTGGATAAGAAAACTGCCGATAAAACCATATTAATGATACATCGTCAGGTGAAGGATCATATTCAGCCGAACATTCCGTATGACATAAAGGAAATCAATGTGACGATAGGTAAGGAAACAAGGTATATCATTGAGGTTGACATAAAAAAGAGCCGGAATCTACCGGTTACTTTACATTCAGACGGCCTTATGGGGATTTATGTAAGAAATTTTGGACGAACGGACATCGCCTCACCGGAGCAGATAAAAGATCTTGTTCTGCTGAGCGATAATGTACCTTTTGATACAACCAAAACAGATAATCTATATGACGAAAAAGAGTATAAAAAGCTTCATCTGGTCACTGAAGAAAGAAAATCAAAAATATCTGTTAAAGAATTGATTTCCAGAGGTGCAATTACAGATGATAAGCATGTTACCAAGGGGATGGAATTGTTTGCGGATGATTATGACGGATCAAGAACGAAGGTCGTAGCAACCGTATGGCCCGAATTAACAAAAGGCGGTTCCATAGTTATGGCGTCGGAAGAATACACCGGAGATCTATTGTCTGTTTTAGAGAAGACAATAATCTTTATAACAACGCATTCCGCCAACGGTTTCAAAAAAACAGAAACCCGGACGGTGCCGTATGTATCATATCCCTTGCGTGCTGTGACGGAGGGTGTGGTAAATGCCGTTGCTCACAGAAACTATTACATGTTTGGTACGCAGGTGGAAATAAACATTTTTCCGGATCGTCTTGAGATAACGTCACCCGGAGCACTTCTTGGAGTAAGAAATTTATATAAAGAAAAAAATATAGCATCGATCATTCCTCGAAGAAGGAATGAGATTATATGCAACATTCTTGAGATGTGTAAGTACATGGAGAACAAAGGGTCCGGGTTTGATTATATAGAAGAAGATTATAAAGGGGCAGGAGATGCATTTGCACCGTTTATCACTGCAGACTCATATTCATTTACACTGACCCTTCCGGATTTGACGTATGAAAAAGGAGTAATAGATATAACAACTGAAGCACCAAATGTTTACATAGAAGAACCGCCGGAAGGGAAGAATGATCTGAAAATCCTTTCATACTGCTATAACGATAAGCATACCGTAAAAGAATTAGCAACCTATGTGGGCGTTACACCTTCAACATTTTTCAGAAGTAAAGTTATAGGTAGGCTGGTGGAAAGTGGTTACTTATTAGAGATAGAGAGTTCGCCGGCTAATTTGTATACATCAAACAGGGGAAAAGTAAAACTGTCGAAATAGTAAAACAGTGAAGTAGTAAACAGATACTTTACTGCACTTCACTCAAAACTTCTATATGATATAATATAATCATCCCGGCAGACGAAAGGGGGTGATTATATGAACTTTAACCAGTTGTTTTGTACTGTCCTCTCAGTAGCTGATAGATATCAGAAACTACTTGAAGATGAGGACAAGTGCAGAATTCTTAGGCAAGATAGGAGTTTCTTCCATAATGCTAGCCTAGCTCAAAAAATCGAGCTAGAAACAGCTCGCCAGGTGCTTATGAGGGACTACGGTTTTCATGATATGAACCAAAGCGCCCTGCAAAAGAGCTATACAGAGCTTGCCGCAAAGGTGGAAGACGAGAGAAAGAAATACGAAAAGTATTTCGAAGAACTGGTTACCGCTATATTCAGCGAATTTAGTGATCTACCGGTTGAGAAAATTTGGCCCGAGCAATTTATAGACTCAAACAATATGCCTGAACCGAGGAAGTACTATGTGCACTTAATTGGTTTTGGCAAGGAAGAGATGATTGCTAGACGAGCCTTCTATCGATCTGAGCTGGAAAGCTCACGAACACCGATGACTCCATATAAGCTCGAGATCGCCTATATGGCATCAAAAGGAACGTTTGGAATCCTTTTCCCGACTATTTAAGCCATATGAAAGACCCCCGGCCTAGCCGGGGGGGATTTGCCCTACTCGTCCCATGTGACTATATTTATATATACGGCACCTTCGCCGGAGGAATGAAGGGACTTTGCGTATACCCATCATACAAGATTTACATATTGAATCAAACGTTTTATGGTGCATCTTATTCTATATTATCACAATACAAATCGTGAACAAGAAATTAGCATATTTCGGGACGAGATTGAATTGCTGTAAAATGGTGCTTCAACTGCTAATAGGAAGGACTCCACTAATTCAATCGTAAAAAGGCGGGGAACTTCCCCGCCCATGATGGACCTGGGTCTAAAGACCAGCCCAATATATATGATGTTTTATAAGAGCATCGTAAGGCAAATCAAGCAGAAAATCAAGGGTTTGTTTCTAGAGATTGCCCTTTCTTCATAATCACCCTATATCAAACTTTTCTATCTTACACGTGTGTGTCTTTTCCTTTTCGTCATAGTTGATACCCACAAACAGAAGATTTCCCTTGTAGTGTTCGAGCGATGAGAAGTACTTCTTTTCTTTTATCTGGTCTATGGCGCTTTCAGTACATGAGTTGCGCTTGAGTTCAATGATCATCGCGGGACGGTTCTCTTTGAAAGGAATAAACACAACATCTGCAAAGCCCTTGCCGGTCGTCATTTCCTTGATGACAGTGTATTCGTTGAGTGCGTAGATATATGCCAGGTAGATAGCGCTCTGCAAAGCGTCCTCATTGTTGTAGTTGCGGTTGCTCGTAACGTTTATATGGCTGAGGTCAAGTGCGCGTGCAACCATTTCTTCATCACCGTCTATTGTAGCTGTAAGAAGCTCCCTTGAATCCATGATGATCCTGTTTGTTACGCCATAGTCCTTCGCAACCTTTATCGCCCTGAGCCATTCGTTGCGGATCTCTTTGTTCGGTATTCGGCATGTCCCGGTTTTCCGGTCGTAAGCCAGATATCCGAGATGAATAAGGTACGTAAATACCTCATCTTTAGTTTTGAAACCGGTCACCGTATTCATAAACAGATCGGGATCGACCGTTATGTCTTCTCCACTGATCATCTTGATAACATCTTCCTTTGTTCCTTCATAGTTCTCATCAAGTCGATCGGAAATGACATCAAAGCGCGATGTCTTTCCCCAAAAGTTGCCGAATTCATTCTTGTTTACGCATTTTACAACCGATTCGGGATTATATATCTCAAAGCCGTGTTGCTTGTATCCGTCATACCACATCTGACATTCATCATAATTAACTCCGCGCTTTTCGCAGAGCTCTTTTACCTCATCTCCGGTAAAACCGATATATTCAGCAAGTTCTTCCGCATCCAGAATTGTGTATTCATAAAAATTATTGAGTTTCGACTGTATCTTGTCACGCACAATAGGGAAAATACCCGTAAGGTAAGCAAGAGATATAGCCGGCCTTAAGGTGTCGCTTTTAAAGAGTCCGTTGAGAAAAGACAGGTACTCTGCAAACAAGCTTTCCGGAACGTTTTCTCTGACAAGGACATCGTACTCATCCATGATGATTATGAACGTTTCGCCGATAGCGGAATACACACGCAAAATACTCTGCCCGAGTGAATCATCTTCAAGAATTCCCGAACCGGGGAACTCCTTTATCATCTCTGCCTTGATCTCTCTGGTGATCCGCTTTATCAGTCTGTTCTTATCAACTGTATTCTGATACTCGCTGTTCATGTCGATCTTTATGACATTAAGCTTATTGAGTCGTCCCTCAAAGCAGGGATCCTTTGCGATCTTAAAAGGTGCGAAAAGCTCCCTTGAATCACACCCTTTTGAGTAATAAGCAGAGAGCATGTTTCCGGCTATGGTCTTTCCAAAGCGGCGGGGACGGGAAATGCAGACATAGTTGTTTCCTTTATCGATAAACTTGTTTATCTCCGCAATCATACCGGTTTTATCGACATAAATGTCTGCCGCAAGGGTTCTTCTGAAGTTTTCATTTTCCGGATTCAGATATATTCCCACGTCGTTGCCTCCTCAAGACTGTAATATAACACGCAAACCGTGGCGTCCCAAAATGTGCCATGAGAGTTTCTACAAAAAACCGATGATCGTACCTGTAAACAGCTACATCATCTCTTTGTCTTATATATTATAAGAATAGCAGAAAAGAAGAGTTTTTCAACTTTTTCTTCTTTTCTGATAGAGTAAACAATTGGCTAACTTGACATGGAAACAATTGACACATCACCCATCAAATGCGATAATCACAAGAGGGAGACAATCTGTCGTGTTTCGCGTGGATTTACAGATTGTGGATCGTATCTTTGGGTGTAGGAGGAAGTAACGGTGACGTTCGAGCAGGTATATAATGAGTACTTTTCGTATGTATACAACATTATTTACGCAAGAACTCTCAACAGAACTGAGACGGAAGACCTGGTGAGTGATGTTTTCTTTCGGGCCATGGAAAACTTTAAGAAATTCGATCCGACCAAGGCATCGGAGAAAACGTGGATCTGTACGATCGCCAGAAACAGGTTGATTGATTATTATCGCTCGAGCGCACGCACGCGCAGTGTACTCATGCCGGATGACGACATGAAAGATTTCCCTGTTGAGGATGACTACAACATTGAGAAAGATGACATAAACAAAGAAGCACACAGATTGTTGGCGCTTCTTTCCGATGAGGAACGCGAGCTCATCAGTATGCGTTACTTTATGGACTTAAAAAATCCTGAGATAGCCGACAAACTCGGAATATCCTCCAAAGCTGTCTGTGAGAGATTCAGGCGACTTCTTAAGAAGCTTGAAGGTCTTTCGGACAAAAAATTATTACGCGAATTGCTGACATGATGTGTCTGATAAGCATCGTGATGAAGCGAAACGATCGTGTACCGGTATGTGTCGGTTTAAATGCGGGAAAGGAGTCGCACATGACTGATCTTGAACAAATTTTCAGCAAAACGGATTTCTCCAAGGAGACCAATTTCAGGGAAGCTTTGCGCGACAAGCTTTTTTCGGGGGGAGAGGTAAAAACGCTGTCGTTAGAAAGGGAACTGTCGGATAAAGAGCTTGATTTTGTGAACGCTGCCGGAACCGGACCGGAGAAATCGGGAAAGGACGGAGCGAACAGATTCATATAATTAGATCGTGATTGGGGAACAGGGCTGCACCTCGGGTGCGGCTCTTCTTTTCTTATTGAAAAAAAGAGCATTAACGCTTATAATCACTCTAGGGAAAACCGACCTCTCAGCAGTTCTTAAGGGGGAAAACTAAGAAAGGACGCGGATTATGATCAAAGAATTCAAAAAATTCATCACTCGCGGCAACATGATCGATCTTGCAGTCGGCATGATCATCGGCGCCGCATTCAACAGCATCGTAACGTCACTCGTTAACGACATTTTCATGCCTGTTGTGAGCCTTATCATCGGTGATACCGATTTCTCGAACATGTATGTTGTTTTGAGCAATCCCGGTAATCTTCCGAAGCCCGCGACGCTTGCCGAAGCCAAAGAGCTTGGACTTTCGACACTTAATTACGGCAACTTTATTACTGCCGTGATCCACTTCCTTATCATGGCGATCGTTGTCTTCCTCATTGTCAAGGCAATGAACAAGATGAACGATATCAGCAAGGGCCTTGTTAAGAAGAAGGGTGAGCCGGCTCCCGAGCCCACCACAAAGAAGTGCCCTTACTGCCTGAGCGAGATTCCGATCAAAGCAACGAAGTGCCCTCATTGTACTTCAGATGTTCCCGAGGAACCCGTCAAGGAAGACTGACCGGAAAGAAGGAAAGAATGCGACGCGAAGCGCGTAGTCCACATCATTGGACGGTGAGCGGTTCGCCCGGTCAAAGAGGGTAATAAATCAGTAAGAGGTTTTTAAGTAATGAACAACACAGTCGATGAGATCAAAAGGAGAAGAACCTTTGCGATAATCTCACACCCGGACGCAGCAAAGACGACACGCACCGAGAAACTCCTGCTGTACGGCGGAGCCATTAATCTGGCAGGCTCCGTAAAAGCGAAAAAAACAGCCAGACATGCAGTTTCTGACTGGATGGAGATCGAGAAAGAAAGAGGTATTTCGGTAACGTCGTCCGTCATGCAGTTCGACTACGACGGATTCTGTATCAACATCCTTGATACACCGGGACATCAGGATTTCTCCGAGGATACTTATCGAACACTCATGGCGGCCGATTCGGCCGTCATGGTCATTGATGGATCAAAGGG
>JAEEIH010000176.1 GCA_016281275.1 Lachnospiraceae bacterium | reverse complement strand
TTTTCAATCACGGGATTGATGATCGTAAATCCGCAAACTCTCCCGTCTTTCAAAAAGACCATGCTGCATTCGGAGTCGAATTCAGAATACAGACGCCTGATGTCGCACTCAAAGCCGGATTGCTCAAGTGCTTCTTTGAGAGATGAAATAACTCCCGGAGAACGGATTTCTTTTATTGGAAGTGCTTTTTCCCGTGGAAGATCTTCAATCCTTTTTATCAGAGGACTTTCCAGCACATCACTGAGTATAAAGGAATAGCAATCCGCAAAGGAGTGATCCCTTTCAAACGCCATTTTCCCAAGAAAAGCTTCAAGAGCCTCATCCTCATGAGGCAGAATTACAGAAACCTCTTCCGTTTCATCGTCAAGGAACAATGCATTATACATCTTTAACATCAGCATAGTGCCGATCCCGCGTCTGCGAACAGAGGCATCAACATGGATAAATGAAATAATACAGACATCGTCGTAAACCTCAAACGAAAGGCTTCCGACCTTTCTGCCGTCTTCGACCGCAATCACTTCCCCGGCCTTTTCTGTCCCAATCAGTTCATATTCAACCATAATCACTCCGATTTTCCGTTAATCCGACGATACGCAAAAATACAGCTGAAAAGGGGTTAACTCACCCTTAAGAATTATACGCATCAATCCACCTTCATCCATACGGCTTTATCCCCACTCAATACGATTTTACTACATAACTGCTCTTAACACAAACAAAAGGCACGGACTTGCATATTTTTTCCATGGGGAATATAATTTTACATAAGTATATAACTTTTATGAGGGAAGACAGGACATCCGGTCTTTCCTTGTATGCATCCCACGAGATAAAAAATTCGAAAAGAGAACGTTTATGGACAAAATGTCAGACGGGATCGTCAAATGGATTCGGGACTATTTTTCTTTCGGTTCCGACGCCAAAGCGATCATCGGTATTTCGGGCGGAACAGATTCTTCTGTGACCGCAGCACTTCTTGTTAAAGCACTGGGTAAGGAACGCGTTATAGGTGTGCTTATGCCCTGCGGCAACCAGCACGACATCGATGTGAGTCATAAGCTCGTCGAACACCTGGGAATCAAGTATCATGTTGTCAATATCGAAAGCGCCATGAAGGCGATCACTTCGGTTATCGGAGAAAGCCTCGCCACTAACCCTCTCGACTCCGATGTCTACAGGACGAACACTCCCGCCCGCCTCAGAATGACCACATTGTACGGAGTGTGTGCTCTTTACGGCGGCAGAGTCGTCAACACCTGCAACCTTTCCGAGGACTACATCGGTTATTCCACAAAGTTCGGCGACAGCGCCGGTGATTTCTCCGTACTCTCCGGATTTACAAAAACAGAAGTACGTATGATAGGTCGTGAGCTTAATCTTCCCGATATGTTCGTCGAAAAGGTTCCCGAGGACGGGATGAGCGGTCAAAGTGACGAAGAACGCATGGGATTCACATACGCGGTACTCGACAGATATATCCGCACAGGTGAAATTGACGACCCCGAAACAAAAGCGATCATAGACAGAAAGCATGTTGCCAATCTTCACAAGATCGAGCTTATGCCGGCATACGATCCCGGTCTGTACCGGATAAAGTGACATGCCTGATACGGAAACCATCAACAGCGGGCGTTCGGGTAAGACTGTTCGCCACCATATATGAAAAGGAGAAATATCGAAATGAAATTCAAGCCGATGATATTCTCGCTTCTTGACACAGACCTCTACAAATTCAATATGAATCAGGTCATTTTTCACAAGCACACAAGCCTTGTCGGGGAATATCACTTCAAGTGCCGTAACAACGGTATTGTGTTTACTCAGGAAATGCTCGACGAGATAAATGCGCAGATCGATCATCTGTGCTCCCTTCGACTCACGCCGGAGGAGCTCGGATATCTCAGGAGCATCCGCTTCATCAAGGATGATTACGTTGAATTTTTGAGGCTTTGGCACCCCATAAGAGACTACGTTACCACCTCCCTCAGCAAAGACGGCGAGCTTTCCGTCATCATAAAGGGTCCCCTCTTTTCTGCCATGCAGTTCGAGATCTATCTGCTCGAGATCATCAACGAGACATATTTCCGTATGAAATATGATTATGATGAGCTTCTCGAAGGCGCAAAGGAAAAGCTTGCCGGAAAAATCGAAAGCTTCAGGAACGGAATTTACACATTCCGCTTTGCCGAATTCGGCGCACGAAGAAGACTTTCGACCGAATTTGAGGAATACGCGATCCGCGAGCTCTCCCAGAAAACTCAGAACATGGTCGGCACATCAAATGTTTATTTCGCATGGAAATACAACCTTACCCCGATCGGAACCTACGCACACGAATATGTCCAGATGTATCAGGGAATCGATTCGATCCCTCTCGCATACACGAATCACTATGCAATGAAGGACTGGTACGAGGAATACCAGGGAGATAACGGCACCGCCTTGACGGACACCATAACGACAGATCTTTTCCTCAAGGATTTCAACAGAAGCATGGTCAATAACTATACCGGTGTGCGTCATGATTCGGGCGATCCTTATGTCTGGGGCGAGAAGCTCATCGCTCACTACAAAAGCTACGGTGTCGATCCGAAGACCAAAACTCTTCTCTTCTCCGACAGCCTTGATTTCAATACGGCGCAAACTCTCTACGACTATTTCAAAGACAAAGCAAAGGTTGCGTTCGGTATCGGAACCTTTATTTCAAACGACACTCCCGCTGAGCCGCTTAATATCATCATTAAGCTTCAATACGTCAACGGTCGTCCCGTCGCAAAGCTTTCGGACAGCGACGGCAAGGCAATGTGCGACGATGATGTGTACTTAAAGCATTTAAGGGAATCGGTTGCATTCAGACTTGCCCGCGAAGCTCAGGCAAAGGATTATTAAGCTCAATCAGGACATAACGCATATGTATGACAACGGACTCGTCCTTGGTCGTTTTCAGGGACTTCATAAGGGTCATCAGGCTCTCATAGACACAGCTCTCAAAAACTGCCGCAAGGTTCTTGTTTTTGTAGGTTCGAGCAACAAATCCGGGACCGTGCGCAATCCTTTCACGTACGAACTGCGCGAATCCATGATCCGCGAACTATACGGTGACAGGATAACGATCGCCCCTCTTCCCGATATCGGTGTCGGCGATGTGAGCGCATGGGGCGATTATCTGCTCAAGACGGGTCGCGAAGCCATCGGTGAAGACATTTGCGCGATCGTTTGCGGCAACGAAAGAAAATACCACCTTTGGTTCCCCGATAAGCCGGATCTTTCCCTTGTAAAGCTCGATCGCGCCGAAATCCCAATCAGCGCATCCGAGCTTCGCTCTTTTATCCTTAAGGACGATTATCGTGCGTTCTGTTCGCTTACAGACGAACGCATGCACCGCTATTACGGGGTTATGCGCGGGATCCTTTGCGTGATCAATTCGTAAAATCTTCTGTCCCGTTTCACCGAAAAGATCACACCGCTGATCGGAAATACCCATTCTTCTCCAAGCGTAATGCTGTAAACACCGTTTTCGGTCTCCGATGTGTTTTCATACGCCGAGGATTCTCCCTTGTTTAAGAACGAATACATTTCAACATCCATGGCATCCTCGTTGTAGCTCATGGAAATCCTGGGACCCTTGGTAGGTTCAACAAGCGCCACTTCAACCTCCGAATTCCACCTTTTGGGAATGTGGAATACGATCTTTATGTAGTGTTCTGTCGCTTCAACATCGTGACCCACATGAAACGTCACAAGGATACCGCTTTCGGGGATGACTCTGACATCTGAAATCTCTCCTTTTATCCTGTCGATCATCAGATTGGGACGGAACATCTTTTTTACAAGTGCGGTTAATGCTTCTTTATCCTTGGACATCTCAAAGAACATTTCCTTGTCGGAATCCTCTATGTCAAGGCTTTCCCTAAAGAGGCAATTCTTCAATAATTCATCGTTCTCCTCACTTTTGTTCCCTCGAAGGAATCTGTCAAGCGCAGCATTATCATAAATAAATCCGATCTTCACCTCGGAACGGTCCGTGTAATTACCCTT
>JAEEIH010000175.1 GCA_016281275.1 Lachnospiraceae bacterium | reverse complement strand
GCAAAATCGGGTTCGCTCAATATCGGTGGCGAGGCCGTCAACGTCAGCATCGCAGCGGCAAAGCTCGGGATGCGCACGGGAATCCTTTGTTCACTCGGAAATGACAGCGCGGGAGACATGATCGTGTCTGCCCTGCAGAGATGCGGAGTCGATACGAACCTCATTATCAGGTCGGAAGAGCACCCGACGCCCGTTACAACAATGTTTGTAAATGAGGACGGGTCAAGAAAGTCGATAACAAACGAATCTCATCGTTATAATTTTCATCCCGAGAAGCATGCCGAAAGCTTTATGAATGCCAAGGCGCTCATATTGGGCTCGCTCTTTAGGGCGCCCTTTGACGATCCGGAGATTATTCAGTCAATTCTGACACTTGCCAAGAAGGCAGGAGAGACGGTGTTTGCCGACACAAAGCTGCCCAACTTTAGTTTTCTCAAAACGGAGGACCTGAAATACGCTCTGCCGTTCATAGACTACATCACTCCCAATGAGGACGAGGCAAAATACTATACGGGGAAAGAAAACCCCGAAGAAATGGCTGATGTATTCCTCGGATACGGCGTCAGAAATGTCATTATAAAGCTTGGGGCAAGAGGATGTTTTTTTAAGAATTCCGAAAAGAAGATGTTGATACCTGCGTGTGATATAGTTGCGGTTGACGCAACCGGCGCGGGAGACAACCTGATCGCAGGTTTTGCTTCGGAGATTCTTCACGGTGCAACCGTCGAAGAAGCCCTGATATTCGGTAACGCTTGCGGAGCGATCTGCACAACGGATGTCGGTGCCGGAACCGCTCTAAAAAACCGACAGCAGGTAGTAGATCTGATCCAAAATATAAGCTCTCCGATTTACTTAACGTGACCGCGCTACCTCTTTTACGCGGTAAGTTGACAAATATTTCGAGGAAGCTTTTAAGAAGGAACGTATTACGTGAAAAGAAAACGTGTTGCCGGGTTGAAAAAGCATGGAGAGCGAACGTGGCATGAAATCGGAATCGGTGAAAACGTCACGAATGCCTTTAAGACTGCCAAAGAGAAGATGTATGAGGATAAGAGTGATTGCTGCAAAACAACAGGCAAAGAACGGAGAAAGTAGATAGGAGGGGACTGTCTGTGAATAAAATACTTATAGTTGAAGACGACAGGACGATGCGCGGCGAACTGTCAAATCTGCTTGAAAAATCGGGATATGCGGTTGAGGGCATCTGTGACTTTGCTGACGCTTATGCGCAGATGGAGACATCGGATGCCGACCTTATATTACTCGATATCAGCCTGCCCGTCGAGAATGGCGAAGCGCTGCTGCAAAAATACCGTAAGGTAAAGGATACGCCCGTCATCATGCTCACGAGCCGTACCGAGGACATGGACCAGGTGCTTTCGATGAGCTACGGCGCAGACGACTACATTACAAAGCCATACAATCCGACAATCCTTCTTCTTCGGATTTCGGCAGTCCTAAAGAGGACTGCAAAAAATGTTCAGACTGAAATGTATAAAGACATCAAGGTGAGCTTCTTAAAGGGCAGCCTTGCGCGAGACGGGCGGGAGCAGGTCCTCACGAAGAACGAGATGATCATATTTCAGGTACTTTTCGACAGGCAAGGCGAAATCGTATCGCGCGATGACCTTATGACCGCGCTTTGGGACAACGAGGAGTACATCAATGACAATGCTCTTTCGGTGAACATCAGCCGACTGCGCAACAAGCTCGCTGAGCTCGGAGCAGAGGATGCTATTGAAACAAGGAAGAAACAAGGCTATGTACTTAAGTGAAACGGCAAGCATGATCCTTACACAATGACTGTGATCAAACGGGATAAGCAGAATCGTTCATACATGACAGGGCTACGGAAGAGAGGAAAACAGGTAGGAAAAATGAGCTTTACAGCTTTCATAAAAGACCGGATACCGGGCATCGTGATCAGAACGG
Organism: Lachnospiraceae bacterium; assembly: GCA_016281275.1. Lineage (GTDB taxonomy): Bacteria > Bacillota > Clostridia > Lachnospirales > Lachnospiraceae > RUG11977. The sequence continues at coordinate 5,029 of JAEEIH010000175.1, read as the reverse complement.
TCGCACTTGGTGTGATCGTTATCTTTTTAACTGCGTTTGACGTACCGTTTCAGGCTGTTCTTGCCGTAACGGTGGTACTCGTTATGTCTGTGATCGTTTTCGAAATGTGGGAATTCCTTCGCAAAAAGAAGTTCTATAACAGGCTGAAAAAGGCGCTCGGGGAACTCGACAGGAAGTATCTTATCTCGGAAATGATTGATGATCCGGGATTTCTGGAAGGAAATATCCTTGCCGATACGCTTGTCGAGTGCGATAAGTCGATGGCGGAAAACGTGGCTGCGTACAGGCGTCAAAACAAGGAATTCAGGGAATATATCGAGCTCTGGGTCCACGAGGCAAAGCTTCCGCTCTCGAGCATGAGGCTCATGTGCCGTCAGAGCCCGGAGATTGAGAACAAGATGGTCGTGCAGCTCGGCAGGATCGATGACTATATCGAGAACGTGCTTTATTACGCTCGCAGCGAGAACGCGGAGCGTGATTATGTGATCAAGGAGACTTCGCTCAGAAAAACTTTCGGAAATATTGCGGTGAAGAACCGCGAGGCTCTTCAGATGATAGACGCGAGGATTGAAACGAAGGGGCTCGACGTATCTGTCTTGACGGACGGAAAGTGGCTTGAGTTCATCCTTGGTCAGCTCATGGCCAACAGTATCAAGTATTATTCACCGGAAAGATCGCTTGTCATAGGCGTCGGCGCCGAAGAAACCGACATAGAGACCATCCTTCGCTTCCGCGACAATGGTATTGGTATCCCTGCAGCCGATCTGCCGTACGTATTTGAGAAGTCCTTCACAGGTGCCAACGGGAGAAGAGATTCGAAGTCTACGGGTATGGGTCTTTATATCGTAAAGAATCTTTGCGACCGTCTCGGACATGGGATAAGTATCGAATCGAAGGAAGGCGCATATACCGAAGTGATGTTGATTTTTAACAAGAACGACTTCTATAATCCGCAGTAAAGCCGTACGACCGTTACGAGATCTGCCGGAAACGCATAGTTAATGCAATCTGTAACCTGACGCATCGAAAGTTACATAATTGTAAGATTACGTAAGATTAAAAAAACGACAGACCTGAGCAATTTCGATAAAGTGTAGGGCAGAAAGACGAAAGGAGCAACAAAACTTTTATGGAATTACTTAAGGTACAGCAGATTGAAAAATATTACGGGAATAAATCAAGCCTTACCAAGGCTATCGATGATATATCCTTTAGCGTCGACGAGGGAGAGTTTGTGGCGATCATGGGCGCTTCCGGAAGCGGAAAAACAACACTTCTCAACTGCATATCTACCATTGACCGCGTGACAGCAGGTCATATTTATCTCGAAGGACAGGACGTGACCGCTCTCAAGGGCAAGGCGCTCAATAGGTTTAGACGTGAGAAGCTCGGGTTCATCTTCCAGGACTTTAACCTTCTTGACACACTTACGGGTTACGAGAATATTTCTCTCGCACTTTCAATCCAGAAAAGGTCCGTCAGCGCGATGGACGAGAGGATCAAAGAGGTTGCCGGGCAGCTCGGTATCACAGACGTTCTCGCCAAATATCCTTACCAGATGTCGGGAGGCGAGAAGCAGAGAGTGGCTTCGGCACGCGCCATAATCACCGATCCGAAGCTCGTACTTGCAGATGAGCCCACGGGTGCGCTTGATTCGAAATCTTCAAAGATGCTTCTCGAGCGCTTTAACTACCTCAACAGGGAGTTTGGTGCGACCATCATGATGGTAACACATGACAGCTTTTCCGCAAGCTATGCAAGGCGCGTGATCTTCCTCAAGGACGGCAAGATCTTTGATGAGATCAATCGCGGCAATGATACCAGAAAACAGTTCTTCGACAAGATCATCGATGTCGTAACTCTTTTAGGGGCAGACATTTCCAGTGTAGTTTTGGGCGAGGAAACGCATCCGTCACAAGGCCGGATGCAAAGAGGGGCAGACATCTCCAGTGTAGTTTTGGGCGAGGAAACGCATCCGTCACAAGGCCGGATGCAAAGAGGGGCAGACATCTCCGGTGTAGTTTTGGGCGAGGAAACGCATCCGTCACAAGGCCGGATGCAAAGAGGGGGTGATGTCAGCGATGCTCTTTAAGATACCTCTTCGCAATATCCGCAGAAGCCTGCGCGATTATGCGATCTATTTCTTTACGCTTATAATCGGCGTTTCGGTATTCTATGTATTTAACGCCATCGGCGGACAGGCAGCGACAGTGCTCGTGGACGAAAGTGCGAACGAGATCGTTAAACTCCTCTCGACCGTACTTGAGGGCACCAGCGTCTTCGTAGCCTTTGTTCTCGCATTCCTGATCATCTACGCAAGTCGCTTCCTCATGAAGCGCAGGAGTAGCGAGTTTGCACTTTACATGATGCTTGGAATGAGCAAACGCAGGATCTCGGCGATACTTCTTATCGAGACGATGATGATCGGTATCGGCTCACTTGCTGTCGGTCTCCCTGTCGGGATCGGGATCTCACAGCTTATGAGTGCGGTTGTGACCAATCTCTTTGAAGCCGACATGACGAACTACCGCTTCTCGGTGTCGTTCGATGCTATCCTGATGACCATACTTTTCTTTGCAGTCATGTATGTCGCGGTGATGATCTTTAACAGCGCAGCCGTGACAAGGATGAAGCTCATCGACCTTATACAGAGCGGCCGGAAATCCGAGAAGGTCAGACTCAGGAACCCCGTGCTCTGCGTGATCGTTTTCATAGTGGCAGCGGTAATGCTCGGATATGCTTATAAAAAGGTCGGATGGCCCGACGACACGCTCTCGCGGGAAAGACTCATTCTCTACATCTGTATGGGAATCGTATCTACATTTCTGATCTTCTGGTCGATATCGGGTCTGATCCTCAGGATCCTCATGTCCGTAAAGAAGCTCTACCACAAGGGCCTCAACACTTTCACCTTCCGTCAGATCAGCTGCAGGGTCAACACGATGGTGTTCTCGATGACCGTGATCTGCCTCATGCTTTTTCTCACGATCTGCGCACTCACATCCTCGTTCTCAATCAGGAATGCGATGAACAAGAACGCGACGGAGCTTTGCCCCGCGGATGTGGAAGTCACGCTTGAGAACATATGCATCGGAGACGAGATTTATTGTGATGACCTTGATCTGTTCTTCGGGGAGGCCGGTATCGATCCGGGGGCAGAACTTAAGGAGTGCGTTCGTTACAGACAGTATAATGACGAAGCGCTGACCATGGCTGACTTTTTCGGGGACAGATACGAGGATGTCAAGAACCGTAACAACAGGATCTTCTACGACACGGCCGAGAACGTGATGGGAATCGGTGAATATAACGCAGTTATGAGGCTTTACGGCAAGGACGAGCTTGAACTCGGTGATAACGAATATGCGGTCGTCTGTAATTTCCCGCAGATGCTTGAACTGCGTGACGAGATACTCGCGGATAAGCCGGACCTCACGGTTTTCGGCACGAGACTGAAGTCAAAATATGACAAGTGTATAAACGGATTTGTAGGGCTGGCTGTCGAATACTTAAATCTCGGTATCATCATCGTGCCGGATAGCGTGGTGGAGGGTCAAAAAAACAACAGCGACAACCTCGTCGGAACGCATGGGATCACCGACAAGGCCGAAAGATCGAGGGTTGAGGGAAAGATCATCGGCGAAGTAAAGGATGCGATCAATACTTGGGCAGTTAAGCTCGCACGTGAGAATGAGGGCGCATCGATCGGTGTAAATCTGTGGGCGTTCGGAAAGAGTGAATTGCTCACAGGGACTGTGGGTATGAGCGCGATCATAACATTCCTCGGGCTCTACATCGGAATTGTTTTTCTTATCGCTTGCGGTGCGTTGCTCGCCCTTAAGGAGCTGTCGGGAGCCGTTGACAGTATCACGAGGTATGAAATGCTCAGAAAGATCGGAGCGGAAGAGAAGGATATTACGTTCTCACTCCTCAAGCAGACAGGGATCTTCTTCCTCATGCCGCTCGTGCTCGCGATCGTGCATTCGCTCTTCGGAATGAAATTTGCGACCTTTGTTCTCGAATCTTTCGGAACGGAGGATCTATGGAAGTCGATCGCCGTCACGTCGGCGGTACTCCTGCTCATCTATGGAGGCTACTTCCTGATCACGTTCATGAGCAGCAAGAGAATCATAAAGGAAAACCCGAACAAGTCAGAATAGGCGCTGAAACAGTGAATTGTGTGGCGATGACAGATGGCGGAACATAACATAATCGACCCCGGGATCGTGTACTCCCGGGGTTATTTTTCTGTACTTCTCGTTTTAAAGAAAGTATAATGAGGTATAGTACATATGTTTTGGGCCTAAAGGCCTGATGCATTCCCTTCGGGAATGGCGGAGGCAATAAATCGGAAACGATAAATCGTTTCCAAAGAGGAATCCGGTACGTAGTTATGTTTTTGGCAATGAATCGGAAACGATAAATCGTTTCCAAAGAGGAGAATAGAGATATGAAAGCTGTGGTAAGGATGCTCAGAAGAACGGGCGCCATTATTATAATAATGTCGCTCCTTCTTTTAATGTTCGAAGCCGTTCCCGGAGAAGCGAAGGCTAAGATCAGCGCCAAGAAGGTCACGATCGAAGTTGGGGAAAAATATACCGTAAAATTGAATGGGCTCTCGGAAAAGAAGACAGCTGAGTGGGCTGTCTCAAAAACCAAAATACTGAAAAAGGTCAAAACGACCCGTAATTCTGTTAAGGTGAAGGGTAAAAAAGCCGGAACTTCCTATGTGACGGCGAAGGTTGGTTCAAAAACATATAAATGCAAGATCAAAGTCATAGCAAAGACAGAAAAGCAAAAAACCGTCGTAAGAAGCTTTGATACCTTTGATTCTTTCGCCGGCGAGGTTGCGGGGCTCGTCAAGAGCAATCCGGTCAAAGCCGGAACGGGGGTGGCAGCAAACGACAGATTCGCTACGGCCAGACTTCTTATAAAAAGCAAAACGGGAAAGATCGCGCTCGACTCGTTTAATCCCACCGATGCGATAAAAGGCAGCGACAATGTCTATGTTGTTCAGTTTGAATCACCG
>JAEEIH010000174.1 GCA_016281275.1 Lachnospiraceae bacterium | reverse complement strand
TAATGTTCTCAAGGAAGGATTCCTCGAAGGTTGCCACATCGAAGACAACTTCCGCTTCTTCCTCGGTCACGATCTCAACCTTGATACCGCTCACGGACGAGCCTGTATCGGCGATGGACTTCATCTCTTCCTGTGAAACGAGTTCTGCTTTGCTTGATGAGAACGCGTTTCCTTCGCCGGCACCGAGATCCTTCTCAACGGAAACTACAGTTCCGTCTGCCTTAACCTTGACTGCCTTTATCTTAACCTGTCCTTCGAGGACGGCGTTACTTGTCCGGACGTGACCGGTCACAGCGTCTTCGACAACCTGCGTCAGAGTCTTGGTACCGCGGATCGACATGGTCGTGTTCGGGGTGACAATGTCATAAGAAGATGTGGCGGAAAGCTTTCTTTTAACCTCCGTCATCATCGAGCCGCGCTCTATAAACACGCGTGTCTTGCTGTCCTTCTCGGTTCCGGTTGCCGTGAGCTCAATCTTCGTGCCCGCTTCGAGATACACGAATTTATCATCATCGAGCATCAGACGCGCGAAACCCTCACCGGGAACCTCAAAGGAATCACCCGAAGAAAGGCTCATGTTCTTGAAGGCGTTCAGAGTGTCGCCGTTACGGGAAACGGTACAATTACCGTTCAGCTCGAAGACCTTGATGGAGCGGTACTCGTCGCTTCCACCCGTGAAAATGAAAATGAGCGCAACAGCGATCGCAACGACCGCAAGTGCACCTCCACCGATGATTAAAGCTTTTTTGTTCATCTTTTACCCCCGGTATACTTAAATGTATCACACTGTTTGTCAAACATAGAAACAATACTGATTAGTTTATCATATATAACTACGTATCAAAATGCTTTTTTCAACATTTAACCTTTGCACGAAGCAATTCGTAGCGTTTTTTCTTCTCTTCTTTGGCAAAATGTACTTCCCTCTTCTGTTCGGGGCAGTTGTTGTAGTCGAGCTTCCTGCCTCCGAACTGTTCACTGGTAAGATCGAACACACAACCGTCCACTTCGTTGAAGCAGTGATAATTCCCGTCCGAAAGAGGAACTCCGAGGACTTTGCCGCCGTAGATGTCCTGCATCAGAAACGCCGTGATCGAGCACTGACCGAGCGTTTTGTTATGAGGGCTCCACTCCGCTCTCATTCTGGGCGCACACGTGTCGGCGGACCATATACGTGAAAGGATTTCATAATAATCTCGCGGGGTCAGTCCGTTTTTATCTTTGATATCGGCCGTCCGGGCGCCATAAAAACCATATGTGAAAATGTATTCGACCAAAGAACAGTTTTCAATCGAAGAAACGCTGAAATCCTCATTCGTCTCCGATACAAAATATGATTTTATCATACGATTAACGCCGCCGTGCGTCACAAGAAGAAATGTCTTTCCTTCACGCAGCGAGCGTTCCTTTATATCATCGACGAGATTGTAGATCCTCTGTCCGAGCTTAAGCATCGATTCCCCGCCGCTGTAATCGCACGCGAACTGCATCTTGGCCTGCCTGAATTCCCCGGGGCTCTTCTCCCACTCATGTCCCTCGTATTTTCCGAAATTCTGCTCGATAAGGCGTACGTCCTCATTCATCGGGATCCCTGTTGTCCAAGAAATTATGCGCGCCGTATCGGCAGCACGGCTGAGTGGCGAATAAAGAATCTCATCTATGCCGTAACTGCCGTCTTTAATCCTTTTTGCGAGCTCGTGAGCCTGCATTATTCCTTTTTCCGTCAATGGTGTATCAGTAATGCCCTGCACCCTTTTTTCGACATTCCACAGTGACTCACCGTGTCTGGTAACGTACATACGTACACTCATGTAATCATTTCTCCTCTTTGTCCATTCGGTCTATTCGGCCCAATTAACAATCTTAAGTCCTTCCACCCTTGAAAACTCTTTAGTATTGTTTGTTACAACCACACAATCGGTCGCTGCGGCGTGGCCGGCGATCATCATGTCAAGCGGTCCTATGGGCGTTCCTCTTTTTTCAAGATCCGCACGTATCCTCCCGTATTTCTCTGCCGCATCCGCATCAAAATTCTTTATCTCTATATTAGACAGAAACAATGTCAGCGCCAGTCTGTTTTTCTCAACCGCATTGCTTTTCTCAACACCATGAACCAGATCAGCGTAGGTAACCGAAGAAACACACACATCGCAGGGATCAATCTTTTGCAGAGCTGCGATTACCTCAGCCGGTTTTTGTTTGATAGCGTAAATGCATATATTTGTATCGAGCATATATTTCATAAGCTGTCTCTCTTCTGAAAGGCCTGCGGTTCTCTTCCGTTTTCCATAAAATCATCGGAGAACATGTCTATGGCTTGAACAAATGAGTCCCATTTACCTGTCTTGGGCAATAACACAACAACATCACCAATCTTATTGACCATGACCTCATCCGAAGAAAACCGACATTCCTTGGGCAATCTCACCGCCTGACTGCCTCCGTTTTCAAATATTTTTGCTGTCATCATGATGATCACCTGCCTTTCAATAATTAATATATACTCTAATATATATTCAGTCAAGTGAAGTGCTCGCGCTTCTTACCCCCGGGGGGGTATCCTGCAATCAAGTAGGAGGCGGTGACTAGCCGCCGTCCTCTCACAGCACCGTACGTACCGTTCGGTATACGGCGCTTTCAATAGTTGACGTGCACAGACTGATAGGCTGTGGCTAAATCATAGAAGCCACTGTTTATCAGTCTTTC
>JAEEIH010000173.1 GCA_016281275.1 Lachnospiraceae bacterium | reverse complement strand
GAAAGACTGATAAACAGTGGCTTCTATGATTTAGCCACAGCCTATCAGTCTGTGCACGTCAACTATTGAAAGCGCCGTATACCGAACGGTACGTACGGTGCTGTGAGAGGACGGCGGCTAGTCACCGCCTCCTACTTGATTTTTATAGATAAGAACAGGTAAGTTACCCTGTTCTTATTAATTTACCTTAATTTTACACTACATTTTATATGACAATTCACCTAATAAGTCTTGAAAAATCTTTCGTAATATAAAGATTGTTCATGTTATATTACGACTAAAATTGTATTGAATAATATCAACATATCGCGATAGAATCTATTGAAAATAATCAAAAACGACATATAATATAATAAAGTAAATGATGGATTATCGGGTATGACAATCGTTTTTTGTTTGTAATACCTATCGTATTTAGTAGTCAAATTGGTGACCATGTGTTTGGAGAGAAATCAAAAATGGTAATGTTGCTTTGAGGAGGCGAGACAAGATGCTGAAACGAGAGCTTTGGAACGAGTTGATCAATTGGAAAAACCGCGATCATCATCCGTTGATAATAAAAGGATTGAGGCAAACCGGTAAGACTTTTTTGGTAAAACAATTTGGCAAAGAATATTATGAAAATACTGTTTACCTTGATTTGCGTCAAAACACAGCGGTTCATGATGCATTTTCAGGAAATTTTGTTGTGGACGATATGATAATGTCGATAACAGCCACGATTCCCGGAGTACGTTTTGTACCAAAAAAAACGTTGATAATATTTGATGAAATACAGGACTGCCCGAACGCCAGAAGTTCTCTTAAATACTGGGATCAAGATGGCAGATTTGATGTTTTGGCTACAGGCAGTTTTTTGGGAGTCAAAGGATTTCGTGATCCATATCCGAGGGGGATTCCTGTCGGATATGAAGAACAATTGACGTTACATCCGCTTTCGTTTCGCGAGTTTCTTATCAATGCCGGAATAGATCAAAAGATTATAGATTATGTTGAAAAATCCGTAAAGAATCTCACAACTATAGAAAAAGCTGTACATCAGGCATTCAGATCTTTATACCTCCAATATATCGTTGTCGGAGGTATGCCCGAGGTTGTGAAATCATTTTTTGAACTACACGATCTTAATGAAGTTCGTACCATTCAACAACGAATAGTCAGCTCCATTCGTGATGATTTCGGACGATACAAGGATAAAAATGGGCAAGATAAGATAAATGAAGTATTAAAGCTTCGAGCGGAAGCATGTCTTGATTCCTTGCCTTCGCAGCTTTCAAGGGATTATAAAAAATTTAAGTACAGCCAGGTGAACGTTAAAGGGAATTCGCCCGAAAAAGCGGATGGACTTCAATACCTTGAAGATGTTGGGCTGGTAATCCGAGCATATAATACCGCCGAGATCTCTTTCCCTTTGGGAGGGGTTAAAATTCCCTCCGAATTTAAGGTTTATTATGCCGATACCGGTCTGTTGATATCCCAGCTTGATTATGGGACCGCAAAAGCGGTTCTTTCCGGCGATCTGAGCTCGTACAAAGGTGCGATAGCCGAAAACATGGTGGCTTGCGCGTTTTACAAGCAAAACATCGGTTTGTATTATTATCATGCTTCGACCGGTTCTCCCGAACTTGATTTTTTGACTGAACGGGATGGAGATGTCGTGATAATCGAGTGTAAATCAACAAATAATCGTGCCACGAGCATGAAATATGTACTTGCAAACACAAAAAAATACGGGTTTCATCCCGCAATCAAACTTTCCGATACCAATATCGGCGGAGGAAACGGATTCGACACTTTGCCTTTATATGCGGCAAGCTTTTTATCACTTGATGCGACAGACAATATCATTCCGGAGATAGACATCTCCGGGTTGACCGTTCCAACCGAGGAATAGGCTGTTAATCCGCTACTCCGGTAGCGTAATACCCTTCAAATCGTAATATGTCAGATTGTTGTATAACATATTACGATTTGATAGGGTTGTTCAATTTAGAGATTATTTTAGACTCTCAAAATAGGAAAGTATCCGCTTTTTATCATCGTCATTACACTCAGCAAACAACAATTTGGGATCTGAGAATTCCGGGTGTTCCAAAACCCACTTTTCATCAAAATCGGATTGTATCTGCGAAGCATCGACCTGACCTTCTTCGGTTATGTTTTCGATGTAATAATCTCTGAATTCTTTCTTATATAACTCATCCAAACCGCGAATTCTTTCGTTGGTCGCGTCCGGGAGTTCTGTAGGACTGATAATCAGATTTATCATCATCTGCCATTCCGAGGTTGATTCATTGATAAACCTTTCTTCGCCCGTTGATAATGCTCTCATATGTTTTCCTTTCCGGTATGCTACTTAAGACCAACTGTCGTTGTCATTGGATTATCGGCAGATATCCTTCTCTGCATTTCGTCCAGAATCGTAAGTACGCTTCTGTCACATGCCACAAAATAATCACATGTCGGTTCACCCTTAGAAGAGATTGTGCCCATTCCGGTTATAACGTTATAGCCCAAAAAAGCAGCGAATGAACTCTGCCAATGTTTTCCGATAAGCATTTTGACCGCCATAGGCTCCGATGTTCTAATCCAGTCATATAATTTCGGGAACTGTTTTGAGATTATATCGTTTGCTTGTTTTTCAAGAACACCTGTTGAAATAACTCTGGCTCTTTCGTTTAACGCCAAAGTAAACTGAACCGATCCTTCGGTTTTTCCATAAGTCCAACAGTGTTCCGAAGAAACTAAATCATCTTCGGGGTCGTCGCTTTTTCGCATTGTCATATAAGTACCTTTACCATAAATACCATGGCTCATGTAATGACGTGTGTTAGAGAGACCGGCAAGCTGCCTCCCCATCGTGACACCTTTTTCCGGTTCATATTTAGGAGCTGCTATAGTGTGATAAAGCTTTTTGGGATACTCAGAGCGTTCAAGGACCTCATTGAATTCGTCTTCATCGACAATATGCGGCTTACGCGATGTCCAACCTATAGCGTTAAATAATCTGGTTGTTTTTGTCGGGTTCTGTTCAGCGTCCACAGGCTGCTTTTCAACCTCGGTCAGGATCTCTCTCATTCTGACGTCGTATTTTCTTTTTTCCGTACTGTCAAGCGTAATCTTATCTTGCAGAGAAGCGCTGATAAGTTCAAAATGCTCTTTACACGCACGGTTAACAGAAGCTACTGATTTATCCGTCACAAAAGTATCCCATGCCTGGTCAACACTATCAAAAATCCTTCTATGGTGTTCTTCTTTTTCGGTCGTGATCTTTTTTTCAAGTTGTCCGATAATTGCTTTTCTGATCTTGCCTTTTGTAGACCAGGGTCTTCTTCTGGTTTTTGTATATTTTTGACAGCTTGCCTGCAGTCTGGACAGAAGAGAATAAGTGGAGTAGACATCCACCACATTAACACTGTTGAGAAGCTCGAGGTCTGTAACTACATCGTTGTACTCCTCGGAATTACCGCCTCTGTCGTTGTTTTTAAGAAGAATTTCAAGCTCTTTTAAGGAAAATGAGGCGTAGTATCCCTCACTCGTATTTAAGCCATGCCCTTGCGACGCAAGGTTTTTGACTTTATCTGACGTTTTTTGGTGCCAGATCGATTCGATCGTTTCTTTTGTTTTCAGATATGTTTTCTTTTTTTCTTCGGTTAATTTTTCCTTTCCGTCAAGATTTCGAAATCTCGTGTTAAGGTCGAAATATGACAGATCGGTCTGTGTAACCTCCGATTGCATTGTTTGAGGATCGGTAAACAAGGAACCGATCCGTTCCCTTTCACGTTCCTGTTTGGTCTTGTAGTCACTTCCCATACCTGATGGTCTAGTTCTCGACCCTGACATGTTTTCACCCCTTTTTCAGTAATTTGATTCCTTTTTCGGTATAACTGTCAAATAATCCTTTTCCTACATCCTCACTGTTTTTGTTGCATACCAAGAAACGCACTGTCGATTCACCCGAATACTCGAGCAACAAGGCGGGTTTGATCAATGCAAATATGCCATAAAGAGCCTTTGGATCTAGACAGTGCATGAATGTTATCTGAATAGCTTCGTCCGATTCTTCGATCAGCATCATCGCACATATTGAATTATCTTTTAAGCATATCAGACTTCCCTCGGAAAATCTGCTCAGATCGATCGGTATTTCCGGGAACTGTAAAAAGTTATCTGCTTCAGCGTGCGACACGTAATTCAGGAGCTCATTCTCCGGTACATGACTGAGCGTAACAATCCTGAGTCCGTCCTTAATACTGTCGGGAACCGTAATATCCCGCATATCGCTAAGCTTTGCGTAGATGAACTTATATGCACTTTCAGTTTCGCTAAACCCCCGTCCTTTAAGAAAAGCGAAATCGATATCCGTCTGATCCGTTATGATAAAAAAAGGCATTTTAACTTCTTCCGGAAGATCGCTTACAATGCTTAAAAGCTCTGTTGCAACGCCTGTTTTCCGGAACTTTTCAACGGTAAATACTTTTTCGATACGGATATAATCGGGAAGGATTTTAACCGCAATAACGCCCATCCCCTCGCCGCTTTTCTCGTCATAACCCCCAAAGCACGAAAGGCGCTCACTCTCATTGTCAAATATTTCATCGTTTGAGAGCATGCTGATGTAGCGTGATAGGTTTTCCCTTGTGATGACTTCTGTTTTCACTCCCCGTATCCTCCTGGTATCCGAGAGAATCGATGCATTCCTTTGAACTGTCAACAAAACAGTTCCGTAATATTACTGCTTAGAAAACATATCCTTTCCTACACCGCATAAAGGGCAAACCCAATCGTCCGGAATATCCTCAAATGCCGTTCCGGGAGCGATTCCACTCTCGGGATCACCCTGCTCGGGATCATAAACATAACCACATGCGTCACAAACGTACTTATCCATAAGAAACCTCCTTCTCGTTGATGGACCTGCTAATGGTCCTTGATATGAGTATTATATCACAAGAAGAGGATCGAGGTAGAGTTATATATTTATTGAAAGATCATTTTATAGCATGAACATACAGTAATTATCACCAGCGATTTGCAGATTAGAATTAAGAGAAAAAAGGTAGAGAAAGTGATTTCCCTTTCTCAAAGGCTGAAGGTATATAACGCAAAAAGAGCTCCCGCCGAAGCGGAAGCTCTTTTTGTATTGCTTACATTAACTCAAAATTATTTGTCAAGAAGCTTATTGATTGCAACAGTTGTTTCATAACTTGCTGTTATATTAGCGTTCTTAAGAAGAACAGGAATAGACAATTTAACTTCTTTTACGAATACACCCTGAGTTGCAGCAGAGGTTTCTGTTGTATAAGCACTTGCAACAGGAGCTGTAAGAGCAGCACCGTTAAACTTGTACTTGAAGCATCCTGCAACATCTCCGGCAGCTTGTACACTCTGCTTAACCTGCTCTATAGCGGCAGCAACCTGCTTATCGGAAACAGTAACGGTTGCATAGTGAACCTTGATGACACCATCCTTGATTTCATATACTCTGAATGTATATGAGCCGGTAGGAAGCTTCTTGATAATTGATGCACCTGAAGCATTAGTAACTGCTTTGATACCCGTTACAGTAATCTTACCTGCAGCAGGATTAGGACTAATGAATGTACTGAAAGGAGTTGAATCCCAAGAAGCGATAGCATCTGTGAGGCTGATTCTCTGACCATCCTTAAGGATTTCATAAGCAAAACCTGAACCAGAAACAGCACCGGCAGCAGGAGCCGAAGCATTCTTATCAACATAAATGCTACGTGCTACTGCAGCTCCGTTAACAATAGCTGTGTAAGTTGTGCCCATATTAACGTGTCCAGTGTAGTAACCGCTGTTAGCCTTTGTCAGGTTAAGGGTTACTGTAGCATCGTTTGTCTTATTAGCACCGTTGTTTGAGAATACAACAGATGTATCAAGCGTTCCGTTGCTTCCGAATGATACAGTATCTCCTGCAGCAGCAGCTTTTGCAGAAGCAGAGAAGCTGACTGTAATCTGAGAAGAATTTCCGGCCTTAGCTGTTAATACTACGCTTGCAGTATTGTTTGTACCCTGTGCATATGCACCAAAGTTAGCACCCGTGAGAGTAAGCACGTACTTACCTGTCTCAGGTTTCTTCCAAAGAGTACCGTCAATAGCTACAGGATTAATGGTTGTTGTAAGAGGTAACTTATCAATGCTCTGCTGAAGCTGAGCTACTGTGGGAGCAACATCAATAGGATCTCCGTACTGATCTTTGACTACGAATGTAATTTCAACAGAATCAGTGCCGGTAAGATTTGCAGTGGTGTTGAGAGTGCTCTTGTTTACTGTACCTGTAATAGTAGTAGCAGCTCTCTTAGGTTTAACTTCGATCTCGCCAACAGCGAGTGTCTGGAAGTTTCCGTTGTTATCAGTATAACCAAGGAATACGTTTGTTATACCAACCTGGTTAGCCTTGATGTTAAACTTGTTCAGTGTGTTTCCTACAATAACTGCAACAGACTCATCTGCAACCTTAGCTGTAAGAGGCTTGCCATTGTAGGTATCCTTACCAACGATGTAATTTACAGATCCTGTGCTCTTTGTGTACTTAAGAATTGCCTGGAACACAACTGTATCATCACCAATTGCAAAGTAATGCTTAGCATTTGCATAGTTAGCATTGATGTCGTTTGCACCACCGTCAATTGTGTAAATGAATCCCGAATAAACTTCCTTCTCGGGTTCTACTGCGGTAACAACGATAGAGTCTTCAAAAGAAGTAGCTGTATAGTTGTTGTTAGGATCGTAGTAGGTGAACTTAGCATTGATCGTAGCCTTCTCACCAACTGTGTACATTGTAATGGTCTCACCACTTACATATGCATTTGTTGTTCCGGAAGCTGCGGTAATAACAACACTGGCATTAGTGTCATTCTTTACTGTGTTTGTGATATCGATGCCGTCCTTATTGTAGAGGATGTACTTGATATCTGTAGCCTGACCGTTGTTAACAATTGCCTTGTCTGTAATAAGCTTGATGCTTACAACATCCTTGCCTGCTGTTCCGGCAAGAGTGAATGTAAGATCATCAGCACCATCAACCTTATAGAAATAAGGTGTGTTCGCACTGAAGTTGTTGTACATTACAACAGTAACCTTGTTCTCTTCTGCCTTAACAGACTTAACTGCCGAGAAGGGAATCTCTGTGTCGTTAACTTTGTAATATACTGTGCCGGCCTTGATGTCATCAACCTTAGTGTAGAGACCAGCTGCCTGTACATCTGTATCGAATGTAAGAACGAATGTATCAACTGCCTTTACTTCGATTCCTGTAGGAGCGGGAGCTGCTACAGTAACCTTGATAGCTGCACTGGCTGTAGTTGCGGGATAAGCAGCACTCTGGTAAGCCTTTGCAATGAAGTTAACTTCACCGGCCTTAAGGAACTTAACTGTCCAGGTTCTTGCCTTCTCGCCTGTCTTGAGCTCAACCTTGTCAGCATCAGCTTCTGCTACAACGAGATCTCTCTTATCTGTATCAACGCCCTGACGAGGGAGTG
>JAEEIH010000172.1 GCA_016281275.1 Lachnospiraceae bacterium | reverse complement strand
GGTCGGTGCAGGAGTCAAGACAGGGGTCAAAATTAAGCTCGCGAACCCCAAAGAAGTCGGAGCAGACAGAATCGTCGATCTCGCTGCGGGATTTAACCTCTATGGCGGGCCCGTCATGGTCATCGACTACGGAACCGCTACGACGTACGACCTCATCGACGAGAACGGCACGTTCATGTACGGCCTCACATGTCCCGGCATCAGGATCAGCGCGAATGCGCTCTGGCATGACACCGCGAAGCTCCCCGAGATTGAGCTTGCGCTGCCTCCCACGATCCTCGCGAACGACACGATCTCCAGCATGCAGGCAGGTCTTCTCTACGGAACGATCGGACAGACCGAGTACATCATCGAGCGCGTAAAAAGAGAGGCCGGCATCAGCGAAATGAAGGTTGTCGCAACAGGCGGCCTCGGCGAACTCATCGCCGGCGCCACGGACAAGATCGACGTTTATGACCGCTCACTCACCATGAAGGGGCTGCATATCATATATGAGAAGAACCGCTGAAGTATAAAGGAAGATTCACTTGAAAATAGGAAACATTGAAATAGGTCGGCTTGCTCTCGGTCCGATGGCGGGATTCACGGACATGCCGTTCAGGCTCCTGTGTAAAGAGCAGGGCGCCGACTTTATGGTCACCGAGATGGTAAGTGCGAAGGGCATTCACTACAACAGCCCCGGCTCGAACTTGCTGCTTGAAAGCGATCCCGCCGAGCATCCCATAGCACTCCAGCTCTTCGGCAGCGACCCCGGGATCATGGCTGAGATTGCTGCAAAGCTAGAGGGATTGTCGTTCGACATTTATGACATAAACATGGGGTGCCCCGTGCCGAAAGTCGTAAATAACGGTGAGGGAAGCGCTCTCATGAAAAATCCCGCCCTTGCGGGCGAGATCGTTAAGGCCGTAAAGGGTGCCACGAAGAAACCCGTCACGGTCAAATTCAGAAAAGGATTCGACAACAACTGCCTGAACGCTGTCGAATTCGCCAAAGTGCTTGAGGCAAATGGAGCCGACGCACTGACGGTTCACGGAAGGACCCGCGAGCAATATTACCACGGAACAGCGGACTGGGATGTGATAAGAGACGTAAAAAACGCCGTCCAAATACCTGTCATCGGCAACGGCGATGTCAAAACTCCCGAGGACGCGCTCCGCATGTTTGAAACAACAGGCTGCGATGCCGTTATGATCGCACGTGCCGCACAGGGAAACCCCTGGATCTTCCACCGTATCAAGACATTCCTCGATACGGGCGTCATAGAGGAGAAGCCCCCGGTTCATGAGATATTCGCGATGATCAAGCGCCACTACCTAATGCTCACCGAACACAAGGGTGCACTGACCGCAGTCCGCGAGATGCGCACGCACATGTCATGCTACACCACCGGTCTTCCCGGAAGCGCTGCTCTGAGAAGGACGATAAACATGTGCGAGTCAATGGAAGAAGTATTTGAAATTCTTGACAATAACAAACCACTACCCTGAACGATTCCCGGGTAGTGGTTTTATCTTTGATGGTTTGATTATTTAATTACCAAAGATTATATGAAATTCACTCTGATCACTTTGCTGTGCCGTCGGCATCCGCACTCTTAAAATAGAACGTTACATCACTGAGATAATCCCAATCCGTAGAGATTTTTGTGCACTCAGGATCTTCATAAAATTTTCCATCCAGCCCATCCATAACAACACGAATCGTTGATCCTTTAGGCATACCTATTTCCATGCTAAATTCATTTGGAGTCCCTGCGTCTCTCACAACAGTAACGACCATAAAGTCTTTTGATACTCTGTATGCCATCATTTTAATAAGGGAGCAATCTCGGGGCTGAGGCTCTCCATAATACCGAGAAGCAAGGAACTCGGGATTATCCTCATTTCCCTCGGTGTATGTACGCCACTCCAAAGCCTCATAGGTTTTGGCATCAACCACTATCCTGTTGTATGCCGCACTGACCTCACCTTCGATGTTTAATGATTCCAACCACTTTTTCAGATTTTTCTTATTCAGCTTACTTACAAACGTTATTGTCTCTCCGTTATCTACCAGAGAAATTGGAGTGTCCTCACATAGTCCTTTTGCTTCGAATTGATCATCCATACACTCATATGTAAATGTAGTGTTGTACATATCTCCTTTTCCCGCAATATTAAAAAGGTAACTGAATTCCGGACGGTTATAATCAGAGAGCTGACACGCCAGATTCTTGTCGGCATATACCATACACTCATCATCAAATGTGGCAAAATAAGCGCAGTCATTTGAAGCATACAGTTCGTAATTGGTTCCCTTAACACTGAAAGAGCCGTACTTTTTCAGGATTTTTTTGACGGTATTGGCTTTTTGAACTTTCTTTGCAAATGCTTTTACTTCTTTTTTCGTTACTTTATCGGAACTTTCCGAAGTAGCTGCCTTTGCTTCGGCTCCAACCCCGAACCCCAGGGTCAACACCAGCACAAAGAGGACTGCAAGCAGAACTTTGAGAGATGTGTGTCTTTTTTCTTTTTGGGCTTTCATAATTGCCTCCGTATTTTGAGATGTCGGTCATGTTTATATACGACCATATTATTACATTTCCACTTCTTATTCAACCACGACAGATGGTCCATGGTGACGGGGGTTGGGCCACCCAACCCCCGTCACCGAGTGGGCCAACCCCCGATAATCATGTTCATTCATGCAGCACGTAATTT
>JAEEIH010000171.1 GCA_016281275.1 Lachnospiraceae bacterium | reverse complement strand
GCAAGACCCAGTTCTACATTTTATATTCAGTCAAGGACCGGACGCTCGGATGCTACGAATTCATTCCCACACAACTGGTAACACAGAGCAGGATCGGTACTTATTTCGATACGTTTGACGACTTTAAGTCCTTCTACAGTGGCGAAAACATGGAGAAAGTGCTTGCCGGCGAATATGATGCGGGCGACCCGCGTGTTGATATCGTCTCGTGGAGCCACTTTGCGGAATCCGAAGAGAACCTTGTAACCGATTATATCAATAATCCAAACTACTACATCCTCCACCGGAAGGGTGAGGACGGAAAGACACAGTTCAGTCTCACCTACTTCCCCGCAACGCACACGATCGTACGCCTCGAATTTGTGTAAGTGAGTAACCCACTTGAGCTGCTCACGGAGCTGCCGTTTGACACATTAAAGATTGACAAGAGCTTTGTTGACAAAGTTTCCGAAGATAACGGAAGCGAGGGACCTTTTCGGGATCAGTCTCTCCCGAAAAGGTCCCGGGTGTAAACCTTTTCTTTAACATCGTCGAGTGCGGTGTCATAACGATTGGCGATTATGATATCGCTCCCGGTCTTGAATCTGTCGAGGTCATTGACTATAAGTGAGCCGAAGAAAGTGCTCCCGTCGGGAAGCGACGGCTCGTAGACAATGACTGCCGCGCCTTTTTCCTTAAGGCGTTTCATAACTCCCTGAATGCTGCTCTGGCGGAAATTATCGGAATTCGCCTTCATAGTGAGTCGATAAACGCCTATATTCGCATGTTTCACGCTCTCAAACTCACAGGGTGTCCCCTCGCCGGCATTCTTTCCGCTTGCTCCCGCAAGTTCAAGCACTCTGTCAGCGATGTGATCCTTGCGTGTGCGGTTGCTGTCAACAATTGCACGGATGAGAACCTCCGGTACATCGTGGAAGTTCGCAAGGAGCTGCTTTGTGTCCTTCGGAAGGCAATACCCTCCGTATCCGAAGGACGGATTATTGTAATGTGTCCCGATTCGGGGATCGAGGCAAACACCTTCGATGATCGATTTTGTATCGAGATCTTTGAGCTCCGCATATGTATCAAGCTCGTTAAAATACGATATGCGAAGCGCCAGATATGTATTGGCGAAAAGCTTCACCGCCTCCGCCTCCGTAAAGCCCATATATAAAATTCCGACATCTTTTTTCTCGGCCCCTTCCGCAAGCAGATTTGCAAAAATCTCCGCATCCCCGCGTGAAGCATCGTCACATCCGATGATGATCCTGCTCGGATAGAGGTTGTCATAAAGCGCCTTCGATTCCCTTAAAAATTCGGGGCTGAAAAGGATCCTGCCGGTTCCGAACTGCTCGCGTATCTTCTTTGTGTAGCCTACGGGAACCGTTGATTTTATCACCATGACCGCACGTTCGTTGCTTTCGAGGACTTGTCCTATCACCGATTCAACAGCGCTGCAGTCGAAGAAATTCATCTGCGGGTCGTAGTTCGTGGGCGCGGCAATGATCACATAATCCGCCTCCGCATAGGCAGCTGCCGCATCAGTGGTTGCGGTGAGCGTGAGCCCCCTCCGGTCATGTTCGTTCAGATACTTTTCTATGTACTCGTCCTGAATGGGCGACTGCCATTTATTCAGTTTTTCTACCTTTTCGCAGGCAATATCAACAGCCGTAACTTCATTGTGCTGCGCGAGAAGTACTGCCAAAGAAAGACCCACGTATCCGGTTCCGGCTACCGCTATTTTCATGTATATGTTATCCTCTTTTTCGTTTGTGCCCCGTATGCTCCCCGATGATATCGCAAAAGTCCTCACTTTTTTGTCAATGTTATCCGTTAAACACCTAATGCGTTTCTGTAATTGGTTTTCTCATTTCTCCGCAATAAGGCTCTGTGCGATCCTCGACGAATGGAACATTGCATGAGCTGCCGCAATATCCATGGTCTCAAAAAGAGCATCCTCTCCGATGCTTTCCGGGATGGGGAAAGTCAGCTTGTACACAAGCCCCATATCGGGATAAAGCGCAAGCGTGCCGCACAAAAGGTCAAGGTTTATCTGTGCGATCCCTGCTTTCATCTTCGCAGCATCTCTTTCGGCCACATTTTTATCTATGACCATCATACAGCTGAAATAAAAGACATTTTCGGCGGATTTTATATCCGGGAAAAAGAACTGACCCTCGATCCCGCTGAAATCACATGCCAGGATATCGATCGGGCTGGCGTTCTCACCCGCCCGTATAAACGAGTTTTCCAGTTTCGCAGTCTTCATGTTTTCCTGAAGCTTAAGCAGTGCGTTTCTTCTTTTCGTATCATTGTTCTTGTTCATTATAACCCTCCGTATCAAAACTATTATACAATTACGGTTGCATTTATCAAATCATTACTCACATGTACCATGACCCACAACAAGGAAGCGCTTGCGCTTTTCACCCCCGGGGACCCCCTGGGGTCATTGTCAATCGACCGTTCTGCAGATTTCTTCAGCCAGCTGCTCGGGTGTGGGCGACGGTTCATCGCCTTCCTTTTCGGGATAGGTAAATGCAGTTCCCTTGAAGAGATTTCGAAGAACCTCTCTCTCTGCGATTTCCTTTTGGTCACCTGCCATGATCGGCCTGCCTTTCACGGTGAATATCTGCCGGTAAATGATCGTTGCGTACTGGGTTGCTATGTCGCCGAAATATTCCTCCGTTGTGGAGAAATGTGCATGTCTGAGCGCCATCATTCTGAGATTCTTTTTTATCTCGCTTTCGCTGCTGCCGTAGCGTACCCTGTCCGCCTCATCCATTTTGTCGAGGCAGTCAAGGAAATCCATGTACAGGCTGTCTATGCCGAGATATTCGTCAACGGATGTCTCCCTCTGATTTTTATTTGCCATGAAGGAATGGATGTCCTTGATCAACCCGATCACTGCCGATATTCCTTCGAAAATGGCTCCCGCTGCAGGTGCCGAAAGAGCCGCAGCCACATCCAGGATTCCCGTACATACATCAAACATTCCGTTGAAGTATTCTGCGGTAGCAATCCTTGTTTCGACATTGCAGACATTTTTGATGATATCGGAAAGATTCAGTCCGTTCTTTGTCGTTATTTCGGTATCGCCGCCTTCCTGTTCGACAGTTTTCGCAAATTTAACGGCTCCCGACCTGCTTTCGTTCACCGACGTCATCCTCACGCCCGAGGTCACGAGATGGACGATTCCCGTAGCGATCTCGACTGAGCCCGTAACGACGCCCGAAACCGTTTCCGCAACGTCCTTTGTGGACTCCTTGACGCACGACAGGAATTCGCAGACATTTTCAACAAAATCTGCCGCATCGCTCACGTTTCCGGCTATATCTTCGGTGCGTCCGAGAGCGGAACGTATAGACTCCTTCTCCCTCGTCTCTTTAATACCCGAGACAAGTCCTATGAGACCTGTAACAAGCGATGCTCCGGCACAGAAGGTGTCGACCTTTTCAAGCACTGCGGTAAGCTGCTCGTGAAGTCCCCACGGGAGCGTATATCTGTATTCGTTTTTCTCTTCGTCAAACGGATTGATCTGCTCGCTGATGTCGCTGACGAGATCCACAAACGAACCAACCTCTTCGCTGACATCCGAAACTCCGAGTCCCTCGTTGCGCTCCTTGGCTTTTTCAAGTTCTCCGGCAAGTTCCTTAACGCTGTCATCCGAATCAATAAGCCCCCTAAGCGCACTCTTTACCTTCTCGGTCTGCTGCTTTACTTCTTCGTTGTTTTGCGCTTCCTCACCGTATTTCGTCAGGAGCTCACGCTGTTTGTCCGCCTCCCTTAGGAAGCTTGCATAGCTGACCTCTCGAAGGAGGAAAAGCTCGTGTGCCTTATTTACGTCTTCGCCCCGCTTCTTCTGCTCGCGCACGCTTTCCTCGACCGCATGAGCCATGATCTTCTTTTCTTCGGCCTTCTTCAGCTTCGTCATGACCGAAGAATGCTCATAATCAAGCTTTCTCATCGCAGCTTCAAGACCGGAAGTATTCACAAGTCCCCATGAATCGAAGTATCCCTTGCCCTTAACTCCCGGGATCATCTTAAGGAGATTGCCTGTTGTATTCTTTATATAATCCTTATGATTATGCAGGTTAGACATGATCTTGTCGAGATCGGGCACATATGAGTACATCGCCATGGCTGTGTCGGTTTCCTCGTTGGTCTCGGCGAGATCCTGTTCGATTACATAATAAAGATAAAGCTTCTCTCTGAGCGGTCTTGAAAGAATGTCGAGAGCGAAGTTCGATTCGGAATTTCCCCATCTGTCAGCCGTGTTGATAAGCCAGCGGTCGACCTTCTCGACTGCCTTGAGGACTTCGGGCATATAGCATTTCTCGT
>JAEEIH010000170.1 GCA_016281275.1 Lachnospiraceae bacterium | reverse complement strand
CCTGAAGGTAATGATCTCATCAAGTCTGTTCAAGAACTCCGGTCTGAAGAAGCCGTGCAGCTGCTTCTCAACCGCGGTTCTCGCAGCCTCCGTGATCTCACCGTTTTCATCGATCCCGTCAGTCAGATCGGCTGCACCGATATTCGAAGTCAGGATGATGACTGTATTCTTAAAATCTACCGTTCTGCCTTGAGAGTCGGTGAGTCGTCCGTCATCAAGGATCTGCAGGAGCACGTTGAAGACATCGGGATGCGCCTTCTCAACCTCATCGAAGAGGACCACGCTGTACGGTCTGCGACGAACCGCTTCCGTGAGCTGACCGCCCTCCTCGTAACCGATATAACCGGGCGCAGAACCGAGGAGCTTGCTGACGCTGTATGACTCCATGTACTCGCTCATGTCGATTCTGACCATACTTTCCTCGCTGTCGAAGAGGTTGTAGGCAAGCGCTTTTGCGAGCTGTGTTTTACCGACACCGGTGGGTCCGAGAAAGAGGAACGAGCCGATGGGACGTGTGGGGTCGTTGATGCCCGCACGTGAGCGCATGATAGCCTCACTCACGAGACCGACTGCCTCATCCTGTCCGATGATCCGCTTTTTAAGGTTATCCGCGAGCTGCAGTACCTTATCACGCTCAGAGCGTGAAAGATCGGCAACCGGGATGCCCGTCCACTTTGAAACGATGAACGCGATCTCGGGAGCATCAACCTTCTGCGATACCGCAAAAGGAAGCTCGTCGTCTTCAGCACCTTTATTGGCTGCCTCCTGAGCCTCTTCGATCTCCTTCTGCAGTGCGGGGATCTCGCCGTATTTGAGGGAAGCCGCACGTTCGAGATCATAAGACCTCTCTGCCTCCGCCGCCTGACGCTGTGCTTCTTCAAGCTTCTCGCGGAGCACACCGACGCGCTTCATGGACTCTTTTTTGCTCTCCCAAGCGGTCTGCATGGTCGCAAATTTCGCCGAAAGGTCTTCAAGCTCATTCTTGATTACAGCGAGTCTTTCGCTGTTTCTTGCACTTTCATCCTCGCGCTTCAGTGCCGCCTCTTCGATCTCAAGCTGCATGATCCTGCGGCGCATGTCATCCATCTCGACAGGCATCGAATCAAGCTGTGTCTTGACCATCGCGCACGCCTCATCGACGAGGTCGATTGCCTTGTCCGGAAGGAACCTGTCCTCGATATAGCGGTTTGAGAGCGTTGCAGCCGCTATGAGCGCATCATCCGTGATATGAACCTTGTGATGAAGCTCGTAGCGCTCCTTTATACCTCTCAGGATTGATATCGTATCGTCAACCGACGGCTCCGAAACCATGACAGGCTGGAATCGCCTTTCAAGAGCAGCGTCTTTTTCGATATAACGCTTATGTTCCTTCAGTGTAGTCGCACCGATACAGTGAAGTTCACCCCTTGCCAGCATGGGTTTGAGCATATTTCCCGCATCCATCGAACCGTCACCGGTTGCACCCGCTCCGACTATCGTGTGGATCTCATCGATAAAGAGGATGATCTGCCCGTCGCTGTTCTTGATCTCATCAAGTACAGCCTTAAGCTTTTCCTCAAAGTCACCTCTGTACTTCGAACCGGCAACGATGGAACTCATGTCGAGCGCAAAGAGCTTCTTGCCCTGAAGCTGTTCGGGCACGTCTTTGTTCACAATTCTCTGTGCGAGGCCCTCAACAACGGCGGTCTTGCCGACACCCGGCTCACCGATGAGGATGGGGTTGTTCTTTGTCTTTCTCGAAAGGATCCTGATGACATGTCTGATCTCGGCATCACGTCCGATAACCGGATCAAGCTTGCCGGAAGCCGCTTCCTCAACAAGGTCACGCCCGTACTTCGTGAGCGACTCGTAGGTTGCCTCCGGATTGTCAGAATCAGCCTGACGCGATCCTCTTACATCCTTAAGCGCCTCCAGGAATCTGTCTCTCGTGATATTATGTTCCTTAAAGACACCTTTAAGGTCACCCGGTGTTTCAATAAGCGCCAGCATAAGGTGCTCAACCGAAACATAGCTGTCTTTCATAGCGGTCGCTTCTTTTTCGGCCGCTGCCATCACCTTACTGAATGTGGTGGTGATACCCATGTCCACGTCACCCGTGACCTTGGGCTTTTTCTCGATAAGCCTTGTGACAGCTCCCCTGAAGGTGCTCACATCAACGCCCATCTTTTTAAGGAGTGCCAGTATCAGGCTGTCGCTCACCGTAATAAGTCCGAGCATAAGATGCTCAACATCGATCTGCGGATTGCCGTATTCGAGTGCGATATTTTCGCTGGCCTTCAGGCTTTCAAGTGATTTTTGTGTATATCTGTCTTTTTGCATAACGGGTTCCCCCTTTCTGTCATTGATCTGTATAATTCTCTTTTTGACTTCTTCTTCGATTCAATATCACACTATACTTATACCACCCTTTGTCAGCACTGTCAAGCAGTGAGTGCTAGAATTGTGTGAAAATTTTCACCGGTTCATCCTCGTCCGTCATAATACAGCGTTAACTTCCCGAAATAGTTCCACTCAAACAGCCCTTTCAGACTTAACTGTCACTCAACCGACAGTGTTTTTTCGTCTTCTGCCTCTCCGTTTTATCGGTTTGGGTGTGCTGTCTTCTTTCATATCCGACTCGAAGAAAGCTATCGCTTCTTCAAGCGTT
>JAEEIH010000169.1 GCA_016281275.1 Lachnospiraceae bacterium | reverse complement strand
TCAGTATGCTGTACGACCAGAAGCCCGACGAGCGTATCTTCCCCATATCCAAGAGCTATCTGCACCATGAGATGGACAGGGGCGTGAAAGCGACAGGCTTGAAGCGTATCCGCATTCACGATCTGCGTCACAGCCACGTTTCGCTTCTGATTGAGCTTGGCTTTTCGGCGGTGGCGATCGCTGACCGAGTGGGACATGAGAGCATCGAGATCACCTATCGCTATGCACACCTGTTCCCGTCCAAGCAGGCGGAGATGGCGAATAGGCTCGGTGAGCTGAAGAAGGGAGGTGATTTTAATGTCAGCAAAGAATCTTGACAGCAAGGGCAGATTCAGGGCGAGAACCATCGGTTTCCGTGTATCCCCCGAAGAAGATCAGCTGATCAACTCGGCTGTGGCTCTTTCGGGACTGACCAAGCAGGACTACATCGTGAAGCGGCTGCTGTGCCGTGATGTGGTCGTACAGGGCAATCCGAGAGTATACAAGGCTCTGAAAAATCAGCTTGCCGAAGTCCTCGGTGAGCTGCGAAGAATACAGAACGGCTCTGCTGTGGACGATGAGCTGCTGTCTACGATACAGCTCATTACAACAACTCTGAATGGTCTGAAAGGAGATAGAGAATGACCGGAGAAAGAGAAATGACCGCTCTCGACGCACCTGTTGGCGCAGGTGCAGAGCAGTCATCAGAATTAACACCTATTATTATACCAGATTACGGGGAGGATTTCAACCCCTCAGCCGAGGAAATGTTCGAGGCTCAGATGCAGTATCAACAGGAAATGCAGGCACAGGCTCAGGCGGAGCGAGAAGCTTCACCCGGCTTTATGCAGACTGTTTCGATGCCGGAGCTTTATGAGATGGTCTATCCGGGCAAACCGCCTATTATAGACCACTTTCTCTACCCCGGCACTTTCCTGTTCGTAGGAGCGCCGAAGGTTGGCAAGAGCTTTATGATGGCTCAGATCGCCTATCATGTCAGCTCGGGAACGCCAATGTGGAACTATTCCGTTCGCAAGGGTACGGTGCTGTACCTCGCTCTCGAAGATGATTACCGCAGATTGCAGGAGCGTCTGTATCGAATGTTCGGAACGGAGACAACACCCGATCTTTTCTTTTCAGTTGCTTCCAAGTCGCTGAATGAGGGACTGCTCGATCAGCTCGACACGTTTATGCACGAACACCCCGAAACCTCGGTTGTCATCATCGACACCTTGCAGAAAGTTCGTGAAGCAGAGGGCGACACTTACAGCTATGCCCGTGACTACGATATTATCGCAGGGCTGAAAGCGTTCGCAGACAGGACAGGCATCTGCCTGATACTCGTTCACCACACCCGCAAGCAGAAGTCTGATGATAATTTCGACCGTATCTCCGGCACGAACGGTCTGCTCGGTGCAGCGGACGGAGCGTTTATTATGTACAAGAATAAGCGTTCCGACGGTGATGCGACGATTGAGGTATCGGGCAGAGATCAGCCCGACAAGAAGTTCATGCTCACCCGAAACAAAGAAACGCTGTGTTGGGAACTGAGCGGTGAGAAGTCTCCCGAATACACGGAGCCGCCTGAACCTGTGCTTGAAGCGATCGGCAATTTCATCAATGCGGACAATCCGACTTGGGAGGGTACGGCGACCGAGCTGATCGAAAAGCTGGAGCTTGACATCAAGCCGAATGCCCTGTCGCTGAAACTGAATGTCAATGCAGGAAAGCTGTACAATCTTTACTTTGTGCAGTACAGCAACAGCAGGACTCACAAGGGCAGAAAAATCACGCTCCGCTATGACGTGAATCACCCTATCATTGTTGAGCCTGATACAGATACCGAGGAAGATGATACAGAAGAAAACGAGTTTCAGTATCAGCCCGTTGAGGGTGATCCGAAGGCAACGGTTTGTTATGTCAAAGGCAATAGCGGAAAGAAGTCTTTCCATGAAATGACCGAAGAAGAACAAGCCAATTTTATCGCCACAAGTTATTGAGCGTGACGATGTGTGACGGTCGTGACGATGTTTGTGAGGTCTCAAAAAGACCGTCACCATCGACACGCATCGTCACGGTGTTACCTATCAGCTAACGCATCTATCGTACCGTTCAGTTCTGCCCACCTTGCAGAGAGCAATTTCGCATAGAGTTCATCATTCAAACCATAACATCCAAGAGCAAAGCCGTCATTCATTTCGATCAGAACAGTTCTTCCGTCATCGGTAAGACCAAAATCCAGCGAACAACCAGCCGGAAGCTCGTTGCATTCCTGTACAGCTTTTGTGATAATGCTCATATCACAGGTTTTGCTTGAATCGCCTGCATAACACCGGATACCAAGAATTTCATTATAGCGTACAAAGCATCTCCATTCTGATTGAAAAACGAGTGCTTCGCTGCACAGGATCTCCGTCTCAGGGCTTAATTGCTGATACTCGTCAGACAGATCACCTATATTATGCAGAACGATCCCTTTGGCTCTTTTTTCTTCAACAGGTTTTATAAAGATCGGGAATGGCTGCTTTTCAAGTTCGCTGAGCCTGATCGTCCATATCTTTCTTCCGCAATAACCTTTGATGGAATCAGGATAATTATAGTTATCGGTAATGATATTTCTTTCATTCAGAACATGACTCATGATCAGCATACCGCCGACCACAACATCTTCGGGCTTGCGTTGATCCAGTTCTTCATTCGAGCTGAACAGGATGCACTCAATGCCAAGCTGACTGAATCCGTTTTTTGCAGCACGGCATTCTTCATTCCAAGGTTCGCCTGCAAATGCATGAATAAAAGCTCTCATATTTATCACCTTCCCGAACAGTATTTTAAGGAATCTTCTTTTGTTCATTATAGCATTTTTGACAGGGATTTGCAACCCAAAATCCAATGAGCGAAAGGTGCGATTTTCAAAAAATGTAATGCGGATTTCTGAAAAAGTGCGCCCACATTTACGGCTGCTCCGTCAGCCGTTTCAGCCTCGCAGAGCGCAATAGATACTTTTGATAGACGGTTTTCGGCTGTCGAAAGTATCTTTGCGTTACTCTTGCCAAGAGTAACAGAAGCCAATTCGGCTCCTGCCGAATTGATCGGTGCTCCGCACCGATCGCCTGCTGTGCAGGCTCATCCATTTTGCCAGCCGCTCCTGCGGCGTACATCATCTTATTTTTCACAAGGAGAGTGATCGTATAGTACAAAGAACTTTGAGCGGCTGTTTCGGTCGTGGAGACCTCAATCATAACAACCGTTCTATCATAACTGAAAATGTCCACGAGGACAGGATCCGTGATGACATTATCATCTGTCAGCGCTCACTGAAAACGCTCTATCATGAGTTGTTCGATGAAGCGCTTGCGGAGTATAACAATAAGCAGACCAGACGTGACCGGAAGATCACAAATTATCAGGAACATATCCGCCACAGCCGACAGGAAAAAGAATTCCATGAAGCGATATTCCAGGTCGGCAACCGTGATGACACCGGAGTGGATTCCGATATGTGTAAAGAAGCGGCTGCGGTGCTTGAAGAATATGCCCGCAGCTTTGAGGAGAGAAATCCTCATCTGAAACTGTTCAATGCTGTGATCCACATGGACGAAAGCACTCCGCACCTGCACCTTGATTTCGTTCCGGTCTGCGATGAAAAGAGAAAGAACGGAATGCGTGTCCGTAATTCTCTGACCGGAGCTTTACGGCAGCAAGGACTTGAAGGAGAGGGCATCTCCAATACCATTACTATGGCGTGGCTCGAACAGGAGAAAGAGCATATCGGTCAGCTCATGCTCGAACATGGTATCGAATGGGTAAAGCTCGGCACACATGAGAAGCATAAAAGCGTTTCAAAGTACAAGGCTGAGAAGCTCCGTGAGGAAATCGAAGCAGCCGAGACAGAGCTTGACGGCGTTCGGCAGGAATTGGCTTCGGCTTCTAAGAAGAAAGTGAAGATCAGCGAGATCGAAAGTATTGAAGCTAAGGAATCCGTGTTCGGCAAAAAGGTCACGCTCTCCAAAGAGGATTATGATAAGCTCAGCGATACTGCTAAGAAATATGTCGCTATGCAGAAGAACACCCAGAAGCTCAAGAATGAGCGTGATACTGCTGTACAGGAACGTGATGCCGCAAGAGCAGAGCTTGCAGCAGTTTCCTCGGAGCTTTCCGCCTACAAAAAGAAAGAGGAAGAAGCACACTATTTTTCACGAAAGAAGATGAATGCCGAGAGCCAGCGTATCACAAGAGAAGAACAGCTTACCCGCAGTCTGCAAAAGGCTATGACGGTCATCGACGCTCACGGTCTGCGTGACGAATACAACCACACAAAAGTAACCACGGCACAGAGAAAAAATGTGCTGGAATAAGGAGGAAAAAACTATGATTATCAGAAGCAAAGACAAGGTTCAGGTAGGCGGCAAGAACAAGCCCGTATGGGTGCTTGATACCGACACACTGACCGTCACTCACAACACACCCGATTCAGAGCCGAGCGTAACAACATTCAGTTCCGACCACATCAAGTACCATCTGCACTACTCGGCAGAATACCGTCCCGCAAGGCTGAAAAAGCTCGTCAACGACGGCACGATACTCAGCTACCTGACCGAGCTTGACCGTTCTGTAGCGGAAGCCATTGAACGCCAGGTCGGAATGATGCTCGAAAATGATACTGAGTATCTCAGAGCAGTGGCGGTCGGTGATCTTGCGAAGGCAAGAGGGCTGGAGAACATGGATCGCCTGATTGCCAGAGATCCGGTGTATGCGGCTATGGTGTATGTGTGATGCCGTGATTTCCCCATAAACAACAAGCCGAAGGATTCAGCGTGAGTCCTTCGGCTTTATTTTGTCAGCTCGGCTGTGATCTTTCCCAGCACTGCAAACTGCTCCTGCGTGAGCTGCCTGCCCGTCTGAGCGTTTTTGATACGATAGGCATCGACCAGGGCTTTGACAGTTTCGGTCTGTGCTTCGGTCAGCCCGTGAGTAGAGAGTGTCCCCTGATGCTTCATACCGCAGAGGGTGTCCATAGACACATTGAAGATACTGGCGATAGAGCGAAGTGTTTCAAATGGCGGTGTCATGGTATTAGCTTCATATTTGCTGATAGTACCCTCGGTAACATCGAGCATTTCTCCGAGCTTCTTCTGCGTTATTTTCCGTTCCTTGCGTAATGATCTTATCAAAGCACCGAGATCATACACTGCCCTCACCTCCAAGTTTCTTTTTTGGAATATTATACCCAAATTCGCTTGCCAATTTCGATAGATTGCGCTATAATATATTCTATACAAGAAATATTATCAACAAAATGTTTCAGTAAATGAAAGTTTACTGATTTTCATCATTCATGGCAGAATATTAAATAAATAGCAATATGTGCAATTGTGCAAACAGCCAAAAAGCTATGTGCTTTATTGACAAATAACCAACTTTTGAGTATAATTAAATTAACATATCGCACAATTTTACTAACGATTTTGAGGTGAGAAAATATGAAAATTGTTAATATGGTATGTCCGAATTGCGGAGCTTCACTGCAAGTCGATGCTGATAAAAAGAACTTGACTTGCAATTACTGTGGCAATAATCTTTTTATAGACGATGAAGTTCACCATGTACAATATGACAATGCAGAGGAAGCTGGCTATCAGTTTGAGAAAGGAAGACAACGTGCGCAGTCTGAATTAAAAGTTCCAAACAGTGGTCAGAGTATCAACTTTAATCCCAATCAGCAACCGAAGAAAAAACGCACTTGGCTGTGGATTCTCGGATGGATATTCATTTTCCCCGTTCCGCTCACAATTCTTTTGCTTAGGAATAAAACTCTTGATAAAAAGCTGAAGTATGGAATCATAGCAGCAGCTTGGATAATATACCTCATTGTCGCTTTAGCAGGAAGAGGAACAAAAGATAACAACTCTACTTCACAAAAAGTTGGCGATAATACGCCCTCTGTAGTACATGAAACTGATGTTGAAAGCACAACCACAATTGAA
Source organism: Lachnospiraceae bacterium (assembly GCA_016281275.1). GTDB lineage: Bacteria > Bacillota > Clostridia > Lachnospirales > Lachnospiraceae > RUG11977. The sequence continues at coordinate 1,934 of JAEEIH010000169.1, read as the reverse complement.
CCCAAAACCACAAAAGTAGACTCAACAACTGAAAGTATTCCTTCGTTAACTGAAACAGAGCCACAACAAGACTTAACAGACATCACTGAAAATGGCACCCTTGATCCAGCAACTCAAGAAGGTGCTATAGATTCTTTGGTTGAAAAGTTCAATTCGTCCTCTGATAATAAGTTGGTTTTTGCAGAAGACTTTGTTGTATCAAACAAAGAAAGTGGACATTATAGAACAGAATTCCGACTTGGAGCATATAAAGATGCAGTCGGAAAATCCTATAATTATAGTGATAAAATAGTTGATATAGTAGCTACAAAGAGTTATTCTGGCAGAATAGATATAAGAGTTTACTCTGACGGGATTACCTTAGATCAGTGCATCGACCTTATCAAGTACGCTTCACCATTACTGGATCCTGCTATTTCTGATGAAAAGGTAATAGAAGCCGTTGATTATGTTAAAGAGCGGAAAGAAGCTAATGGATACTATTATGGTGAACTTGGGCTTTTGGTTCTTGGAAACGACACAAAGGGCTATGTACTTATGATTAAAACCGATTGATAATACGGAGATAAGGAGGACGTAATATGGGATTCCGATTTAGAAAATCTGTAAAGATATGCAAAGGAGTAAAGGTCAACTTTTCAAAGTCTGGTGCAAGCCTATCTCTCGGTGGGCGTGGTCATTCTGTGACCATGGGGAAAAGATCACGAGCTACCTTTGGTATTCCTGGAACTGGATTGTCATATAGTACAAGTTTATCAAGTCATCATAAATCACATAAGAGTTCTTCTTCCAGAGGACGTTCCTCCAGCAGAAGTTCAGGACGCTCAACGGTGACACTCACGAGTCAGGTTCATGTAATTATGACTGATGACGGAAAAATCGAGCTGAGAGATAAGAGAGAAATGCTCATAACGGATCCTTCTGTCGTGAGAAAAATTAAATCTACCGACTCTTATAAGAGTATGGTACAAAACCTTGAAATTCAACGCCAGCAGAAGTTGGACGAGATGTACAACGAAGCAAAGGCAGAAAACGATAAGTTCATAGAGATATATAAGCAATCTCCGCAAGTTGACAGACTTGAACAATATATGCAAGTTCTTAACAGTTTAAGACCACCTGTTTACACTCGAAAAGAGTACAATATTCCTTGTCCTTCTGAAGCATCTGTTAGGGAATTGCTTAAATCAGAAGCCAAAGAAACTGTAACAGGCAGCCTGTTTAAGGTTGGAAAACTAAGGAAGGAGTATATTGAACAAAACCTCCAATCAAGGATTTCAACTGAAATTGCTAAATGGACTGCGGAAAAAGCACAGTTTGACGCAGATGAAGAAAAGCACGCTGCCGAAGAAACCGAACGATATAACGCAGAGTTTAATGCTAATAAGCAGTATATGAATGATCTTATCTGCGGTGAAGATGAAGTCGTTAGCGATGCCGTAGAATCATGGATAGAAGAATGTGAGCTACCTGTTGAAATTAACGTAGATTATGAATGGCGTTTAGATCAAAACACTATGTATCTTGATGTTGATCTTCCAGAAATTGAAGATATACCTGAAAATGAGATTGTTAAATTAGCAAGTGGAAATCTCAAAGAGAAGAAGAAAACACAAGCTACATTAAAGCAGGAGTATGTCAATCTTGTATTTGGGCTTGCCATTTTCATTTCTGCCAACATATTTAACGTTAGCCCAGCTATCCATAACATTACAATCTCAGGATATACTCAGCGAAGAAATAAGGCAGGAGAAATAAATGATGAGTATGTGTACTCCATAAAATTTACAAGGTGTATATGCCGCCCCCAGAACCGCACCTGCACGGGGGTTCGACCGCACTCTGCCGGGCATTGAACCGCACGCTGCCGGACGTTGACCGCACCTATCCGAATCCTGTATACTAATCATAGCACACAACAATGTGTGACTTGA
>JAEEIH010000168.1 GCA_016281275.1 Lachnospiraceae bacterium | reverse complement strand
TCTTGATGATGTTACCCATCTGAAGCATGCTCGTGCCGAGGCCCTGTGATACAAGACCGCCGACTTTGTTCTCGCGGAAGCTCATCACCGCGAAACCTACCATCTGTGCACAACATCCCGCAACAGCGGCTCCTCCTGCGAGGCCCGTAAGACCGAGCGCGGCGCAGATCGCTGCGGAACTGATCGGCAGCGTGAGTGCGATACCGATGACAACCGACACAACGACGCCCATTACGAACGGTTGCTGCTCCGTTGCCCACATGATTATATTGCCTACCGAGCTTGCCGCCTCGCCGATATAAGGCGCAACAAGCATCGAAAGTCCGACACCTGTGCAGATCGTAACGGACGGCGTTACAAGTATGTCAACTTTGGTTGTTTTTGAAACAAGCTTTCCCATCTCGGTCGCTATGATCGCGATGAAGAATACTGCAAGCGGTCCCCCCGCTCCTCCGAGCGTGTTGGCTGCGCTTCCGACCGCTATCATCGAAAAGATCACAAGCGGCGACCCCTTGAGCGAGTACGCAATAGCGGCTGCCATAGCGGGTCCCGCTACTGCCTTCGCGTAGTTGCCGGCTTCGACAAAGAATTCGATGCCAAACTGCGTTCCGATCGTGGAAAGTATTGTCCCGATAAGAAGAGATGCAAACAATCCGTTTGCCATGGCACTCATGGCGTCAATAAAGTACGCCTTGGCCGAGAAAATGATGTTCTGTTTTTTTAGGAATGCTTTGAAGCCTCCGGCGGAGGTCTTCTGCTCCTGTGCTTCTTCCCTTTTTTCTTCCATAATTCCGCGTCCGCATAATGTCCCGGTATTTGTTCAAAACATGATGCTCTCCTTGTTTGCCAAATCGAAACATCTAAACGATTCTCTCTTTGTGCGGACTCTCCTTTCGCCATTCAGGCTGTAATTTATTTGTAAATCCCCGTTACCGAACAGCCTTTGCTTGCCGTTCATCCTTTCTTTCCCATCAGGTGCGTTGTTCCGGCATGACAGAATATCAAGTCCTACCGTCATACCAGCAGAGGGCGACAGATCTCAAGGATCCTGTCAGTTTTCCCTTCAAGGAAAAGATACCCCATGAGCGCCTCAAATCCGGTCGCTGTGTGATACTCCACTCTTGTCGCCGATTTCGGTATTGATGTACTGTTCGCATTTTTGCCGCGTCTGTACGCATCCTTCTCATCAGGTTCGAGTGTCTCTTCAATCGTCTTCATAAAGGCAGCCTGCGCTTTCGCACTTACTATCCCTGTGGCGATCTTATTCAGATCGCTCACATGATTCAACCCTTGTTCTACAAGCGTAGATCTTACAACTATCTCGAAAACACAATCACCCACGTACGCAAGCGTCAGACCCGGAAGGGTCTTCGGATCCCTGTCTTTCAGCCCAAAGCTTTCGCAAAGGTCGCGCACCAATCCTTCACCTGTCATTTTGATAACTCCCAAACCACACCTTCGCGTGTATCCTTGATGATGATCCCTTTCGAAGCGAGCTCATTGCGGATGCTGTCGGCTGTGGCGAAGTCTTTAGCCTTCTTTGCCTCGGCGCGCTTCGCGATCATATCCTCAACGTAGGCTTTAAGCTCTTCGTCGATCGCTTCGTTTTCCTTCTCTTCTTCGGGCTTCAGCAGATCAAGTCCGAGAACACTGTCGAATGAGTTGATAAGTTCTGTTTTAGTGGCGTTGCTGCAGTCCGCCTTGATCACATCATAAACGACGGTAAGCGCGGAAGAAGTATTGATATCACTCGAAAGCGCTGCGATGAACTTATCTTTATATTCCTTAACAACCGCCTCGTCGACCGCGCCCTGTTCGCCCTGCGTGCAACGAAGTGCGGATTTCTTAAGCTTATCGTAGGCAGTTACTGCATTGTCGAGAGCCTCGTACGAGAACTCGAGGGGCTTACGGTAATGCGACTGGAGGCAGAAGAACCTGTAAGTAAGCGGATTATAACCGTTTTCCTTAAGAACCGTAACGGTCAGGATGTTGCCCTTCGACTTGCTCATCTTACCCGAACGGTCGTTGAGGTGGTGAACATGGAACCAGTAATTGCACCACTTGTGACCGATGTACGACTCGCTCTGCGCGATCTCGTTGGTGTGATGTGGGAAGATGTTATCGACTCCGCCGCAGTGGATGTCCATGTACTCGCCGAGATGCTTCATGCTTATGCATGAGCACTCGATGTGCCAGCCCGGATATCCGACGCCCCAAGGGCTGTCCCACTTGAGTGCCTGATCCTCGAACTTTGACTGTGTGAACCAGAGAACGAAATCGTTCTTGTTGCGCTTATTCTTATCCTCTTCGACATCGTCTCTCACTCCGACGATGAGCTCGTCCTCGTTCTGATTGCCGAAGACGTAGTACTCCTTGAGTTTTGAGGTATCGAAGTAGATGTTGGGTCCTGATTTATATGCATATCCCTTTTCAAGGAGTCCCTCGATCATCTTGATGAACTCGGGAATGCAGTTGGTTGCGGGTTCAACGACATCGGGTGTCTTGATGTTGAGTGCAGCGCAGTCTGCAAAGAAAGCCTTTGTGTAGAAATCGGCGATCTCCATGACCGTCTTGTTCTCGCGCTTTGCACCTTTGAGCATCTTGTCTTCGCCGGTATCGGCATCACTCGAGAGATGTCCGACGTCGGTGATGTTCATGACACGCTTTACGTCGTAGCCCATGTACCTTAAGGATTTCTCGAGTACGTCCTCGCAGATGTAGCTTCTGAGATTTCCTATGTGCGCAAAGTGGTAAACAGTAGGTCCGCAAGTGTACATGTTAACTTTTCCCTCAACATTCGGAACAAAGTCTTCCACTTTTCTTGTTAATGTATTGTAAATCTTAAGCATACTCTTACCTGTCACTTTCCGATTGATCACGAACCACGGGATTACGTCCCGAAGATCATGTCTGTGTATGTCATCCGACCTGTTCAGTCCCTGACCTTCTGTGCAAGCTTTTCAACCATGTCGCGCAGTTCTTTGTTTTCGGTCCTGAGTTCCTCGATGCTCTGCATAACCGGGTCGGGCAAATGTACCTGATCAAGTGTTTCGCGCGGAAGCCTGATCTGTTCTTGTTTCACAATCCTTCCGGGTACTCCGACAACCGTCGAGTTGGGAGGAACCTCCGATAATATCACGGCTCCGGCTCCGATCATCGAATTCTCGCCGACCGTGAAGGATCCCAGAACCTTCGCCCCCGCTCCGATCATAACATTGTCGCAGATAGTCGGATGACGCTTGCCCGTTTCTTTTCCTGTTCCTCCGAGCGTAACGCCCTGATAAAGTGTCACGTTGTCACCGATTATGGTTGTTTCGCCGATTATGACGCCCATTCCGTGATCGATAAAGAATCCCTTGCCGATCTGCGCGCCGGGATGTATCTCGATTCCTGTCTTGCGAACGGTTTTCTGAGATACCTTTCTCGCCCAGAAATAATGACCTTTTTTATATAGCTTATGCGCAAGTCTGTGTCTGAGCACCGCTTTAAAACTCGGATAGAGAAAAACCTCCATCACACTCTTGATAGCGGGATCGCGTTCACGGATGACAGCTATCTCTTCCTTAACATATCTAAAAAAACCCATATCAGAAAATCCTCCATCCGCAGATGAAGCGGCTGCTCCACCATGAGGACAGCTTCCTATGCATTATTTGCTGGCGTGATGACGAAGCATCGATAACGGTGCCGTCTTCGCCGATGATTCCCACGTGGCCCGATACAACGATGATATCTCCGGCCTTGAGGGATGAATATGATGTTATCTTTTTATACTTCCCGACCGTACGCCACTGGTAGGACGTGATGTAGCTCTGCTTAACTCCCACCTGATTGAGACACCAGTATACGAAACCGGAACAGTCGAATCTGTCGGGTCCCTTTGCGCCGTACTTGTACGAACAGCCAAGCTTTGAAAGAGCAACCTTAAGGAGCGACTTAATAGAACCTCCTCCTGCCGTGCCTGTTTCGACAGCACCCGACGATGAACCCGAAGAGCTCTTCCCTCCGTCGGTGAGCATCGCCATCGTCTTACGCCCGACATTACCGTCAGCGGTAAGACCGTTATTCTTCTGGAAGCTCTTGACCGCTTTGTCGGTGACATCGCCGAAATAACCGGTTGCGCTTCCTTTTGAAAGATAGCCGAGCTTGATGAGCAGTTCCTGAACACGCTTGACGGTATCGCCCTCATCGCCGATAACGAGACCGTTCGGAGTGGCCGATGTGCTCATAAGCTTTTCTCTTGTTGTGGGTCCGAGATAACCGTCAACAACGAGGTCGTTTCGCGACTGGAAAAGCTTGACAGCTGCAAGTGTATCGCCACCATAGACTCCGTCCGGATCGGTTGTCATGTAGCCGAGATCCTTAAGCTTGTTCTGACACTCAAGGATTATGTCATTCTTATCACCGAACGAGAGAAGGTTTGCTTTAACGTCTCCGTAGTAGAGAAGCTCTGTTGTGGCTGACCCTATAAGTCCGTCCGCCGTGAGACCGTTTGCCTGCTGGAGCGCACGCACAGCCGACTCTGTCTCACTTCCGAAATTGCCCGTAATAAGCGACTTCTTCTCGAGGTACCCGAGCTCGTAAAGACGTGTCTGGATAAGCTCAATATCATCGCCCTCCATGCCTTTCTTAAGCAAGTACGACTTTGCCGCAGGATCGAGGATCATGGCGATCGTTTCCTTGCCCATGATGCCGTCCTGTTTAAGATCATTCTGTCTCTGAAAACGCTTTACGGCATCCATGGTGATGCTTCCGTAGTAATTTGTGGGCTCGGCAGGCTCCATGAAGCCGAGATCCATGAGCTTTGACTGGATGACCGCAACACTCGGATCGGTAGTTCCGTGATTATAGATCGGCAGGAACTCAACCTGGTTGATATCAAGAACTATTTCTTCATCGTCATCACCGAACATCGTTACTTCGTAGCCTTCAAGTATTTCACCGATGATCTGTTCCCTTAAATCCCCGTCCGATACCACAACCGGATCATCTTCCTCAAGTCCGACAACCGGTTCGGGCGTCGTTACCGGCAACCTGAGTTCCGTGGAAATAGGTCTTACTATCGGTGACGCGCCGCCCTCGACAACAGCCACGCCTTCTTCATCGTCTTCAACCTCTATGCTGTCTGCCTCGATTTCTGCGATCGTATTTTTTTCTTCATTGACCGCAACCTCAGTATCTTTTTCCTCCGAGGCAGTACCGGAGGTATCAAACAGTACCGAGCTGATTATCATACATGCCATAACGACCAGCATCGAGGCGATCCCGACTCTGTACTTCAATATATGAGATTTAAACATTTCCCAGCAGTTTTCCTTCCCCGGATATTCCCGTTATATTCGTCCGCGAATCAATTCGCTCCGTCGGACGACCACCCTGCGTTACAAGGCATAAACACTCATCGGCAAGCGGTTACCACGTCATGACTGAACTTACCTTATTGTTACGCAAGCACACAAATTCACCATGATATTATAGCAAAAAATATTGATTTTTCAAGGAAAAGCTGAAAAGGCCCCCCGCCGCGAAGCGGGAAGCCTTATTGTTTTTGTGATGTATATGGTCCCTGAACGAATTACCAGGCTCCAAAGAGACTGCCGAGCGAACGCGTAATCGCCGAAGCCGCCATCCAAAGATCGAATCCATACTTTGCAGCCGCACTGATTCCGATGATCGCAGCAACAACAAACGAGCATACCAGCGCTCTGTCTTTGCTCTTAAGGTAGGTAAAAAGAGCTGCGAAATAGTACGCGCAAGCCAAGACAATTCCGGCAACAAAGAAGAATTCCCTGATGCCCGAGCCGAGAAGACCGATCGTACCGTAGAGTACCCAGCAGATCGTGGAAGGCATCGTCGAAACGAGGCATATCGAAATAGATTTCTTAACATTAAGACCATCATTCTTGCCAAAAACGCCGATAATGGCTGCTATCGCAAATCTGAAGCCAAAGGCAAAGATTGCAGCAAGAAGCCCCCAAAGAACCGACAATCCACCGACACCCATCACCAGGAGCGAGATCATTGTAAAGATCCAGATAACGACGGCATAAAGTCCCCCAAGAACAAAGCATGCCGGCGTGGGAATCTTTTCATCGAATGCATCGGACACTATTCCGAACGGATGCTTAAAGAAAGTAGCGAACTGAGCGAACGCCTGTCCAAACGGATTAGGTCCTGCGGGTCTGGGTGCGGGATAAGGCTGATAGCCCTGAGGCGCAGCTCCCGGATAACCCTGAGGTGCTCGCCCGGGTACTCCTCCCGGATAGCCCTGGGGTGCCTGCATGGGTGCTCCTCCCGGATAACCCTGGGGTGCCTGCGTGGGTGCCCCTCCCGGATAACCCTGGGGTGCCTGCGCGGGTGCTCCTCCCGGATAACCCTGGGGTGCCTGCGCGGGTGCTCCTCCCGGATAACCCTGAGGTGCCTGCGCGGGTGCTGCCGCGCGCGCTGCTTCTGCCTGTGCCTGAGGACAGCCACAGATTGCCCCATCAGGAATCTGCGAACCGCAATACTTACAAAATGCCATGAGAATACCTCCTTCTACATGATAATAATCTATTTCAAATTATAGCATATATAGCAATCCAATGTGCAAATAATTAATTGATTTTTGAAGATTTTTTGAACATTAAGAATCGTTCAGAAAGCTGACTGATTTTGTGAAAAATTATTGACAGTATCAGAAAGCTTCCGTATGTACAGCACGCTGTTCCTACCCGTTCACTTGATCGTCCTTTTGCAAGCGAACTTGCAATAAATGGCTTTAGTTTATCGATCGAGTAGGCTGACTCCTACTCGATGCGACGGGACATCTCGCGTACAAGTCCGCCATTGGAAGGGCTACGCCCTTCTGAGATGTTCGTTCACTCAGCCGTCTGTTCACAAACAAGCTTGCAACAGACGGCCTTCGTTTATCGCACAAAAAAGCAGGGAAGACGGACTTTCCTGCTTTTGTTTTACGATATCGGTCATTACGGACTGACGGGAGGTCAGCCCGCGGGTACATCGTCTGCCACGACGTCGCCGCCTTCATCGTTAAACTCCTGCGCGGGCGGAGTCTCCTCGGACTCTTTCTTTGACTTCCCGCTCTTCTCTTCAGGCTCTTCATCCTCCTCATCGGCAGGAACGAGATCACCGTTCTCATCGAGCATCATGCCGTTGGGGAGATGCTTGTCGCAGAGCTCGTCGGGATGGTATACATAAGGCGAATCCG
>JAEEIH010000167.1 GCA_016281275.1 Lachnospiraceae bacterium | reverse complement strand
TCTGAGTGTTTTATATTTTTCACCTTGATGGAAGTATTTTGGTATCCCGTTCGTGTCGGGAGTCATGTCAGCGAACATGTGCGTGCGCCCGTTCACAACCTGCGACTCTCCTCCCCGTGCGGATGCTCCGCTTGCCGGCATAATACCGAAAGCAAAAATGAGCGCAAGGATTACCGCCATGACGCGCGCTATCTTTGTGCCTTTCCTTCTTTTCTTCTTTTTTGTGTCGTACTGCATTCCTTTTTCCTCCGGGGATTTCTGTTACTGTCTGCACAAGTCCCGCACGCGGGACCCGGTCGCAGGATTATATCATCAAGGTTGTCGTGTTACTGTCTGCACAAGTCCCACACGCGGGACCCGTTACCGGATTCGCATCCGACTTGGCAGACCTCATTTTATGTCATCTCAAAGCGCATCATACCGGCGGCTTGTAGTTTTTTACGCTATGCCGGATGTCGCTCATCCGTATCACGCCGCCTGCTTATCGGATTTTCCCGCATCTGTCGGCGTTCTTCCTTCCTGCCAGACATCGGTAGGCTCTTTATTCCATGTGACGTTATGACCGTCGCTGTAGCAAACGACGGTGCCTTGCTCGTCGGTCCTGTAGAGCTTTGCACCAAGGATCCTGAGTCGCTTGAGAACCGGAGCATGCGGATGACCGTAGTCATTGTCCTTTGCACACGAGATCACGGCAAATCGGGGCTTGACGGCTTCGAGGAACTGTCTGATCGAGGACTTTTTGCTTCCGTGATGTGAAACCTTGAGGACATCGACGCTCAAGTCCATGTCTGACGCGAGCATCTCCTTTTCCGATTCTTCCTGCGCATCGCCCGTGAAGAGGAAGGAATCCTCTCCGTGGTCAATCCTGAGGACTATCGAGAAATCGTTGCTTTCCTCATAATCGTTTCGGACCGGCGCGAACACCGTGATGGTCGCATCCCCGAACGTATATGTTTCCCCAACCTTGGGATTTACCGTCTTTTCCGCTTTATCAAAGCTTTTCGCCACATCCCGATAGGATTTTGTATCGCGCTCCTGATCGGGCACCATCAGCGTCTCAACCCGAAAGCTTTTAAGTATCTCGTCGAGTCCACCCACATGATCTGAATCAAAATGCGTCCCGACCGCGTATTTAAGCTTTTCCACGCCTTGCCCGCGAAGATACTTTTCCACGTAATCCGCCGAATCGTTGCTTCCGGCGTCGATCAGCATCGCTTCTCCTCCGCACATCAAGAGCGCCGCATCGCCCTGACCGACATCGAGAAAATGAACCTCAAGCGTTTTGTAAATTCCTTCCGTTCCCGGGGTTGCCCGGCTTCCCTCACCCGCGTCTCTGTCCGAAGGAAATGACAGAAGGAGCGCCAATACCAGCAAAAGGGCAGCCAGCACGAGAAGAACGGCGCAGACCGCCTTCTTTTTTTTACGAAGCTTATCGATCCATTTTTCCATTACTGTCCGCCGCTCCCTTAACAGGCCTTGATGTCGTTTAACGCCTCTCTGATGACTTTATCCATGTCGAGGTACCTGTAGCTGCCGAGTCGCCCTCCAAAGGCGATCCGGGGGCATTGTGCGGCAAGCCCGACATATTTATTATACCTTTCCATGCTAAGCTTGTCTCTCACAGGATAATATCTCTCATCACCTTCCCCGAAAATCTTGGGATATTCCCTCGTGATGATCGTGAAAGGCTTGCCGTCCGCTTCTTTTTTTCCGGAGCCGCCGAGCGTCAGGTGTTTATGCTCGATGATCCTTGTGTACGGCGTTTCCCCGTCGGTGTAATTGACAACAGCATGTCCCTGAAAATCGTCCTTTTCAAGTTCTTCCGTTTCAAAACGAAGGCTTCTGTATGAGAGTGCCCCGTACCGGAACTCGAAGAATTCATCGATCGCGCCGGTGTAGATCACTTTCTTTGCCAGTCCGAGACCGGGGTCGGTGTACCATGTTGCCGGGTCTTTACCGGTCCTAAGCTTCAGGTAGTCGGTTTCGAGAACCACCTCGCTGCCTTCAAGAAGTCTTTCCGCAAGACCCGTGTATCCGCCTGACCGGACATCCGGAAGACCTTCGTATTTATCATTAAAATAGTCCTCGTCAAAAGTGTACCTGACAGGGATCCGCTTAATAATATCGGCCGGAAGCAAGCGCGGATCGCAACCCCACTGCTTTGCCGTGTAGCCCTTGATGAGCGTTTCATAAACGGTTCTTCCGACAGTGAGGAGTGCCTGCTCCTCAAGATTCGAAGGCAAAGAGATCTTCTCCCTCTCGGCGCACGCTTCCGCTTCAATGATCCTTTTTGCTTCACCCGGATCGCTGCATCCAAAAAGAGCCTTAAAGGTGTGCATATTAAAAGGCAGAGAATAAAATTGCCCCTTGTAGCAGGCAACAGGGGAATGCACAAAGGGTATCATCGCAACAAGGTCTGTAACATATTTCCAAACCTCGTCGTCACTTGTGTGAAATATATGGGCGCCGTACTCATGTAGCATGATCCCGTTCTTCACGGTTGTCCGGATGTTTCCGCCCGCATTTTTCCTTTTGTCGATGACGATACAGCTGTATCCCTTGCGCGTCAGCTCCCTCGCCATGACTGCGCCGTATAAACCGGCACCTACGATCAAAAAGTCCTTCAATTCGGATCCCTCTTTTATCGTGGATTTCCCGGCGATCATCCGGGATCAAATATCGTAATCAAATCATCCTTTTTACACCCGCCGATCAAGACATCCGGGATCACACTTTTAGGTCAATACCTTCCGTATTTCCGACCTTCCGTCTTAAAAAAGGTCTTTTACGTCCTTTAAGAGCGGTGCCTGCTCATCGGCAGGCTTGAGAAGCGGCTTTATGCCCTCGGGGAGTCCCCAGTCGATCCCGACTTCCGGATCGGCGTAAAAAAGGTTGCGTTCCGACGGACGGTTGTAGGTGTTGTCAACCTTGTACGAGAAGATGACCTCGTCGGAAAGCGTCAGAAAACCATGCGCAAATCCGCGCGGGATGAAAAACGCCTTGCCGTCTCCGCCCGTGAGCTTCACGGATGCCCACTTGCCGAACGTCTCGCTTTCGCGCCTTAAATCGACGGCAACGTCAAGAAGTTCTCCCCTCAGGCATCTCACAAGCTTCGCCTGCGACCATTCGCCTGCCTGGTAATGAAGTCCGCGAAGCGTCCATTTACCGCTTGAAACGCTTATATTGTCCTGCAAGAAATCCACGTCGATCCCTGCTTTTCTGAAATCATCACGATTCCAGGATTCGAAAAAATACCCGCGATTATCTGTGTGAACGCTTGCCTCGACGAGCAGCAGATCCTTTACGTCCGTTTTTATTACTTCCATTGCCGCTTACCCCTTCTTTCGCTTCTCGGATCATGCCGATGCTTTCTTTATTCTGATCATTTATATGCGAATTCTCCGCATCCGTCTCACCCGATTCGGAAACGGGTGTTACACTTTCCGCAGCATCCCCGGTCTTTACTCCCGATGCATCCGTCACACCCGGCGCGGGAGCGGGGTTTACATCTGCCGCGAAATTCTCACGGTTTACCGCTTCCGCGATGCCGGAATCATTCCCGTTAATTGCTTGTGCAGCGAACGCAGCCTGTCTCTCCGCAAGCCTCTGCTCTCTCAGCATTTTTGCTTCGGCGAGTTCTGCTTTAAGATCCTTTCTTGTCTTCATCAAC
>JAEEIH010000166.1 GCA_016281275.1 Lachnospiraceae bacterium | reverse complement strand
GACGCAGTTAAACCGACAGAATTACAAAAATGGTCAAATTCTGTTTTGTCGTGTTCATCAACTCTGGCTGTAAGAGTAGATAATGCCATACTACCACCTCCTTGTAATTGTATTATAGTGCCAATGTAACACAAAAGCAAGCTTTTGTGTTCGAAAAGCAAAATGGCGATGGTTGAGTTGTTATTTTGATATGGTTGATATAATATGGAAACAGAATGCTTCGTCCTAAAAGGAGTCCTTGTATGAATAATAAATTAGCTCGTTTTGTTATATGCCTCATGTTATTCGGTTTTTTAGCGCTCGGTATAGAGTCTTTGGATGCCCATGCGGAAGAATCTTCCGCATGCATATGCCGCATTGATGTAACTTCGTACAGCAATCTTCCGGACAACTGTATAAGCGTTAAGAACGACCTCGGAGAAAGCAAGGTTCAGTACAAGGTCGGGAAGTCGAAGTGGAAGAGCGTGACAGGGCTCGAAAGAGATGAGGCAGGCTCGTACCTTATCGGCACAATCGCAGGTGAAAGTATTTCGGTAAGGGTTAAGAAGGGCAAGGATGTTGTCGGCACGAACGCAAGCTTCGGGATCGACACTCAGGGGGAGACCCGTAACGGCGGGATGCGCCCGCCTTACGGTTTCGATCACAGCGCGTTTATGAACGAGCTTTTTGCGGACGGTTTCACTTTCACGGCCGAGGACGGCGCGAGGGTGGTCGTTGAACTCACAAAGGAGAACAACGGACCGGGAAGCTCGCCGGTGAATAACCCCAAGTACTACGTGTACTTTGACAAGAACGCGACTGTTTCAAAGGACGGAAAGACCGTGACCACAAAGGGTCCTTCCGGGGAAAAGATCATCATAACGATCGACGGTGCGAAGGTTGAGGACGGACGCGTGGGGATCTCCGAAGATGAGAGCAAGGTCGTTTTCTACATGGGCGGCGACTTCAACCCGAAGAAGATGTCCGTTTATGTCATGGAGCGGAAGGAGAGCCTGACGTACGATCCGATGCTCATCGACCTTTATGTTGCAACCGGCTCGAACGCCGTGACACTCGCCAAGCATTGGCCCGAGGACGGTCATTTCACAAATGAGATGACCTTTGGTATCGGCGGTGACCCGTCGAAGACTTACACTCCCTCGACTCCTTTTCCGGGACCTAAGTCTGAGGTAGAGAGCACCACAAGTGTGAAGGAGTCTGCTGATGAAGGCTTGATATACAAGCTTGACAAATCGGGAAAAGCGACGTTTATGGGCACAAACTCGACCGCGGGAACACTTACGATTCTTTCTCGTATAAGAGTGTATAATTCTGCTTACGATGTTACTGCAATAGAAAAGAACGCATGTAAAGACAATAAGAAGCTTAAAACCGTTGCTATTCCGTTGACGGTTAAATCGATCGGCACGAGCGCCTTTAAGGGAGCGTCCGGGCTTAAGACGGTAAAGATCTCGGCAGACACAAGTATCAAAATAGGGAAAAACGCTTTTTCGGGAATAAAATCGAAGGCTGTATTCAGGATAACAGCGACCTCGGGAATATTTAAGAAGATCAAAAAGAAGATATCATCTGCGGGGGCTCCGTCTGATGCATCTTATAAAAGAAAAAAGCCTGTCGTAAAAGCACAAATAAAGAACAGCGATACCTCGAACGAATCAAACGAAGGGGGATTGACAGAAGAGAATAATACTGCGGCCACCGGAAGAATGGAAAGACTTGATATCGATTATGAGGTGTACGATGTCGGGAGCTATTCTAATTGGGAAGGAGTAACTAACCTTTCGCTTCTGACGTCATCGGACGGAACAACTTTTTTTGCACTGGATCGTGATAATGTTGTCATGATCTTTGGGAAAACCGAGACAGAGCTCAAGGAGCCTGTTTTTTTAACAAAATACTATCCCCAATTCGGTGGAGTTGTAAAGGAAGACGGATTTTATTACCTTGTTACGGGGGAGTCGAGGGAAGATTCCGGAACAGGGTACGGAGCGGTAGCGGTTTCAAAATTTGATCTCGGAGGAGTTCTGTACGGGACGATTGACAATGATGGCGGATCAAGCCTTGACTGGAATGATACGAATTTTCTGACGGCAGTACCCTTTGAAGGAGGGAACTGTTCGATTGCGGTAAACAATGGGATACTTGCTGTTCATTATGCTCGTAAGATGATTTCGGGACATCAGAGCAATTCATTGTTGCTTATTGACACTCGATCGATGACGATTCTTCCTTGTGGAAGGGTTTATCAGTCCCATTCGTTTGGGCAGAGGGTCGTAAAATACGATGAAGGATTCCTGCTCGTGAGTGAGGGAGACTGTTACGACAGAGCATTTGTGATATTCCGCGTTGATGCGAACGGCACGGTAACGAATTATGAAGTGTTCCGTTTTGGAGTGCAAAAGGGGGCGCTTGACAGATATGACATGTATGTCCTTAATGACAACTTCGCACATCTGGGTGATATAGCGATCACCGGGAGCGGACGAGCGATCCTTGCCGGAACATCGGCGCGCTCGATGTCGGAATCCGCAGCATTGGAGAAGGAGGACATTTTTATACAGATATTTGACCCGACATCCGATCTTTCCGATAGAAGTGCATATTTCGGAGGAGAGGAAAGAACCGGTCTGTCCGGTGGAAACGGGGACAAAGAATGTACGGATCATGGTGTCAGATGGATTACAAAGCTTGATCCCGACGAGACAATAAAGAATCTTCACTGTGTTGTCACGGAAAACAATACGGTGGTTCTGTTATACGAGAAGTATAGGGATTTCGGAACATATGAAGGCGTTTTTTACATGTTCCTTGATGAGGATGGAAACATAATTCAGGAAGAAACCATGTACAGAAGCCTTACGCATCTTCAGGGTGGTGAGACACCGCTTTGTAACGGAAATACCGTTTGGTGGCTTGGAAATGAAGGAACAGACCCGATTCTTTGTCTGTACAGTATAATAGTGCAATAAAAAATCGTCGGATACCTTAAGCGGTTCCGACGATTTCTTCGTCAAAAAACGGTTCTCATTCCGAAAGATATTTTACAAGGGACGACACGGCAACAGCTCCGTCTGCTACAGCAGTTACGATCTGTCTGAGGTCTTTTGTGCGGACATCCCCCGCCGCGTAAAGACCGGGCATCTGTGTCGAACAATCGGAGCTTGTGATGATGAATCCCTCTTTGTTGCACTCTGTTATCTGTGAGAAAAGTTCGGAATTGGGTGTCATACCGATAGCGATAAACACGCCCGAAACATCGATGCTGCTTTCTGTGCCTGTACGCACGCTCTTCAGGGTCAAAGAGCTGACAACCCCGTCGGTTCCGACAATCTCCTTGGGAACCATATCCGTAAGGAACTCGATGTTTTCCGCGCGTCTTGCGAGGGAAACAAGTGAACCCGCAGCCCTGAACAGACTGCGTCTGTGAACTATATAGACCTTCTCGCAGAGACGGGAAAGGTAAAGAGCGTCTTCAAAAGCAGTATCTCCGCCGCCGACAACCGCAACCGTCTTGTTCTTGAAAAATGCGCCGTCACATGTAGCACAATAAGAAACACCGGAACCGGTAAGTTCCTCTTCGCCGGGGATGTCGAGCTTTTTGTGAGCGGCGCCCGTGCAGGCGATCACGGATCTGGAAACATATTCGGATCCGTCTTCTCCCTTAATATGGAAGGTCTTGTCGCGCTCTCGTGTGATGCTGCTGACTTCGAAGGAAACAAAATTGCTTCCGAGCGATTCGGCATGATCACGGAACGAGGTTGCGAGGTCGTAACCTGAGATGTTTTTAAATCCGGGGTAATTGTTTACTTCATACGTTTGAAGAACCTGACCGCCGCTGATACCGTCCTTCTCAAGGACGACAAACTGAAGCTCTGCGCGCGCCGCATAAATGGCTGCCGCGAGACCTGCAGGGCCTGAACCGATGATAATAAGGTCATAGATCATAAGCGTCTCCGAAGTACACATCCGGTTAGATTTAGCATGATGATTTATGATACGTAATGCTACGGATGTGAGATTTAGAATAAAGTGTAAACAACAACATTTTTTATCAAATTGATTAATGTAAGTGACAAATATTATAACATATTATTATAATAAAGACAAAACCAAAGCAGAATCGGATATCATCATTTTTTGTTGTTTTTTTTGGAACCGACGGACATTTCCTGTCGTCAAATCTACGGAAGCTCTCACACCGAGAGAAAACCTGCTTTGAAAAATAAGGGAAGAGGATCCGGTTTACGCCGGGATCCGAAAGAAAGGAGTCATATGAAGAAAAAACTTATCTCACTGCTTATGGCAATTGTGCTGATCGGAGGCTTTGCGGGAGCGCTGCCTGCGGAAGCCGCTCAGTATTCAGAGGAAGAAGTATCGGAAAGGATCCTTTATATCAAGAACCTGTTTGATATCGGAGATGAATACTGTAATTTTTCACAGGATGTCTGGGATAACGGTTCCGGACAGACATGGTCACTTTCGTGGAATAATGCCGATTACAACAAGAGCATCTACGTCAGCGTCGACGACAGAAACCACATCACAAGCTATAATAACTACGATTACATCAGCGAAAATGTTACGGTAATTCCCAAGGAATTCCCTGAATACTACGAGAAGACCGCAATGGAAGCGGTCAGGAAGTACATGCCAGAGCTGGCCGATCATATCAAGCAGGATACAACCAGGCTGGATTATTATTCGAACTGCTACAGTTTTAATTTTATCCGTTATGAGAACGGCTACCCTATGCCCGATAACAACGTCGCTGTTTCAGTAAATCATGCGACCGGAAAGATTCAGTCCATGAATGCAACATGGGAGTATAATGTAAAGATTGCCGAGCCCGGTAAAATCATCGATAAAAAGGAAGCTGCCACAAAGCTCGGTGACAAACTTGAGATGGAATTGCAGTATATCTGTAAATACTCGGGAGATAAGAAAGAAGCATTTCTCGCATATGTTCCCTCGGGGAGATATTTTTCTGTGGATGCCGTATCGGGAAAGATCTACACCGAGAAGGCATACTACACTACAGAAGATTATGAAGAAGAATCCGCTGTAACTATGGAAGATAAGTCAGAGGGGGGGGCAAGAAACGGCGCGACCTTGACCGAAGCGGAAATTAACAAGATAAATGAGCTTGCTTCGCTCATTTCCAAGGAAGATGCGATAGCCGTTGTTACTTCAAACAAAGATCTTTTACTTGACAGTGAATTGAAGCAGACCACTGCGTACCTTACAAAATACGGAGACGAGTACGTTTGGCAGATCAATATGAGCGACCCGAGACCCGTTGATTACAGCACCGGAGATTATTACCGCGCATATGCAAATGCGAAAGTAAATGCAAAAGACGGCAAGCTTGTTTATTTCTGGTCGAGTGTACGTGAATACTATGATTATCCCGATGCCGGAAACGTTGAGTTCAAGTACAACAAGAAGGAAGCAATCAAGAAGTTTGAGAAATTTGCGAAGGGACTTGAGCCTGAGAAATTTGCACAGACAAAGAAGACTGCGGAGAATGATGACTATGTGATCTATTATGATTATGAGAAGGATTCTCCGATCTTCGGCGGACGTTCGATCAGATTAACCCGTTTGGTCGATGGTATTCCTTTCTATAACGATGCGATCAGAGGGGCGGTTGACAGAGTGAGCGGTAAAGTTTACAGCTATTCTGTGGATTGGAGCGAGAATATTGAATTCCCTTCGGCAGAAAAAGTCATTTCTGCAAAGACGGCATTTGACAAATACCTTGAAGACGACGGTTTTGTACTTAAGTACGAGCTTACGTCAAACACGAAGTGGAACGAGGAAACATATACATCAACAACCACAACAAAGTCGAGACTCTGCTATGTAACGGAATACAGAGCTCCGTACGTGGATGCATTCACCGGAAAGCTTCTCAACTATGGCGGCAATGAATATAAGCCTTCCATGAAAAACCGCACATACACGGATATTTCCGGACATAAATACGAGAAGGAGATCAGGTTTATCGCTTTGTTGATGGAAGCAGTCGAAGGAGACAAATTCGAGCCTGATCGATACGTAACAAATGAGTTCGCGGCAAATCTGTTTAATAATATGTGGTATTTTGCAAGAATTCCTCAGAATCTTAAGTCCGACGACAAAGTGCTGAAGCGTGAGGAACTTGCCAAAATCGTTGTTGAAGCGCTCGGATACAAACAAATCGGAGAACTCGACATCTACAACATCAGCTACAAGGATGCGGATAAGGTTTCCAAGGATTGCAAGGGCGCCGTTGCCATTTGTTCGGGACTTAAGCTCTTTGATGTGAAAAAGAACGGAAAGTTTAAGCCCGCATCCAAGATCACCAGAGGGGAATTTGCATACGTGATTGCGAGGACTCTGGTTGAATGTCAGAACAGATATTGATGATAAAAAGACAATAAGAGAAAAATAAAGCTTTTGTTTGAAAATTGTTTTTAAAATACCAAGGGTTGACAAAGTGCTTTTTGTGCATATTGCACAAAAGCATAAAAGATGTTTTTTAAACACGTGGTTATTGAAGAAAGATAAAATTAAAATTGATGAAAGTTATCCACAGAAAAAAGCCTTATTTTTCAAGAATTTCGACTTATACACGAACTTATCCACTTTATCAACAATAAATGACCACTTTTGTAGTCGGATTGAAAACAATAAAAAACGAAAAAATGTTTTGGCATTTGTGATAGTTTTACAAAAAATCAAAACTAATGCTTGCAAAATACTATTTTGTTAATATAGTGGACAAATGTGAATTATAATTCGAATTGTCTGTCGATTTTCCGGCTGAACGTTGACTCTTTGTCCGGGGAGTTTACAAACGGGGTTGGAGTAAGCTCTTCATACTTTCTTGTGTCGCTGCCGCGTCTGTGCTATAATTGACAAAGATAATTGAGCCGGAGGTGAAGAGCATGAAATACATGATCACAGGAAAGAACATAGTAGTTACAGAGGGATTAAAGAGCGCAGTTACGAGTAAGATCGGCAAGCTTGAGAGGTACTTTTCATCGGACGTTGAGGCCCACGTTACATTGAGTGTTGAGAAAGACAGGCAGAAGATAGAGGTTACGATTCCTGTTAAAGGAAACATCATCAGGGCTGAGCAGGTCAGCAATGATATGTACGTGTCCATCGACCTCGTTGAGGAGATCATTGAGAGACAGCTTAAGAGATATAAGAATAAGATTCAGGAGGCTCGCCAGTCAGGGGCCGTTACGCCGGATCTCTACGAAGAGGAGGACGATCCTTTTGATGCAGTCGACATCAAGCGCGTTAAGAGGTTTGCGGTTAAACCCATGGATCCCGTTGAAGCGTGCGTTCAGATGGAACTCCTCGGTCACGACTTCTTCGTTTTCCGTAACAGTGAGACGGACGAAGTAAATGTTGTATATAAGCGTCGTGGCGATTCCTACGGACTTATCGAGCCTGAACTTTAATAATGTAGTAAAATGCAAAGACCCGCAGCTTCCGGCTACGGGTCTTTACTGTGGAAAAACGAACCGAAAGTGAAAAATGACATGAATTACAGAATACTTGCCACGGACATGGACGGTACCGTGCTCCGTGATGACAAAACAATCTCGAGGGAGACGACGAAAGCGATCCGCGAATTTCGCGAAGCGGGCGGATATTTGATTGTTTCATCGGGAAGACCTTATCCTGCTCTGACGGGATACCTTAAGGAACTTGAACCGAACGCTCCTATGGTTACATATAACGGAGCCAAGATCGTTGACCCCGTCGACGGACATCCACTTTTTGAGGAAAACATGCTTGAAGAAGATGCTGTCCGTATTATGGAAGAGGGAGAAAAACGAGGTCATACCGTTATTGTTTGGACAAATGACATCCTTTACGGTAATGAGCTAAACAAAAATATGGAGATCTATGTCTACGGTACCGATACGATCCCTCTAAGGTACGAATCCCGTGAGTTTTTCAGGGGCAGAAGAGTCACAAAGATCATCCTCAACGATGATCCCACCAAGATTGCCGTGACTATGAAGGACATGGAAACTGTGGGTCTTGTGGGAACAACCTGGGCGACATCGGGTCCTGAGTACCTCGAATTCTACTCAAGCAAGGTATCGAAAGCGTTATCGGTTGACCGCGTGGCAAAAATGCTCGGTCTTTCTCGCAATGACGTGTGTGCGGTCGGTGACGGACGCAACGATCTTGAGATGATCAAATACGCGGCTCTCGGCGTCGCTATGCAAAATGCACCCGAGGATGTCCGTATTCAGGCAGATTTCGTGACGGAATCAAACGAATCCGACGGCGTCGCGAAGCTTATACGCACGCGGATTTTGTAGGGTGGACCCTTGGGGTGACAAGCGCAACCCCCGTCCCCAAGGGTCCACAGTAAAGTTTGACATCTACCCGCATCTGTCATAAAATAACCATGATTGGACACTTATGGGGATAAGCATGATCCGATCATATAAAACGTAAAGGTTAAAAGGTACAAAATGAGTAACGAAACCGTTGTAAATAAGCCCGAAACAGCAACAGCAAACAACGCGATGGAGGGAGTTTCCTTTATTGAGGGAGGAAATAAAAAGACCTTGTTCCAGAAGATATTCGGGACAAGAAGCGAAAGAGAGATCAGGAGGATCGAATCGACTGCGAAAGCAGTTGAGGATCTTGAGCCTGAGATGGAAGCAAAAAGCGATGAGGAGCTTGCTGCCGTTACTGTCAGACTTAAGGAAAGACTTGCCGGCGGAGCAACTCTCGACGAGCTTCTCCCCGAGGCCTTTGCTGCCGCTCGCGAAGCAGGAAAGAGAACACTCGGATTGAGGGCGTTTCATGTTCAGATCCTTGGTGCGATCATCCTTCATCAGGGACGTATCGCCGAGATGTTCACAGGTGAAGGAAAGACACTCACATCCGCGCTTACGGTCTATCTTAATGCGCTCGAGGGCAAGGGCGTTCATGTGGTTACGGTCAACGACTACCTTGCAAAGCGTGACGCCGAGAATATGGGTAAGATTTATTCGTTCCTCGGTCTGACATGCGGCTATATCTTAAACACGATGGACAACGACGATCGACGCGCTGCATATGCGTGCGACATCACATACGGAACAAACAACGAATTCGGCTTTGACTACCTTCGTGATAACAGGGTTGTTTATAAGAAGAACATGGTTCAGCGCGATCTGCACTTTGCCGTTATAGATGAGGTTGACTCCTGTCTTATCGATGAGGCGAGGACTCCTCTTATCATTTCCGGACAGAGCGGAAAGTCGACAAAGCTCTATGATATGTGCAATATTCTGGCACTTCAGATGAAAAAGGGAACGGCGGTCGAATTGACGAAGATGCAGACGATCATGGCTGCAAAGTTCGGCTCAGAGGAAGTACCTGAGGAGACCGGCGATTTCGTTGTCAACGAAAAGGAGAAGACCGTCAACCTGACCGAGAACGGCGTTAAAAAGGTTGAGCAGTTCTTCCATATCGAGAACTTTGCGGATGTCGAAAACCTCGACATCCAGCATAATATAATCCTTGCGCTCCGTGCGAATTACATGATGTTCAAGGATAAGGACTACATTGTTAAGGACGGAGAGGTCCTGATCGTCGATGACTTTACGGGTCGTATACTTCCGGGACGTCGTTATTCTGACGGGCTTCATCAGGCCATCGAGGCGAAGGAACATGTTAAGGTTCAGCGCGAGAGCAAGACTCTTTGCACGATCACGCTTCAGAATTATTTCAACAAATACGAAAAGAAATGCGGTATGACGGGTACCGCCCTTACGGAGGACAAGGAATTCCGTGAGATCTACGGTATGGACGTTGTTTCGATCCCGCCCAACAGGCCTGTTATCCGTAAGGACTACGAGGATGCTGTATACCGTACTCACCGCGAAAAGCTTGCGGCGATAGTCAATGCCGTTGCCGAGTCCAACAAAAAAGGTCAGCCTGTCCTTGTCGGAACAGTTTCGATCGAATCCTCGGAAGAGATCAGCACAGCACTTCGCAAAAAAGGTATCCCGCATAATGTCCTCAATGCCAAATTCCACGAGCAGGAGGCAGAGATCGTAGCGCAGGCAGGTCAGTTCGGTGCCGTTACGATCGCAACCAACATGGCGGGCCGTGGTACCGATATCAAGCTCGGCGAGGGAGTTGTCGAGCTGGGCGGACTACGCATCATCGGTACGGAGCGTCATGAATCGAGGCGTATTGATAACCAGCTGCGCGGACGTTCGGGACGTCAGGGTGATCCCGGTGAATCGAGGTTTTATATTTCTCTCGAGGACGATCTCATGAGACTGTTCGGATCGGAACGTCTTATGGGCATGTTCAGGGCTCTCGGTATCACCGACGGACAGGAGCTTCATCACAGGATGCTCACAAGCGCCATCGAGAGAGCACAGAAGAAGATAGAGAACAACAACTTCGGTATCAGAAAGAACCTTCTCGAATACGATCAGGTCAACAATGAACAGAGGGAGATCATATATTCCGAGAGACGCAGAGTGCTAGACGGTGAAAACATGCGCGACGTTATCATCAAGATGGTTGAGGACATCGTTGAAGGACATGTCAATTCCATTATCGGCGACGACCAGCTTCCCGAGGAGTGGAATCTTGAAGAGCTCAACGAGGTTCTCCTTCCGATCATTCCGCTTGAACCCATTGTGCTTTCGCATGACGATCTCGGAAGGATCAAAAAGAAGGAGCTTATTCACAAGCTCAAGGAAGAAGCGGTACGTCTTTATGAAATGAAAGAAGCTGAGTTCCCTATCAAGGAGGAATTCCGCGAGGTTGAGCGTATCGTCCTTCTCCGTGTCATTGACACGAAATGGATGAACCATATCGATGACATGGATCAGCTCAAGGAAAGTATTGGCCTCCAGGCATTTGCCCAGAGAGACCCTGTTAATGAATATAAGCTTCGCGGCTTTGAAATGTTCCAGGAAATGACCGACGGAATCGCATCCGATACCGTTCGCATGCTCATGCGTGTTCAGGTAGAGCGTAAGGTTGAGCGTGAAGAGGTTGCCAAAGCGACCGGAACAAATAAGGATGATTCGGTGACAAACGCTCCCAAACGTCGAGCAAACAAGAAGATCATGCCAAACGATCCTTGCCCTTGCGGTTCCGGAAAGAAGTACAAATACTGCTGTAAGGACAGCGGAAAATTTGAGTGACGTTTTCCGGACGGGAAACTGACCCGGACAGCACAACTTGAAGTGTGTCGGTGCATAAAAGCCGGATCCGACCGGATTTCCGGACGGGGCGATGCAGTGGTTTTGGAAACAGAGAGGAACATTAACTATGGTAGCAATGGATCAAATAAAATATGCTCTTTCACAGTATGAGCAACCGCTCAAAGAGGTTGGCGATTCTCTTGATCTTCCTGCGAAAAAGCTGAGAGTGGAAGAAATAGAAGGCATCATGGAAGAAGAAGGATTTTGGAATGATGCCGACAAAGCCCAGAAATACATGAAGGAACTGAAAAACCTCAAGGATCTTATCGAGCAGTACAAGGATCTGAAAACCAAATTTGAGGATATAGAAACCCTTATCGAGATGGGCAACGAGGAAAATGACGAATCAATGATCCCTGAGATAGAGGAGGAATTTGAGGCGTTTAAGAATGAGCTTGAAGAGCTCAGGCTTTCAACGCTTCTCGACGGTGAATTTGACAAATACAACGCAATCCTTACTCTTCATGCGGGTGCCGGTGGAACTGAGGCCTGCGATTGGGCGAGCATGCTTTACCGTTTGTACAGCAGATGGGCCGAAAAAAAAGGTTACAGTGTTGAACTTCTTGATTTCCTTGAAGGTGATGAAGCAGGCTACAAATCTGTCACACTTCAGATCAACGGTGATAATGCGTACGGTCATTTAAAGTCTGAGCACGGCGTACACAGGCTTGTGCGTATTTCGCCTTTCAATGCGGCGGGCAAGAGGCAAACTTCATTTGTATCTTGCGATGTGATGCCTGATATAGAGGAAGATCTTGATATTGATGTGCCGGACGATGAAATGAGGATTGATGTTTTCCGTTCGAGTGGTGCGGGCGGTCAGAAGGTCAACAAGACATCTTCTGCAATCCGAATCACTCATTTACCGACAGGTATCGTGGTGCAGTGTCAGAACGAGCGGTCTCAATATCAGAATAAGGATAAAGCAATGCAGATGCTCAAGGCGAAGCTTCTTCTCCTTAAGCAACAGGCAAATCTCGAAAAAACGGCCGATATCCGCGGTGAAGTCAGGGACAATAACTTCGGAAGCCAGATCAGGTCCTACTTCCTTCAACCCTACACGATGATAAAGGATCTGAGGACCGGCGCTGAAACATCGAATGCAAATGCAGTCCTTGACGGTGGAATCGATCTTTTTATAAACAGTTACCTTAAGTGGCTTAAACAGGGATGTCCTCCCTATAAAGGAGCAATTCCCGAATAAACCGGGAAGCACGGATTGATCCGTGAGGTTGACTTTAGTTTGGTGCTTGACTCGGAAAAGAGAAAGGAGAAAGACATGTTCGGACAACAGGTGATTTTTTCGGCAGCTAATCAGAGTTACGGATTCGACAGTATGAAGGTGCGTACCGTTGAATCGGATTATCAAATGAGCACGATCCCGGGAGCGCCGGACTGTCTTGCGGGATTCGCCAATCTCAGAGGAGAGATCATTCCGGTTTGCGACATATACAAGAAGTTTAACCTTCGCGGTAAGGTTGCGGACGGAATGAACACCATCTTTGTCAACACGGAAGAAGGGTGCCTGGGATGTTTGGTGGACGAGATCACCGAAATAGGAGCTGTCGGACAAGACTTGCAGATGACCCTTCCGGTTATTGCACAGAACGACAAGACAAATTACGTTCAGGGCATTATCCGTCATAAGAATGTACTTGTAACGGTAGTAAACCCCGACAGGATCCTCACTCCGGAGGAGTGGAAAGAGGTTCACAGCCTCTTGAAGGACAATAAATAAGTATCGCTTCGAAAAAATGCTTGTTTATATCGCTTGTTCGGGTTACAATGTTTGCGTTTCAGACTGAAAACGGCAGACATAACTCTTGTATTATTCGGGATTATCTGATAATATGTTGAAAACCAATGGCGGCTGTTTCTACGGTCGCCTTTTATTTTTTTCAGGAAAGGAATGCAAATAACGATGGAATCATTTGTTAATGAAGTAAATTTTTTTGAGGGAAACAACCCCGAGGATATAGTCGCACAATACGGTACTCCCGTGTATGTCTATAACGAGCGCATTCTCAGAAAGCGTATCAGAAATGTTGCGGGCGTTGTAAAGAAGTTTCCTTACAAAGCCAATTTCTCAATGAAGGCGAACTCAAATCTGACAATTCTCAAGATCGTACTTGAAGAGGGACTCAATGCTGATGCCATGAGTATCGGAGAAGTCAGGTTGCTTGAACTTGCAGGATTCCCCGCAGACCGCATCTTTTTTGTTCCGAATAACGTTTCGGACGAGGAACTGAAATATGCCATTGATAAAAAGATTATTGTCAGCCTTGACAGTATTAGTCAGCTTGAAAGGTTCGGTCGTCTGGCGCCGGGATCGCGTTGTGCGGTCCGCATCAATCCCGGAATCGGTGCGGGACACAGCGACAGCGTGGTTACCGCCGGTAAAAACACAAAATTTGCGGTTGAAGAAAAGGATATTCCCGAACTTCTTGAGACGGCGAAGAAGCATAATCTGAAAATTGTCGGAATCAACCAGCACATCGGTTCGCTCTTTATGTCTCCGGATCCTTATCTTGCGGCGGTAACGAACCTTCTTCGTATTGCCCACAAATTTGAAGACCTGGAATTCATTGATTTCGGAGGCGGGTTTGGCACTCCTTACCATAAGCTTTCGGGAGAACAGGAATTTGACATAAACCTTCTTACGGAGGGAATCGAAAAGCTTCTTGGCGATTTCATTAAGGAAACGGGCAAAGAAATACTCTTTAAGAGTGAGCCCGGTCGCTATGTGGTTGCGGACTGCTCGGTTCTGCTTGGTCGTGTTTATGCGACTAAGGAAAACTATGATAAAAAGTATGCAGGAACGGACATTGGGCAGAATGTTCTGGTTCGCCCCACACTGTACGGATCGTGGCATGATGTGGAAATCCTCAGAAACGGAAAGCCGGTTCTTCCTTCGTCGGGAACGGAGGTTGTTTCGGTAACGGGTAATATCTGTGAGAGCGGTGATATCATTGCCAAAGAAAGAGAACTCCCCATCATCAAAGAAGGGGATCTTGTGTGTGTGCTTGATGCCGGAGCCTACGGATATTCCATGTGCTCACCCTACAACTCGCGTCCGAGACCTGCAGAGGTCATGATCTGCGAGGACGGAAGTGTCAGGTGTATCCGCAGAGCGGAGACCTTTGAAGACTTGATTCGCATGTTTTAACAGGGTGTGGACCCCCGTCCCCAGTGGTCCACACAAGCTTACGACTGTAGTTCGTCGAGAGTGAGACTGTAGGCTGGAAGAAACTCTTTGATGAAGATATCAGCCTCGGGGAGTTCCATTTTTATGAGGGAAGTGTAGAGAGTCTTTCCTGCGCTTGAGAATTCGTGATTACCCATCTTTTCTTCTTCGCGGCACTTGATGAGGGCAGAGAGCTTATCGGCTGCTTTGATGAGCTTTAGAAGGTATGCCTCATCGTGGTCATCCTTGTTCGGGAAGAAGGCGGGAATGTAATCCTCCCGCAGATCTTCGGGGAGCAATGAAAGAAGACGCTCTGCAGCGCCTGCTTCTATATCTTTAAATGCACTGCGGATGTCGGAGTTGAAATATTTGATCGGAGTGGGCATATCGCCCGTGATGATCTCGGTTGCGTCATGGAACATAGCGATAACTGCAGCTCTGTCAGCGTTCAGTTTTTTTCCGAGTCGTTTGTTGCCAATGATGGCAAGAGCATGAGCGAGTATGCTCACCTCGAGCGAGTGCTCGCTGATGTTTTCTGTGTAGGAGTTGCGCATAAGAGCCCAACGGTTTATATATTTCATTCTTGATAACATTGCGTAAAAATTATTCATCTCTTTCTTCCTTTGATATTTGCGTATATTTTTTGTACCGTCCCCGGACGGTGAGACTTTCTTACGGTTGTTTTCGCTGATTGCCGGCTGTCCGTCGTCTTTACGGTTTTCCGGTTTCGGATCATTTCCGGACTTCTTTGTCGGATTTGGTTGTTTTTCCGGCATTTTTTCGTTTTGCTTTAGTGGACGCGGGCATCCCTGTCCGCGTCAGGAGCGGCTTTAAGAATTGTCCTGTGTATGACTTATCACAGTCGGCTATTTCTTCGGGAGTCCCTTGTACGAGCACCGTTCCTCCTTTTGCACCGCCTTCGGGACCGAGGTCGATGATGTAGTCGGCACATTTAATCATGTCGAGGTTATGTTCGATGACTATCACCGAATTGCCACCATCGGCTAGCTTGTGAAGTATGTCGATGAGCTTGTGTACATCCGCGAAATGGAGTCCGGTGGTGGGTTCGTCGAGGATGTAAATCGTTCTGCCCGTACTGCGCCTTGCCAGTTCCGTAGCGAGTTTGACACGCTGCGCCTCGCCACCCGAAAGGGAGGTTGAGGGATGTCCGAGCTTGAGATATCCGAGTCCGACTTCGTTCAGAGTACTGATCTTTTTGCTTATGGAAGGTACATTGCTGAAGAAATCGTCTGCTTCCTCTATCGTCATGTCGAGAACTTCGTAGATATTCTTGCCTTTGTATCGAACTTCGAGCGTCTCTCTGTTATATCGCTTGCCATGACAGATTTCGCAAGGAACATACACATCCGGAAGAAAGTTCATCTCGATCTTTATTATTCCGTCGCCTCCGCAAGCCTCGCACCGACCGCCTCTGACATTGAAGCTGAAGCGTCCCTTGTCATAGCCCTTTACCTTGGCGTCGGGAGTAGAGGCAAAGAGATCACGTATGAGGTCGAACACACCCGTGTATGTAGCAGGGTTCGAGCGCGGAGTCTTTCCGATGGGTGACTGATCGATGTTGATGACCTTGTCGAGTTGCCCGAGTCCGTCGATTCCGTCGTGTTCGCCGGGGATGACCGTTCTCGCCCGGTTAAGATCTCTTTGAAGTCTTTTGGAGAGCACTTCGGTAATAAGGCTGCTCTTACCTGACCCCGAAACGCCGGTCACGCAAGCGAATACGCCGAGAGGGATGTCGACGTCTACGTTCTTGAGGTTGTTCTCTCGTGCTCCCTTGATGCGAAGCCAACCTTGTGGAGAACGTCTGACGAAAGGAACATCGATGCTGAGCCTGCCGGAGAGATAGGCACCCGTGATGGATTCCGGACAGTTGCAGATGTCCTCGACCGTACCCTGTACAACAAGCTTCCCGCCGCGAGAACCGGCTCCCGGTCCGATATCTATGATGTGATCCGCAGCTCTCATGGTATCCTCGTCGTGCTCTACGACCAAAAGAGTGTTGCCGAGATCCTTGAGGTCCTTGAGGGCGGCGATCAGCTTACTGTTGTCACGCTGATGAAGACCGATGCTTGGTTCGTCGAGGATATAGGCAACTCCCACAAGTCCCGAGCCGATCTGAGTGGCGAGCCTGATACGCTGTGCCTCACCACCCGAAAGGGATGCCGTGGCACGTGCAAGTGTGAGGTAGTCGAGACCGACGTTGTTGAGGAAGCCGAGACGGTTTCTTATTTCTTTGAGAAGAAGCGCTCCGATCTGCTCCTGAATCGGAGTGAGTTTAAGAGCGTTCATAAATGCTCCGAGATCGGATATTGCCATGCGCGAGAGTTCGTCGATGTTTTTCTCGCCGACAGTTACCGACAGGGCTTCCGGACGAAGTCTTTTTCCGCCGCATGCAGAGCAAGGGATAACCTGCATATATTCCTCATATTCCGCCTTTACCGATTCCGAGGATTCACGATAACGACGCTTGATGTTGCCTATGATTCCTTCGAAAATCGTCGAATATTCACCGCTTCCACGTCCGCTTTCGTACTTGACACGAAGTGTCCGGTTCCCGGTCCCGTACATAATGATGTTTTGATGCTCGGGAGGGAGATCGCAGAAAGGCTTTGAGAGATCGATCCGAAACTCTTTGGCTACGGCATCAAGTAATTGACGGGAGTAGGAACCTTTATCCCAAAGCGACTTCCAACCGATGACTGCCATGGCGCCTTTGTCGATAATACTCATGCTTTGATCGGGAAAAACGAGTTCCGGCGAGAATTCCATGGTCTGACCGATTCCGTGACATACGGGGCAGGCTCCGAAAGGGTTGTTAAATGAGAAAGTGCGAGGTTCAAGCTCTTCGATGCTTGTTCCGCAATCGGGACAGGCAAAATTACGGCTGAGCGTGAGCGGAGTGTTGTCGCCCTTGTCAATCATGACCAGTCCGTCGGTAAGCTTGAGGGCATTTTCTATGGAATCCGTGAGTCGCAGGTTCATGCCGTCACGCACCACAAGTCTGTCGATAACAATGCTTATGTTATGTTTGTTGTTTTTTTCGAGTTGAATGTCTTCCGAAAGATCGTAAAGATGTGAATCAACAATCACGCGAAGGTAGCCGCTTCTGCGGGCGTCTGAAAGAACCTTGGCATGTTCACCCTTGCGTCCGCGGACAACGGGAGCGAGTACCATTATTCTGGTGCCTTCCGGCAGCTTTGTGACTTCGTCGACCATTTCGTCGATGGTCCTGCGTCGGATCTCCTTGCCACACGTAGGGCAATGGGGAATACCGATCCTGGCGAAGAGAAGTCTGAAATAGTCATATATTTCGGTGACGGTTCCGACTGTCGAGCGGGGGTTGCGGTTCGTCGATTTCTGGTCGATCGAGATTGCCGGAGGGAGACCTTCGATGCTGTCCACATCGGGCTTCTCCATCATGCCGAGGAACTGTCGCGCATAAGACGAGAGGGATTCCATGTAGCGACGCTGTCCTTCGGCGTAAATCGTATCGAAGGCAAGTGAAGACTTTCCCGAACCCGAGAGTCCCGTGAGCACGACAAAGCTGTCGCGGGGGATGTTCACATCGAGATTCTTTAAATTATTTTCCCTTGCTCCTTTTACTTTGATGTAATTCTGTACCATTTATCTGAAACCTCTTCTCTTTTAATCTGTTTAACACCTGCAAGTCGAGTACTTAACACCTGCAAGTCGAGTGCTTAACACTTGCGATTCGGTGCTTAGCACCTGCAAGTCGGCTGCTCAACGCCGGTAACTCAGAGCGCGACTTCTGCGATGTGCTTACGGATCACTACCATGCGGTCACGCAGCTCTGCCGCTTTCTCGAATTCGAGTTCTGCGGCTGCCTTGTTCATGAGCTTTCTGAGACGTTCGGCCTCGGATTCGAGCTCCTTGAGGGTCATGGACTCGGGATCCTTGGCGATAGTCTGCGCTTTCCTGTCGGAATCCTCGATCTTCTTTGAAATGCTGATGAGCTCACGAACCTTCTTTTCTATCGATTTCGGAGTGATGTTGTTGTCCTCATTATATTTGCTCTGGATTGCACGACGCCTGTTTGTCTCACCGATTGCCCTTTCCATCGAACCTGTTACGGTGTCAGCGTACATTATAACATGTCCGTCAACGTTTCGTGCGGCTCGTCCGACGGTCTGAATAAGGGAAGTTTCGGAACGAAGGAAGCCTTCTTTGTCCGCGTCAATGATGGCCACGAGGCTTACCTCCGGGATGTCGAGTCCTTCTCGAAGAAGGTTGATCCCGACAAGAACGTCAAAAACATCGAGACGCATATCCCTGATGATCTGTGAACGTTCAAGTGTGTCGATATCGGAGTGCAGATATCTCACGCGGATGCCGATCCCGCGAAAATATTCGGTAAGCTCCTCGGCCATACGTTTCGTGAGAGTGGTTACAAGAACCTTTCCGTGCTTGGAGGTCACGGCATTTATTTCACCGGCGAGGTCATCGACCTGTCCGAGGGAAGGACGAACCTCGACCTTTGGATCAAGGAGCCCCGTGGGCCTGATGACCTGCTCAGCTCTTAAAAGCTCATGGTCGGACTCGTAGGGACCGGGGGTTGCCGAGACGAAGAGAACACGGTCGAGCATGTTTTCAAATTCTTCGAAATGGAGCGGCCTGTTCTCGAGAGCCGAGGGAAGTCGGAATCCGTAGTCCACGAGGATCGTCTTGCGTGCGCGGTCACCGTTGTACATGCCCCTGAACTGAGGGATGGACATGTGTGATTCGTCGACGATCATGAGGTAGTCATCGCCGAAGTGTTCCAGAAGAGTGTGTGGAGTGCATCCGGGAGTCAGCCCGGCCAGATGCATGGAATAATTCTCGATTCCGGAACAGATGCCCGTTTCGCGGAGCATTTCCATGTCAAAACGTGTTCTTTCCTCGATTCGCTGGGCTTCGATAAGCTTGTCGTTGGCTTTGAAATATGCAATGCGTTCTTCAAGTTCTTTTTCAATGTTAATGAGTGCCTGCTTCATTCTGTCTTCGGGAACGACATAATGCGAAGCGGGGAAGAGCATAAGGTGATCGAGGGTAGCCGTAAGCTTCCCGGAAAGAGGGTCAAATTCACTGATACGGTCGACCTCGTCACCGAAAAATTCAAGTCTGACAGCGACATCCCTGCTGTAGATGGGATAGATGTCGACGCAATCGCCCTTTACTCTGAACGTTCCCCGATGGAAGTCCATTTCGTCGCGGACATACTGCATCTCGACAAGCCTCCGGATGACGGGCTCCCAGCCGGGACTCTGCCCGGGCCGGAGAGAAAGCGTCATCATCTCGTAGTCTTCACGTGAAGCTATGCCGTATATACACGAAACGCTTGCCACAATGATCACGTCGCGTCTTTCGGAAAGCGCGGCTGTGGCGGAATGACGAAGACGGTCGATCTCGTCGTTTATTGCGGAATCCTTTTCAATAAATTTGTCGGTGGAGGGAATGTAGGCCTCCGGCTGGTAATAATCATAGTACGAAACAAAATATTCAACGGCATTCTCGGGGAAAAATTCCTTGAATTCACCGTAGAGCTGGGCGGCGAGCGTTTTGTTGTGAGCGATGACTATTGTGGGCTTGTTGAGAGCCGCGATCACATTTGCCATGGTGAAGGTCTTGCCCGAACCGGTAACTCCGAGCAGTGTCTCAAACTGGTTGCCTGCATTAAAGCCGTCAACAAGCTCTTTTATTGCCTGTGGCTGGTCGCCGGTAGGCTTAAAATCCGAATGTAATTTGAAGTCCATTGTGGTAAGATTCCTTCCAATCCGAAAATCGCCGGTTCGATGAGGACGGAACCGACAGTACACCGAAACATCCGATGCAAATTTCATTAAAACATATGTTCGATTGTTTGTCAAGGTAATACTCGTAACATTTTGGTAATATTTTTGGATCTTTCATATTTTTATTATGACAAAAATAATAGATTTGAAATAAACGCAGACTGCTTCCTGCAAGGGATTGAATATAAAAATCATTACCGATTAAAAAAAGATTTAATTTTAGGGTTGCATGCGTTCTACAGTTGTGCTACACTCTACATGTGGGGCTTCTGAAAGCCTTGCCATACAATAATTTGGTTAGACAAATGTAGGATGCGCTCTACAGAAGTAGAACGCGATAAGACACAAAAAAAATTCGGAGAGTAAAGAAACATGGGGTACGGATTTAACAGACAGGAGGAGAGAAGAGTTGCCGGAAGGCTTGCTCTTGTAAATGCAAGACGAACATTGCTTACATCTTTGCTCGGATTGCCCGTCGTGATCGTTCTTGCACTGGTATATAATATTCCCGGACTTGTGAAGGGCTCGAAAGAGCTTGTAGACGTTGCATTACTCTGTATGTTCCTTATCTGTGTCGCCGGTACGATTGTCACCAGACGTGTGATCGCGCTTCACAAGACAAGGGAAATGTCCATCATAACCAAAATCTTTTGGGCGTTCTTTGAATTGTTTATGCTTCTGCTCGTTTTCTCCGATGCACAGCTCGGCGGTCATATGAGTCTCTATCCCATACTTCTCGCCGCAATCTGCTTCCTTCCCGTTTTTCCAACCAACGAAAAAATATATTATCTGTTCGTTCAGGGCTTGTTTGTATTGTTTGTCAACATTCTCTTCGAGTCCGGTGCAAGTGATTTCGCCTATCTCGCAGCTTTGAATGCCTTGTTCATATACGTCGGCCGTCGGGAGAGCAACAAACTGGTTGCTTCTCTCGTGGCGGCTGAGCGTGCGAAGGATGCGAAGGATCTGGAGGCGATCGACAAGTTGACGGGGCTTCTCAACAAAAAAGGATTTGACAAAAGAACCGGTATCGCGAGCGAGGTTTGCACGCGGGACAGAAAGAGGATGTCTGTTATCATGTTTGATATAGACGATCTTCAGCAATACAACAATTCATTCGGATCTGACAGAGGAAACTTCCTTATAAAGCAGATCGCGCAGATCATTCAGGAAATGAGCAGGCGTGACAGCGATATAGTATGCAGGCAGAACGGTGGGCGGTTCCTTGTTTATGTCGACGGCAGAGACGAGGCTTATGTTTCCGAACTCGGTGACCGCATCCGTTCGGCAGTTGAAAGAAAGAGAATCCCTCACGGAAGACGAGCTTCGAATTCATATGTTACGCTTAGTGTGGGTATCGCAACCGGAATTCCGACCGATCCGTCCGATATCGATGTTTTCTGTGATGAAGCCGAGGATTACCTTTTTGAGGCAAAGAATAACGGCAAAAACTGTACGATCTGTGATGAGCAGCTTTACGGAGTGTACAGCAGAAGAGCCAATTGATCATCAGTACGGAAACGTAAGCGGAGACATAAATGTTTATAGCAAAAGACTGGAAAGATTACCGGATAATCGACTGCTCCGGGGGAGAGAAGCTGGAAGACTGGGGCGGCTACAGGCTCGTGAGGCCTGACCCCCAAGTCATCTGGCGTACGGAGAAAGACAAGACTCTTTGGAGCCGGATAAACGGTCATTATCACCGCAGTGAAAAAGGCGGCGGACAGTGGGAGATCATGAATCTTCCCGAGGTATGGTCCGTTGAATATAAAGGTCTTAAATTCAACCTGAAGCCTTTCAGTTTCAAGCACACGGGGCTTTTTCCCGAGCAGGCGGTCAATTGGGACTGGATGAGGGAGCTGATATCGAAAGAGAGGACCCGGCGAGGCAGCGATGGAAACCCCGTTAAGGTCCTTAATCTGTTTGCATATACGGGAGGAGCAACCGTGGCATGTGCATCCGCGGGCGCTGCCGTGACTCACGTTGACGCGGCAAAGGGGATGGTAACCTGGGCTAAAGAGAACGCGGCTCTTTCGGGGCTGGCGGATGCCCCGATACGCTACATTGTCGACGATTGCGCAAAATTTGTCGAAAGGGAGATCAGGCGCGGCAATTTTTATGATGCGATCATCATGGACCCTCCTTCGTACGGCAGGGGACCCAAGGGTGAGATCTGGAAGCTCGAAGAAAATCTTTGGGATTTTGTGGCACTTTGTATGAACGTGCTTTGTCCCGAACCGCTCTTTATCCTGATCAATTCATATACGACGGGGCTTGCGCCTTCCGTCCTGTCATATATTCTCGGGACACTCACAAAGGAACGGTTTTCCGGCACCGTCGACGCGCAGGAGGTGGGTCTTCCCGTCGAAAAGAGCGGACTTGTGCTTCCGTGCGGCTCATCGGGAAGATTTGAGGGAACACGCAAATAAGGGAAAATACCGGAATGCTGCATGCGGGAAGCTTCGGATATAACGGAAAACCGATTATAAAGAAAAGAAATTGAGCACTTATTGAGTAGCTTCCGACGTCGGTCGGGGGCTATAATTTTAATTGATAAATTAGGCGGTCGAATAAGATGCCTTGATTGTATTGGATTGTTTTAATTCTGGGAATCGGGAAGGTTCGTCGAGATAATTCTTTATGGTCCGGAGGTGTAGCTATGAGTGTCAGGGATAAGGTTAAGAAAACAAAAGAAAAAAAGGTCAAAACCGTTAACAGCGGTGTGACTGCGGTTAAGACCGCAAAAGAAAAGAAGGTCCGCAGGACTCTTTCGATAAGAGTCAGGATACTGCTCTGCTTTATGATTCCCGTTGCGCTTATTGTCGTGCTCGGGGTTATCAGCTACAGGAAATCGGCTGCCAACCTTACCGAGGCCTATGAAGTTGCGGCTGTCCAGTCTGTATCGGCAGTCGGAGACTACCTGTCCTTCGGTATGGAAAGCGTTTCGGCAACCGTGTCCGAGTGTCTTACCTACAAGCCCATCCTTGATTATGCCAAAATGATCTCATATAAAAAAGGCGACGGTGAGTACGGCAATGCTCGTGCCGACATCAAGAAGTACCTGACCATGAAGCAGGCGGTAAACCGCTTTATCGGGAGCATTACACTGATACCTTCGGCCGGGTTCGATGTTATTTCCACCAATGCGATCCTTGAAACCGACGGCTTCTTTGCCGAGCTTTCCAAGGATGACAGCTTCAACTTCAAGAGCCTTGACGGTGAGTGGATCAGGGAGCATTCCGACATGGACGCAAAGCTTGGCAATGCCCAGGATCCCTACCTCTGCTCGTTCTACCGTAAATTCCCTTCGGCGAGATCGGCTTTGTTCGTTGACATTAATTACGATGCGGTGAGCGAAACGATGAACGGTCTCGACTACGGTGAGGGAAGCATACTTGCGCTTCTTCTTCCCGACGGAAGTGAGGAATATTACAGCGAAACAGCAGCCGACGCAGGATTTATGACCGGTGTTTGCGAAAAGACAGGGATCCTTGAGTCGGAAGAGAGCACGGGATTTACATATTATACAAAGGACGGGATCAAGTATCTCTTTGCATATTGCAGGACGGAGAGCGGATATACCCTTTGTGCGCTTGTCCCCGAAGACAACATAATCGGTGAGGTCAACTCTCTCGGAATTCTTACAGTCGTGCTTGTTGCGGTGGGAGCGGTGCTCGCCGTTGCTGCCGGGATCCTTCTTTCGACAAACATCGGAAGAAATATCAAGAAGCTCACCACCAAGCTCGACCGCGTTGCGGAAGGAGATTTTACGGTTGAGTTCGGAGAAGAAAGTACCGATGAATTCGGAAAACTGACCGGGAATGTCAAAGGCACGATCGGAAACATCAGAGAGCTTATCAACCATGTTGCGGAGGTTACTCATCAGGTTGAGGAGAGCTCCGGAAACGTTATAGAAAAAAGCGCAAACCTCAAAGAACTTGCGCACCGGGTCAGTGAATCGACAACACATGTTTCGGATAATGTCGAGACCGAAGCAATGAGCGCTCAAAAGTGCGTTGAGGAGATGGATGTGCTTTCGCACAAGATCGAGAGAGCAAGTGAGAACATCATTGGGATCAGGGATTTTGCTGTCGAGACAAGCGACGCCATTTCCCGGAATATCAAGTCCATGAACGAACTGGTTGAGAAGTCGGACAGCTCATCGGAGATCATGGGATCGCTTCTCGGTGAGATCGAGAGCCTTGAAAAGCAGGCAGCCGCCGTTAATGAATTTATCGAGGTGATCGGCGGGATCGCTTCGCAGACGAATCTTCTTTCGCTCAATGCTTCGATCGAGGCGTCGAGAGCGGGTGAGTCGGGCCGCGGATTCTCGGTTGTTGCCGAGGAGATCAGAAAGCTTGCCGATCAGACCAGTCAGGCAGCCAACGAGATCAAGAAATGTGCCGCCGACATCAACGAGCAGGCCGGAATCACAGCAGGCAATGTTCGTAAGGCAGACGAGATCGTCAAGTCGCAAAACGACATTTCCGTCGGTCTTATCGATAACCTTACGGCCACAAAGAATGAGATCAATGATCTCATGAACAGGATCAATGACATAAACACCGATATGAAGGACATGTCCGATACGCGAGCGGTGACGATCGACTCGATCAGCAATATTTCCGCAAGTACGGAGGAAACATTCTCACTCACATCGCTTGTCAATCAAGTCATTGAAAGTCATGACGTTTCTTCGGGCGAGCTTGAGGATGTCTCCCGCGAATTACAGGAAAAGGCGCTTGCTCTTAAGGAAGCAGTCGGGAAATTCAAGATCTGACACCACGCTTAAAGAAAAACAGCCTCCGGTTTCTACATCGGAGGCTTCTTTAATGCATATAATTGCGGGCTGCTTTAATGCATATAATTGCGGGCTGCTTTAATGCATATAATTGCGGGCTGCTTTAACGCATATAATTGCGGGCTGCTTTAACGCATATAATTGCGGGCTGCTTTAATGCATATAATTGCGGGCTGTTTTAATGTTTATAATTGCAGGATGCATTTATTCTTGAATAAAATCAAGTGAATCCAGGAATTTCTTCTGAAATTTATCATCAAGTGCGAGGTCATAGACAGTGACGCTGCCGGCGATGTCTGAAAGAGCCCGGAGTGCGGAGGAGGTTGATGCAGGATCGGAAGAGTCTCTGAAGAAGCGCATCAGGCCGCAAAGAACGCTGTTCCCGACAGCGCGGACCTCTGATACGGCGGGGATCAGGCCGGTACGTCTGATCCTTTCGGGACGAAGCCCGGAGCCCATTCCGCCCGCAAGGCTTATGTGAAGATCCTTCGGGTCTGTGCATCCTTTCTCGCAAAGCATCAAAGCAGCGGTGCTGACGGCTCCCTTTGCGAGCTGGATTTCGCGTACATCGGCCTGTGTGAGTGCGAGAACCCTCCCGTTTCGGTCGGTCCCGAAAGCAAAACCTTCGTCGGCGTAGTTTTTGGAAAACGTCCCGTCCGAAGAAAGAATCCCTGTCCGCAGAAGTTCGTCGACAAGTTCAAGAATCGCACTCCCGCATGCACCCGCAAGTCCCTTGTTGCCGGAGGGATGAACGCTTGTGCCGCTCAATCCCTTGTTGCCGGAGGGATGAACGCTTGTGCCGCTCAGCCCCGCAGTGCCGGAGGGATGAGCGCTTGTGCCGCTCGACCCCGCAGTGCCGGAGGGATGAACGCTTGTGTCGCTCAATCCCGGGGTGCCGGAGGGCGAATCATTTGCCGAATTGTTTGCCGTATTATCGGTGGGTCTGAAGGATCGAGCGCCTGCGACTGTGAGGACGGGCCTTAGGTTTTCGAGCGTGATGCCTGTCACGGCGCCTTCCACGCAACCCGTTCCGCAGGAGATGTGTGCGCCTTCGAGCGCAGGACCTGCCGAAGCGGATGAAGCGATCAGTCCTTTTTCGGTCATAAGCACCATCTCACCGTTTGTCCCAAGGTCCATAAGCATATCTCCGACCCTGCCGTTTATGAGATCAAGTCCGTAAATCCCCGCAACGATATCGCTTCCGACGAAAGCGCTTATCCCCGGAAACACAGTGACGGGGATCCCGAGCAGTTCCGTTTGCGCAGCATCGAGGCTGTATGGCTTGAAGGGATATTTCCCGAGCCCGGACACATCCCATCCCATGAAAATGTGCGTCATGACGGTGTTGCCCGCAAGAGCGATCCGTGAGACATGCGTCATGACGGAGTCAACGGCAGGCGCGATTTGTGCTTTGCGTTCAGGATTCGATCTTATTTTTTCGTCAGAGGAAGTGCTTGTGTCCCGGATACCGGATGTGCAATCCTCCATGGTTTTCTTGCCATTGAAGACTGTGGTTCCGATAAGAATACGGAGTTCGTCTTCAATTTTCCTACGAAGCAGATCCTTCATTTCGTGGAGTTTCCCGCCGGCAGCGGATTCAAGCCTTGAAACGACATCCGAACCATAAACAGAGAGAGGGTTAAGGAATGCGCGTGTTTCACCGGCTGTTCCGTCACTTCCGAGTGTAGTCAAAACGATAGTGGTGGTGCCCAGATCTATCCCAACCCGAAGCCCGGAAGCGGATTTGTCCGCCTGTGATGAGACAGAATGATCGGTTTGATGGGTGCTGTTAACCGAAAACTCCGTGCAGATAACAGGGTTCTTTTTTTCCGGAACCGCAACTGTTATGTCGCCGTTCGGGAATGCCCGGCATGCAAGGCGCATGCCTTGTCCGATCTCATCGGCGGAAAGAACCTCTTTGTCTCTTTCGGAGGGAGGACACGGGCCGGAAAGCACTTTTACAATGCACTGTCCGCATGTTCCGCGACCGGCACAGGGTGCATAAGGAGAAGCTCCCTTTTCTTCAAGGAGTTCCTTCAGATTTTTTATACCGTCACCGAACACTTTTACTTCCAAGCCAAATTCCTCTTTTGCGTGTAATTTTTTTACATAAGCATAATTATTATTGTGATGTGAATCAAAAACTTTTCTATATGATACTCCACAGAGCGGATGAGTTCAATGAAACTTGTTGAAAATCAGGGCTTTTTCGGAATAAAAAGGGGTAGCCGAAACGGAAAAAAGGACAGTAAAATGACTTTGTGCCCGGAGGGAGACTTCTTTACAAAACCCGGCTGTTTTGCTATCATAGCCACGTAGCTTCACATGTTGGCAGATGCTGAATAGAGAGGAGCGCCATGATCTCAAATCTTGTATTTCAAAACACCATAAACGGAATTAAGGACATCACGGGAAACGATTTCTGCCTTTATGATATAGATGGTCGTAAATTTGTGAGTACTTTTAAGGTCCGGGAGCTTGACAAGGTTGTGACCGAAAAGGAAATCCTTGATTTCATCGATTCGTCCGAAGAAAGCCGTGAGACGGCGGATTATTCTCTTTTTAAGATAGAAGAGGACCATAATCTGGCATACATTCTTTCCGTACATGGGGAGGATTGTTTAAGGGTCGGACGCATGAGCGCCTTCCAGCTTGAAGGACTTATCGTTGCATATAGGGAAAAGTACGATAAGGACAACTTTATCCGTTCGCTGCTCATGGACAACATGCTCCTTGTCGACATGTACAGTAGGGCTAAGAAGCTCCGCATAGAGACTGAGTGCAGAAGAGTGGCGTTTGTTATCGAAACCAGTATTGAAAAGGACGCGGCTGCGCTTGAAACGGTCAGGTCTTTGTTTGCAAATTCGAGAGGGAGAAATTTCATTACCGAGGTCGATGAGAAGGACATCATACTCATTCGTGAGGTGAGCCCTTCCGAAACGTATGACGATCTTGAAAAGACGGGAAAGGTTATCCTCGACATGCTCAACACCGAGGCTATGTCCAAGGTTCATGTTGCGTTCGGAACGATCGTTCAAGAACTCAAGGACATTTCGAGATCATATAAGGAAGCAAAAATGGCGCTCGACATCGGAAAGATTTTCTACAGCGAGCGCAATATCGTGGCATATAACAAGCTCGGTCTCGGAAGGCTGATCTACCAGCTTCCGGTTCAGATGTGCAAGATGTTCATTCACGAGATATTCGCGGGCAGGTCCCCCGATGATTTTGATGAGGAAACGCTTCAGACCATAAACAAGTTCTTTGAGAACAACCTTAACGTGTCCGAGGCTTCGCGTCAGCTTTTCATTCACCGAAACACGCTTGTGTACAGACTTGACAAGCTTCAGAAGATGACGAACCTCGATCTGAGAGAATTTGATGACGCCATTACGTTCAAGATGGCGCTTATGGTTGTAAAATACATGAAATATATG
Organism: Lachnospiraceae bacterium; assembly: GCA_016281275.1. Classification (GTDB taxonomy): domain Bacteria; phylum Bacillota; class Clostridia; order Lachnospirales; family Lachnospiraceae; genus RUG11977. The sequence goes on along the minus strand of JAEEIH010000166.1, from coordinate 7,550 downwards.
GAAACAATGGAATTCTGATTGTCCGGGACCTTTCCGTTTTGGAGAGGTCTCTTTCTTTCGGACATTTTTTCTCTTGATTTCGTCCAAAATCTGTGTTAACATATTCCACGCATCACGGACATCTGTATCTGTCCGAAAAACACGGAGGGCGATAAACAAAGCTTTCCGAGTCGTGAATTAAAGAAACAGAGAATCCTACCGCATAGTTAAGTTTTCGGCAAGGGATCGGAAGCGATAGAATCGCTTCCAAAGAGGAGCAAAGCATGAACGACAAGGAAAAATACTATCTGGTCAGAGAAACGGCCGTTCCGGAAGTCTTGCTTAAGGTTATCGAAGCAAAGCGGCTATTGCAGTCGGACAAGGCGACATCGGTACTTGATGCGACCAGGATGGTGGACATAAGCAGAAGCTCATTTTATAAGTACAAAGACGATATATTCCCTTTCCATGAGAATAACAGGGGAAAGACGATCAACGTTATGCTGCAGCTTGAGGATCGACCCGGGCTGCTCTCGGAGATGCTGAACCGGATCGCAAGGTGCGGCGCGAATATTCTGACGATCCATCAGTCGATACCGATCGGAGGTATCGCATCGGTTACGATCGGCATGGAAATCCTTCCCGAAACAAAGCCGGTAAATGAGATAATAACGATCATGACCGGGCTTACGGGTGTCAGTTCGCTGAAAATACTCGGTCGGGAGGACAAGGTCTGAGTTTGGAAATAAGCATTGCGCGGTTCTGAGGATAGGACAAGAACAGGGTGCATATACAGAAAGGATAACCATATGAAGGTAGCGATTCTTGGATACGGAACGGTTGGTTCCGGCGTTTATGAGGTCATCAATACAAACAAAGAAATCATCGCAAAGAAGGCAGGTGTTGGGCTCGAGGTTGCTCATGTCCTCGATCTCCGTGATTTCCCGGGCGACCCCGTGGAAAAGGTGCTTACGCATGATATTAACGATATTCTGAACGATCCCGAGGTCAAGGTTGTTGCCGAGGTTATGGGAGGAGTCGGAGCTGCGCTCAGGTTTACGCGTGCAGCCCTTGAAGCCGGAAAATCGGTGTGCACTTCAAATAAAGAGCTTGTGGCAACACATGGCTGTGAGCTTATGAAAGTTGCCCTCGAGCACGGCTGCCGTTACCTTTTTGAAGCGAGCGTCGGCGGTGGCATACCGCTCATCAGACCCATCATGACAGCGCTTCACGGTGACGATATTGTGCACATGAAGAGCATTCTTAACGGTACGACGAATTACATCCTTACCCGCATGAGCGAGGCCGGAGCCGGATTTGAGGAGTCGCTTCTCGAGGCGCAGCAGAAGGGATATGCTGAGGCGGACCCGACAGCTGACATTGAGGGACACGATGCAATGAGAAAAACGTCGATCCTGGCTTCCATTCTTGAAGGAAAATACGTGAGCTGTGAGAATGTCCATACCGAGGGCATAAGCGCTGTTACCGCAGCGGACTTTAAGTACGCGCGCAAGCTTCATGCGGGAGTCAAGCTTCTGAGTGTGATCACGCGTGAGAACGGTCGTGTCTCCGCAATGGTAGCCCCCTTCCTTGTAAGAGAGGACAACGAGCTTTACGGAGTTAAGGGAGTTAAGAACGCATCTCTCATCTGCGGTAATGCGGTCGGCGACATCATGTTTTACGGAAGCGGCGCGGGTAAGCTTCCCACGGCGAGCGCTGTTGTGGCGGATATGGCAGAGGCTGCGCAGTGCATGGCAGAGATGTCTGCCGCCAAGCAGGTTCCTGCATGGACAGAGGAGCCCGCGGATGTAGTTCCTTTTGATGAATATAAGAGCGCGTCGCTTGTCCGCGTTGAGGCTGCGGACGAGCAGGCGGCAAGAAAATCTTTTAAGGAGATCAGGGAAGTTGCTCCTTCGGAGGGTGAGTTTGCATTCCTCACCTCCGTTATGACTGAGAAAGACTACGTGAAGGCAGCGGAGGGGTTGAATATCATCAGCCGCATCCGTACGGATTTCGTGGACTGATAAGTAAGGTTTTATTGGGGATTACAGACAATCTGTAAAGATGCCACAGCGGAATCTACCCGCCGCCTGACATCGAAACATATCGTTTTCGCACCTCTCTCGAGGGCGCATGAAGGATGGGATTCGGTTGTGCCGGTTCGTGGGTGAAGTGTCGGAAACGCACATTTCAGGAGGTAGATATGAAATACGTAGTAGTACTCGGAGACGGAATGGCGGATGAGCCGCTTGAAGAGCTCAAGGGAGCCACGCCTCTCGAGGTTGCCGTTACACCCACAATGGATGAGCTCGCAAAGGTCTCGGAGCTTGGGCTCTCCGCCAATATCCCCGAAGGCATGAAGCCCGGAAGCGACACGGCCAACCTTGCCGTGCTCGGTTATTATCCGAAGAAGTATTATTCGGGCAGATCGCCCCTTGAGGCACTCAGTATCGGCGTTCCCATGAAGGATGACGACATTGCTATCAGATGTAATCTCGTAACACTCACGGAAGAGGAAGGAATTCCTTACAGGGAGCGAACAATCATCGATCACAGCTCGAGCGAGATCACGACAGAGGAAGCGGATGTGCTCGTTAAGGCACTCATAGATGCGGGCGTTGTGAAAAATCCTTTTTCGTTGTACACGGGAACAAGTTACAGACATTGCCTCATATGGTCCGACGGCAAAGTAGTGCAGCTCGCGCAACCCCATGATATTCCCGGTCGTGTGATCGGAGAATATCTTCCTGAGGACTCGCTCCTTAAGGATATGATGGAGAAGAGCTACGAAGTGCTGAATAATCATCCCATAAACGTTGAACGGGCAAAGAAAGGGCTTCACAAGGCCAACAGTATGTGGTTCTGGGGCGCAGGCACGAAGCCGGCGCTTATCTCCTTTACCGAGAAGACAGGCAAGAAAGGCGCCATGATCTCGGCGGTTGATCTCCTCAAGGGTATCGCGATCGGGACCGGGATGCATGTTGAGATCGTTCCGGGCGCGGACGGCACGCTTGAGACCAACTATGAAGGAAAGGCACGGGCCGCAGTCAGACTCCTTAAGGAAGGCTACGATTTCTCGTACGTACATGTCGAGGCACCCGACGAAATGGGTCATCAGGGAAGTATTGAGCGCAAGATCAAAGCAATCGAGTATCTTGACAGCCGTGTTATAAAAGTAATTAAGGATGAAATGGACGCATGGGGCGAGCCTTACCGCATGATGATCCTTCCCGACCATCCGACTCCCATTTGGTGCAGGACGCACACAAGCGACCCTGTGCCGTTCATGATCTACGACAGCACCCGAACCGAAAAAGGCGCTGACGCATATAATGAAAAGACAGCGAAAGCTGCGGGTCTCTTCGTGCCTGAGGGTTACAAGTTGATTGACAGGCTGTTTGCGACTGATACCAAATAAGCGTTACGGCGAAGCGGAGCGCGAAGCTTTTACTTTTGAAGAATAATTGGAATACCGCGTTGCTGTGTGAGCGTATGCCGGACGGGATACGCGTATGCAGAGAAATGAGCGGATTCATGAAAGGAGAACAGCAGAAAATGCTGATAGTTAAGAAATTCGGAGGCACCTCCGTAGGAGACAAGGAAAGAATCAACAGAGTGGCCGACAGGTGCATCGCCGACTACAAAGAAGGTCATGACGTGGTCGTAGTTCTTTCGGCTATGGGCAAGTCGACGGACGAGCTGATCGCCAAGGCCAAGGACATCAACCCCAACCCTCCCAAGAGAGAGCTTGACATGCTCGTGAGCGTCGGAGAGCAGATCTCTGTTTCGCTTATGGCCATGGCTATGGCAGCCAAGGGAGTGGCGGCAGTTTCCTTAAATGCATTCCAGGTGGCAATGCACACAACCCAGGCATATACGAATGCCCGCCTTACAAGCATTGATGCCGACAGGATCAGAGCAGAGCTCGAGGCAAGAAAGATCGTCATCGTTACCGGTTTCCAGGGCGTTGACAAGGCAGACAACGTGACCACACTCGGACGTGGCGGTTCCGACACAACAGCGGTTGCTCTCGCTGCAGCCCTTAAGGCAGACAAGTGCGAGATCTTCACGGACGTTGACGGCGTTTATACCGCAGATCCCAGGATCGTAAAGAATGCACGCAAGCTTGATGTTATCTCATATGATGAGATGCTCGAACTCGCAAGCCTCGGTGCAGGCGTGCTGCATAACCGTTCGGTTGAAATGGCGAAGAAATACGGCGTTGAGCTCGTTGTGAGATCAAGCCTTAACTTTAACGAAGGTACAGTAGTCAAGGAGGATACAAAAATGGAAAAAATGCTTGTAAGCGGTGTTGCTTGCGATAAAAACGTTGCGAGAATTGCGGTTATCGGTCTTCAGGATCAGCCCGGTGTGGCATTTAAGCTCTTCAACCACCTCGCAAATCATAATATAAACGTTGATGTTATCTTACAGTCCATCGGACGTGACGGCACAAAGGACATCAGCTTCACAGTTGCCGCAGATGCGGTTGACGAGGCTCTCGCCGTTATGGAGAACCACAGACAGACAAGCCTTATCTGCGAGAAGATCGATGTTGAGCGCAACATCGCCAAGGTTTCGGTTGTCGGCGCAGGCATGACATCCAACGCAGGCGTTGCAGCAAAGATGTTCGAGGCACTCTACGATGCCGGCATCAACATCAAGATGATCTCAACTTCCGAGATCAAGATTTCGGTACTTATCGATGCCGCTTATGCTGACGGCGCTATGAATGCAATTCACTCGAAATTTATTGGGTAAGAGGCGAACGAACTTGGTATTTTCAAGTTCGTCCGAGGTTTTGTGCTAAAACACTTCGATGGTTCACCAGGTGACAACTTGTTGTCACTAGAAAGCATACTATGCTTCAAAGTATGCTTTCGGGTAAGAGAAGTGTTTCAAAACTGAGGTGCGAAGCATCGCCGTGGTTGCGAGGTATTATCGAGCAACGTATAATAACAGATTGTAAATTATTATATTAAGAAAGGACCCCCATATGATCTCCAAGAAGATGTCAAATCTTGTGAAGAACAGCTCGGCCATCCGTGCGATGTTCGAGGAAGGCCGCAGAATGGCTGAGAAGTTCGGTAAAGAAAACGTTTATGACTACAGTCTCGGCAATCCGAGCGTCCCTGCTCCCGAGGCGGTTAATCGCGCATATGCTGCAGTTGCCGAGAATCCCAACAGCAACTACGTTCACGGCTACATGCTCAACCAGGGCTTCGACGAGGCACGCGAGGCTATCGCAAAGAACCTCAACGAGCGTTTCCCTGTTGCGTTCACCAAGAACGACATCGTCATGACTGTCGGTGCAGCCGGCGGTATGAACGTGATCATGAAGACACTCCTCGATCCCGGTGATGAGGTCGTTGTTTTCGCTCCTTACTTCGGTGAGTACAGGAACTACGTTTCGAACTTCGACGGCGTGCTCGTGGAGGTAGCTCCCGACACATCGACCTTCCAGCCCGACCTTAAGGCTCTTGAGGAGAAGCTCACAGCCCGCACCAAGATCGTTATCATCAATACACCCAACAACCCTACAGGCGTTGTTTACTCGGCAGAGACACTTACCAAGCTCGGTCAGACCCTCGAGGAGGCACAGAGGAAGTTCGGTACTTCCATCTACCTTCTTTCGGACGAGCCTTACAGAGAGCTTGTTTATGACGGAGCCGAGGTACCTTTCGTAACAACCTTCTACCGCAATACCATCGTCGGATATTCGTACAGCAAGTCACTTTCGATGCCCGGCGACAGAATCGGATACCTCGTTATACCGAAGGAAGCCGACGATCACGACGAGATCTTCGCTGCAGCAGGCGTTGCAACAAGAATCCTCGGATTCGTTAATGCTCCTTCCGTTGCTCAGCTCGCGCTTACAAAGTGCTTGAATGAGAGAGTTGACGTTGCGATCTATGACCGCAACAGAAAGCTTCTTTATGAGAAACTCAAGGAGTACGGCTACGACTGCATCATGCCTCAGGGCGCCTTCTACCTCTTCGTAAAGGCCCTCGAACCCGACGATAAGGCCTTCGTAGCTAAGGCGAAAGAGCACCGCCTCCTCATAGTCCCCGGATCCACTTTCGGATGCGCGGGCTACGTACGTATCGCTTACTGTGTTGACTATGACATGATAGTAAGGTCGTTACCCGCCTTTAAAGAGTTATCGGAACAGGATAAGAAATAAAAAGCATTTAGATAATTAACCAGCGAACTCATGTCTGAAGTGTTCTCTGAAAGGCATATCGAACGTCGGTACTTAGCAACCGTATTTTGGTTGCTTATGTACCGTTACGTGAGATCTGAAGCGAAAGCGGCTTTCAGCGAATACTTCATGACAGGAGGAGCTGTTGGCAGTTTTGTTTATTACAAGGAAAACACATGAAAGCAGATAACTTCCGAAAGCTGGATCCGTACGTCCCCGGCATTCAGCCCGCCTTCGCGGACATGATCAAGCTCAACACGAACGAGAGCCCTTACCCCCCGTCTCCGAAGGTTATCGAAGCCTCCGAGCGTTTCAACGCGGCGGATCTGAGACTCTACCCCAGTGTTGATGTAGGCCCCATCAGGGATGCGCTTGCAGAGTACCACGGCTTCGACCGCTCCTGCGTCTTCGTAGGAGTAGGCTCTGACGATGTGCTCGCCACGATCTTCCAGGCGTGCTTTAACAGCGGACGTCCCGTGATGTTCCCCGAGATCACATATTCGTTCTACGAGGTTTGGGCGCGACTTTATAACATAAGCGTTAAAAAGATCCCGCTCCGCCCCGATTTCACGATCAACGCGGACGATTACTGCGGTGTTGAGAACGGCGGCGTCGTGATCGCGAACCCCAACGCACCCACATCGATCGCCATGGAGAAGGGCGACATCGAGATGATAATCCGCAGCAACCCCGAGAACGTGGTCGTTATCGACGAGGCGTACATTGATTTCGGCGGTGAGAGCGTGCTCGACTGTGTTCCCAAGTACGACAACCTCATCGTTGTGCGTACATTCTCGAAGTCGAGATCACTCGCCGGCGCGAGGATCGGGTACTGCGTGGCGAACCCCGAGCTTATCAACATCATTGAGACAGTTCGTAACAGCATTAATTCGTATACAAACAACAGGCCCGCGATCGAGATGGGCGTGGCATCCGTTAAGGACGAGGAGTACTTCCGCGCCATGCTCGCCAAGGTGATCGCGACACGTGAGCGCCTCGCCGGGGAGCTGCGTGCACTCGGCTTCTCTGTTCTTCCTTCGAGCGCAAATTTTGTGTTTGCGACACCGCCCGCACCACTCACGGCGGCCGAGGTCTACGACAGACTTGCTGAGAAGCACATCTTCGTGCGCCACTTTAAGATCCCCGGGATCGAAAACTACCTGAGGATCACGGTCGGAACCGACGATCAGGTGGACACGATGCTTTATGAAGTTAGGCAGATGTTGAAGAAATAGGCAGTATGTAGGCGTTGGAGTACCTGAGACATTTATTTTCGGATAGAAAACGACTGTTCATTTCACGAATTGTGGCATTAGATAACCTAATCACAAAAAATGAAAAAAGAGTCTTGACAATTCTTTTAAACTTG
>JAEEIH010000165.1 GCA_016281275.1 Lachnospiraceae bacterium | reverse complement strand
GCCCGAAGGAAACGGTGACGACCTGTCTACAGCAGTAGAACAAAGCCCGCCGCAAGACAGTTCAAATACAGAAGAGAACAAAGGGATAGAAGAATCAAACGAGGTTAGAGAGGAAGAGACAAATGAATCAAACTGAGAGCAAGATGAAAAAATATATCGAGCACATTCTGACCACAGCATTTGTATCGATGCTGGTGGCGATTCTGTTTATTGTTGTAATGCCGCGAATACAAAGTAAAGCTAACGGAAATAGTGAGGGTGGAGCAACGGGGGCTTCTGCAATACAGACTTCCGGATCGGCATTTAGACCCGCTACAGGTTCAGCTTTTGAATTTGTAGCCACACCAGGAAACACAACGCAGGTTAGATTCTTTACAGACGGCTTTGATGCGACATTGGCTGAAGGAAGGTACCAATTTGTCTCTTTTGGTCTTGAAACGTCTGATGAAAAGATTGTTGCTACCGAATTGTCCATATCTAGCTCTAGTAACGGAATATACTCGTCTGGTTCGCGAAATGAATATCCAGATTCAAATGCGGGGGATAAAGATAATTATCCATGCTACATATTATATGATTCACATGCAGTAATTGATTTTAAAGTGGCTTGTTCGGACTTGCTTCCTGTAGGGGATCATACGATTACATTATATGGTATAGCAATGCTTGATGAGGGGAATAGTTTTAATATTAGCAGAGCCGCGAAACTTAGATCGCATAAAGTTCCGCTTGCCACATTTGTATTAAAAAACACTGTAAAACCAAAAGATGCAAAGTTATATATCGAGGCGGTCTCGTTTGACAAAAACAAACTTGCTCCTTCAAGCAGCAATACATTCTCTGTAAAGGTAACAAACAAGGGAGAGGCAGATGCCTCGGAAGTCTATATTGTTGCAGATCTTGGTTCCAAACTGACCCCTGACTATGAAATGCAAAAAATCAGAGTAGGTTCCCTTAAGGCAGGAGAAACAAAAACTTTTAAAGTTCCGTTTACAGTAAATGCGGATGCTACAAAAGGTAACAGTACCGCATCGTTTACGGTTTCAGGCGTGGACAAGTATGGTAATGGGATAGATCCGATTACAGAATCAATCTACATAACAATCGGCAAAGGCTCGACCGTTACCCCGACAGATGCCCCTTCTCTTTCCTTGGCAACCAAGCAGAACTATAAGCTCCTCGTTCCTTCCACCGACGACAGCGTGATCATCCGCATCACGAACAACGGAAGCCGTCTTGCAAAGAACGTCAGACTCTCTTGTGAGAAGGGCTTTGGCGTGGGAGAAGGACTCACGAAGAGCTACACCACATCATACATCGCAGTTGACGACATCCCTGCGGGCAAGACTGTCAAGGTTGAGGTGCCTTTCCTTGTCGGAGCGGGATTCGGAAAGGGTATCCACGAGCTTGAGTTCTCGGCTACATACCTTGATGAGGACAAGCACGATTACAAGACAGACATCATGACCATGTACGTTGAGCATTACAAGACCGGCGAGATCGCCGAGGTGGACGGACTCACGTACCTGCTCATAAGCGGTGTGACCCAGACCCCCAACATGCCGCAGGCGGGCGAGAGGGTGACGGTCAGCTTCAATGTTAAAAACAAGGGAACCGAGAAGGTGACGAACCTTCACTTTTACGCTACAGGCCTTTCGGCAGCGGGCTTCCAGCCTGTGACCGGTGAGCCCTACCAGGACGAGGGCAGCCTCGAGGCCGGTGAGTCGAAGAAGGTGACCATGACGTTTATGGCCGGCGAGGACATCCCCAAGGGAGTCAACTCCCTCTCGATCGGCTACGACTACTTCGATGCTTCGAACAAGGCGCAGCAGTCGACGACCACCATCTACGTTCTCAACGTGGTTAACCACAAGTTTGATGATATTGACGTCGGACGCCCCAAGATCATCGTCAGTGATTACTCGACGGAGCCTGAGATTTTGAGGGCAGGCGAGACGTTTGATTTCTCATATACATTAAAGAACACGCACACCGGCAAGGAAGCGCGCAACATCAAGATCACGCTTTCACAGGCGGACGGAGTCATCGCACCCGCGCAGGGCACGAACATATTCTACATCGACAAGCTCGATCCCACGCAGGAAGTTGTTCTTTCACTGCCCCTCAAGAGCAGGGCGGACACCGTGACGGGCGATTACGCGGTCGTTCTCAAGCTCGAGTACGAGTACGACGACATGTCCGAGGTCGACAAGGAGCACGGCGGCGTGAGCGAGGAGAACACCCTCAAGATCCGTGTCATCGAGAACTACAGACCGGTGATCGAGAATATCTTCATTGACGCATATCAGGGCATCGTGGTCGGCCAGCCCGTGGACCTCAGCTTCGAGTTCTACAACATGGGCAAGTCGACGCTCGGCAACGTTTATATTACCATCGAGGGTGATTTCGCTCTCGCGAACAACTCCGCGATGAGTTACGTCGGCGCTGTTCAGGGATACGGCCAGGAGTACCTTTCTCCCCAGATCGTTCCGCTTGTGGGCGGCGAGGCTCACGGAACGGTGACCATCCATTTCGAGGACAGCAACGGCGACGAGCAGACCAAGTCGTCCGATTTCCAG
>JAEEIH010000164.1 GCA_016281275.1 Lachnospiraceae bacterium | reverse complement strand
TAAGCGGTATATAGAGAACCAGAGCAAATCTTATTGAGAGGAGGCTACATATGCTGTTGTCACATAAGTCGACCGTTAAGGTCAGCGATCTATACATGGAATGCGGACTGTGTGGGAGCCTATAACATCTTGAGGAAATACCGGGAAGAAAACAATATCGACATAGAAACCGATCCTATGCATATTAAAACGCCCTTTATACTGAAAGTAGCTGTGTAAAAAGCAGTAATGGTGTCATGGACGCACCCTGGATCTACGGGGCGTAAGCCCCGCAAACCAGATGCTCTGGCAATTCAATTGCCGAGTAGTTCACTTCAGCCTGCAACACCCTGATGCGCCGGTTCAAATCCGGCTGTCGCCTCTAAAAAACCTTGATTCTCATTGGATTGAGAAATCAAGGTTTTTATTTTGCTATTACGGAACGGATTAATATATCCTGGTTCCCGCACAATTCGTTATTCCTATATAGGTGGGTATGTCGGTAATAGATTTGTCATCATTGATATTATACATTAATTCCATTGTACCGTACGATGTTTCGTATCTTAAAGAATAGAAATTCAATGCGGATTGTTCTTCTTTAGGGTCACCGAGAGCATCTATAACATCGGCGGGATTGGTTACAAGTTCTGTTCCCTGATAAATAAAGGATTGTACTTTGGAGGTGGTATATACCTTTAACGTATCGCATATACATTCTTCTAGCTTTTTTGTCTCAAAGGTGTTGTTAAATATCTCGAAAGATAAAACACTGTAGCTGTCATATGCTTTGTTTTCTTTGTGGGATTCTAAGGTTTCGATAAAAATCTGTTGTGTTTTGTCGTCAATGGTCTGAAATTCGTAAGGCGCAATAAGAGGAACATTTTCATTAAGAGCAGGATAATCACAGGGAAGTGAAAAATTATAATTATTTCCCATGACGGTAACGGAAATGGGTTCTTCCGCCGATCCTGTAAGAATATGATTACTTTCCTTAAATCCGTTTTCTTTCACAAGATAATATTTTCCGTCGGAATTAAGAGCATAAAAATGACCGTTTGTCAGCATTTCGGGCACGGAAGCACCTTCAGGCACAGAAGGAATCACTGTCTCCGAAATAATCGGGGCAGAGGTCGGAACTACAACCGGCTTGGATATCGGCGTAGGCTTAACTTTAATACTTTCCTGCTGCAAAGATCCAACGACGACGATGATAATACATAAAGCAAAGAATATTGCGAAGAACATAATAATACTTTTCGGAGGTTTCGATATTTTCGAGGGATTTCCCGAAGAATTATCCGGTGAGGAATTTTCTGTACCGGAGGAAGTTTTTTTGTCCGAATCTTCATCCGAAGGAAGGAAATGGACACCTCCGCAATGAGGACATACATTATCCCTGATTTCGGATCCGCAGAATTGACATCTAAATGTGTTAGCCATTTATTGCTCCTTTTTATAATTCTTGATTTCTTAAATAACTGTTTTGAAAGGACATGTGTCTAGTAATAAATGCGCGTTTGAACGAGATTTGATAAATAAATGTATTTCGGAAAATCATAGTTATCTTCTTTGTAATAATCCAATCTGATATGTCCGTAAGGGGTTTTATATTCGATCGTTGAGTATTCTGTGTTGGTTATGTAGGTTGTGGGATCGCCGAGTAAATCAAGGACAGAGTCCATGTCCGTTAACAATTCGTTGCCGTTCAGCTTCAGAGATGTAAGCTTGTCTTTATATTTGTATGACATAAGGGTTATTTGATCGCAATTTACCTGTGTGTAAGGAACCACATCAAAGGAATCGTTTATTAACGAAAATGTGAATAAGTCGTTTTCGTCAAATATAAATCCACCCTGATAAGGAGCAAAATCCATAATACCGTCCAGGTTTCGGTCTTCGTTTTCGATATCGGTTATGATGGGCTCCTTGATGGTCATTATATTGCTCAGGGAACCCACGGAGCAGGGAAGAGTGATATCCACTGTTTTGTCAAAGACAGTGGCGGTAACCGTATAATCTAGGCCGATATCAAGTATCCGGTTTGTGTTTACGGTTACGGGCTCGCGCTCCTCGTTAGCCAGGAAGAAAAGGTAGAGGGCAAAGATGAAGGCAGCCATGCATATGAAGAAAATACAAACAGTCCTGATAATGGTGTGAACCCGCATAAACGTAACGAATTTCTGATACGGGGTCAGCTTTTTCGGCACAAACGGCTCGGAAGGGTTGATTCCCGAAGCAACAGGGATCTCTTTTGCAGAATATTTGTCCCGGTCGAGAGGTAGGGAGTTAATGCCACCGCAATAAGGACATTCTTCGGTTTTGATGCGTCTGCCGCAATATTCGCATCTGAATAAAGATTTCATGTTACCCCCTCTGATAACAGCAAAGCAGTGTTACGGAAATACGTCAGGAAAAGAAACTCCTATTTTCCTGACAATTATCAACAGTTATTGAAAACGGACAAGCACTCAAAACCCCGTTTTCGTCCAGAAGATAAGATACTCTCAAACTACCGCAGGAGGTATCGTAGGTGATGGAATAAAAGTTCTCGGATAAATACTGAAAGGAGGGCTCACCAAAAGTATCGAGGATACCGACAGTGTCCTGAATCAATTCCTTTCCGTGAAACAGGGCGGAGGTCACCTTTGAAGGATCTGTTATTGTAAGAGAATCGCAAATACATTCATCAAGAGGGCTCTCCTGTGCCGAACCGTTATAAATGCAGAACTGGAAAATATTGTAACTGTCGTAAATCCAGATCTGGTTATAAGGCTTTACGGAAGCAAGCGCTTTTTCGGTATAAGAATAATTTCTGTCATTATCAAGGAAAGTGTTGATCGGCAATATGTTGAAGTTAGCCGTTATATATTCATAATCGCACGGAACGACCATTTCCGTCTTTTTCCCCATAGCGTTCAACTGTATACGCTCTTCGGCCTCTCCGTCGAGAACATGGTTCGAGAGGGTAGAGCCTTCTTCAGTCAAAAAATACCCGTTTTTATCTGTTTTTTGTATGCTTGTTTTGCTTTTGGGTGTTACTGCATGTGAGATCAGACATAGAACAAAAAACGCAGCCAGTACGAGCAGGATCTTCGTTCGTTTTGAAAACTGAATACGGCGTGCGCCCGTCCCGGCCGTTTCGGGAGATCCATCCGAGCGATCGGGAATTTCCGAGGAAACGGTTCCGTTGTCCGGTTCGTTTTTTGCGGGATGTGTTTTTTTATCTGTCGGGTGAATGATGTTAATCCCACCGCAAAAAGGACAAACGGAATCTTCAATTTGTCGCCCGCAGTATTCGCAAATATATTTAATAGACATAAACTCCCCGTTCTCCCTTGTATAATTATGTAGATATAATTCGGATCATAAAAATATTCCTATAACAGATTAACCATAAAATGTATCACGGTCAAGTTATTTAACGGAGAATGATCAATTGTTATTTACTGTCTGAAAGAAAAATACAGAGCCCTTCTTTCGAAGAGCTCCGTATTCATGAGGATTGTTATGTGTATGTTGATCCGGCTATGCTCCCGTGCGGGCAGGAGCAAAACCGATTGATCACTCTACGTCCTGGAGGGCAGCCATGTCCTCTTCGCCGGTACGGATCTTGACAACCTTTGCAACGTTGTAAACAAAGATCTTGCCATCACCGATGTGACCGGTATAAAGAGCTTTCTTGGAAGCTTCGATAACGTTTTCAACAGGGATCTTGCTGACGACAACTTCAACCTTAACCTTGGGAAGGAGTGTAGCATCAACCTCAACTCCACGATACATATCGCCGGCACCCTTCTGGATACCGCAGCCCATAACCTGGGTAACCGTCATTCCGGTCACGCCCAGATCGTTGAGAGCTTTCTTGAGAGAATCATACTTGGAAAGCCTTGCGATAATAACGACTTTGTGCATACCGCTGTCGAAATCGGTTTTGGGCTCGCGGAATGCTTTTACGGCGCTGGCTTTTATATAGCCTGCTGCCTGCTCGAAATCGAGAACACCGAGGGCTGTGTTGTCATTTATGTTCATGGTCATGGTGTTCGAAATATCCATGATGCTGAAGCCTGCATATGCCGAAGGGAGACCGTGCTCTGTAGAGTCAAGTCCGGTGATCTCCTCCTC
>JAEEIH010000163.1 GCA_016281275.1 Lachnospiraceae bacterium | reverse complement strand
GGGGTGGCAGCAAACGACAGATTCGCTACGGCCAGACTTCTTATAAAAAGCAAAACGGGAAAGATCGCGCTCGACTCGTTTAATCCCACCGATGCGATAAAAGGCAGCGACAATGTCTATGTTGTTCAGTTTGAATCACCGGTGAAAGCTCAGGAAGCATTTGCCGAAATATGCGCGCTTGATGATGTAGAGTGGGCGGAACCCGATGCGATCATCGGATCGAATATCGATCTTAATATTCCCGAAAGGCTTGACGGGACAGTTCCCGAATACCCGAATCCCGACGATAGTTACAATTCTGACTTCCCGGATCTTGATATACCGGGATGGGACGACCGGAGCGGTTGGGAGGACTGGGAATTGCCCGGATTCCCCGATTTCGGATACCCGGATCTCGGAGAAGATCCGATCGGTAACGATCCCGGGTATGAGGATCCTTTCGACGGATTCCCCGGTTATGATTTGCCTATCTATGATATACCGGATACCGGAAACACCGATAATTTCCTTTCATGGGGAGTTACAAAGCTCGGGGCCGACGCATTTGCAAAAACGATCGGATCCGGGTCGATAACGGTCGCGGTAGTTGACACCGGTGTTGCCAATCACAGTTTCTTAAGCGGAAGAATCGTGTCAGGATATGATTATATTGATAATGATGCCGATCCCACAGATTTGAATTCTCACGGAACGCATGTCGCAGGAACGATTGTTGACTGCACTCCCGGACTTAATGTTTATATCATGCCGGTCAGAGTTCTCGGAGCGGACGGAAGCGGAACCAATACTACGGTCGGACTCGGGATCAGGTATGCTGCCGATTACGGCGCAAAGGTGGTTAACTTGAGCCTTGGCGGAGGTCACAGCAACTATCTTGACGAGAGCGTGAAGTACGCGATCAACAAGGGCGTTACCGTGTGTGTCGCAGCGGGAAATGAGTATTCCGACACAATTTATTCATGCCCGGCGCACATGATGGAGCCGATCGTTGTCGGCGCTGTTGACAAGTACGATTCCAAGGCTAATTTCTCAAACTACGGTGATTCGCTCGATGTCGTTGCACCCGGCGTCGGGATCACGAGCTGTGTTCTTAACGGACAGTACGATACATATGACGGAACGTCGATGGCCACACCTCATATTTCAGCGGTTGCGGCGATGCTTATACTCAAACAGCCCGGAAAGACTCCGGCGCAGGTTGAGAGTCTGGTAAAATCAAGCTCACGCGACCTCGGAAGCACAGGCTGGGACAAATATTACGGCTATGGAATGCCCGATCTCTCAAGGGTTTCGGATGTGGTGATCGAGCCTACGGGAATCAGGATCGAGCCCGCAGAACTTTCACTTAATGTCGGTGGTTCGACCAGGCTTTCGGCGTACATTTCACCGTCCAATGCTACTGACCTTAGTGTTTATTGGTCGAGTAGCAATTCCGGTGTTGCATCGGTAGATTCGAACGGCTATGTAACAGCCATATCACAGGGGAATGCGATCATATACGCTCAGACGGGCAACAGAATAAGCGCGTCGTGCCCTATTGTTGTGAGCGCCGGCTATACACCGACCCCGACGCCTTATCCGACCACGGCGCCCACACCCACATGGACGCCGTATCCCACGACAACACCTATACCCACGCCCACATGGACGCCGTATCCCACGACAACACCTATACCCACACCCACATGGACGCCGTATCCCACGACAACACCTATACCCACACCCACATGGACGCCGTATCCCACGACAACACCTATACCCACGCCCACATGGACGCCGTATCCCACAACAACGCCGTTGCCGACGCTGACGCCGTATCCCACGACGACTCCTGTGCCCACGCAACCCGTACCTACGCAACCTGTGCCTACGCAACCCGTACCTACACCGAATCCGGGACCAGGTGAAGGAGCAGGCAGCGGCTTTACCTACAGGTCTTCAGGTAACGGAATCGAAATTACAGGTTATACCGGTTCATCCGCGTCGATCGTTATCCCCAAAAAGATTGACGGATATACGGTTGTCGGGATCGGAATGGGTGCGTTCTCGCAAAAGACGGGAATTACAGACATAAAGATAGAAGCTGATGCAAATATCGGAATGAGCGCATTCTCACAATGCACCTCTCTTAAAACCGTGGAATTTGCCGGATATATACCTTCCGTCGGCATGAGCGCATTTGCACAGTGTTCATCCCTCGCAGAGATACGAATCACCGGTACGGTTCCGGATATCGGTATGAGCGCATTTGTTCAGTGCGGCTCGCTTAAGACGCTGACGCTCAATTCTTCGGTAAGAACGATCGGAATGAGCGCGTTCTCGCAATGCTCCAACCTTTCGGTGATCAACTTCTACGGAACAGTCGATGACTGGAACAGGATCAGCATAGGAATGGGCAACGAACAGCTCGGATATGCCGTTTTGAGACTCTGTTAGTTCAGAGTGGATTTTCGAACCTGTCATATCGGTATAGAAATCCGGTTATCAGGATCTGTGATACCTGACAGGAAAATGAATGAGAAGAGAAAAGATGGGGAACAATATCGATTTATCAGATGAATTAAAAGAAAAATATGAGAAGCTTGAAAACATTATCCGAGGCTACGGCAGCCTTGCTGTCGGCTTTTCCGGCGGCGTGGATTCGACGCTTCTGTTGAGCGTGGCATCCGATGTGCTCGGCGACAGAGCTCTTGCCGTTACAAATGTCGATGCGGGAGTCCCGGAAAGAGAACTCAGAGAAGCAAAGGACTTTTGTGTGTCGCGCGGAATACGACATGTATTTTGTGAAACAAATCCTCTTGAAATCGAGCAATACCGTTTTAACAGCCCCGATCGTTGTTATTATTGTAAACGGGCGATCTTTGAACGGATTGGGAAGCTTGCGAAGGAAAACGGGATAGAAATTATTTCGGAAGGCTCCAACACCGACGACACGGGGGACTACCGTCCGGGACTCAGGGCGGTCGCGGAGCTGGGGATAAAAAGCCCGCTTCGCGAGGCGGGTCTCAGCAAAAGGGACATCAGAGAGATATCAAAGGCGCTCGGACTTCCGACTTTCGGCAAGCCCTCGTATGCTTGCCTTGCATCGAGATTTGCATACGGAGAGGAGATTACAAAGGAAAAGCTCAGGATGATCGATATCGCGGAGCAGTTCCTGATTGACCTCGGCTTCGCTGAAGAACGCGTGAGACTTCACGGTGATGTCGCCAGGATAGAAGTAAATCCTTCATATATGGAAAGAATTGCTTCCGAAGAGATAAGAACAAAGATTTATGACAGATTTCGGGAGATCGGCTTCAGGTACGTCTCGCTCGATCTTAAGGGATACCGGGTGGGAAGCATGAACGATGCGATCAAACCTGCTGCGGATTACATAAAAAATGAATGGCAGTGACTTTCGATTGTCAAAAAATAAGAAGTTATATTTCCGTCGGATGTTAAGCATTCGGCGGAATAATGATATATTCTGACGGCAAAAGATCACATCTGACACAGAAAAGGAAAGACAGAAATATGAACGATTCGGAAAAGACAGAGAAACAGGAGCTTGTCCGCGGCTTTTGCACAGGTGAACGGGCTCTTTTTCAGGCGCACGACATGAAGATAAGCGAGACTCTGTTCTGCGACGGGGAGTCTCCCCTAAAACACAGCCTCAATATAGACATCGATCATTCAACCTTCAGATGGAAGTACCCACTCTGGTATTCAAAGAACATCGTTATGAGGGATTGTGTTCTTGAGGATATGGCAAGAGCGGGGATTTGGTACACGGACAACCTCGATGCGGAGAGAGTCATCATCGCGGCACCCAAGAATTTCAGAAGAAGCAGCCGCATAAGGCTTAAAAACGTCACGTTTTATAACGCACTTGAAACTTTTTGGGAATGCAGTGACATTGAACTCGAGAAGGTGAGGGCGAAAGGTGACTATTTTGCAATGAACAGCAAAAATCTGACGCTTGATGATTTTGAGCTCGACGGCAACTACGGATTTGACGGATGTGAGAATCTGAAGATTGTGAACGGAAGGTTGCTCACCAAGGACGCGTTCTGGAACTGTAAAAACGTGACCGTCACAGACTCATACATTTGCGGCGAATACCTCGGTTGGAACAGTGAGAATGTCACATTCGAGAATTGCACGATCGAAAGTCTTCAGGGTCTTTGCTTCATAAAGAATCTGGTGATGAAGAATTGCAAGCTCATCAACACGACGCTTGCTTTTGAATACTCGGATGTCGATGCCGAGATAAAGGGTCATGTCGACAGCATCAAGAATCCCTTGTCCGGAAAGATCACGGTCGGATCGGTCGGAGAACTCATCATGGAAGAAGACAAAGTTGACACATCGGCAACGATCATAACCGTCACGGGAGCGTGAGTACAGAAGAACAGAGCAGGGAGCGCCGGGCACCCGGAAAACAGAGTGATTGAGACGTGGGAGGATACAATGAAGTACGATTTTGACAGGATCATTGAAAGAAAAAACACCGGCAGTGTAAAGTGGGACTTTGCCGGCGATGCGATCCCGATGTGGGTTGCGGACATGGATTTTGAGACCTTTCCCGGCGTGAAAAAGGCGATCACGGATCGTGCCGCGCACGGGATCTACGGTTATACCCACGACACTGACAGCTGGCAAAATGCATATAAATACTGGTGGAAAAAGCGTCATGGATTTGAGATCGAGGACAGTTATATGGTCTTTGTTACAGGCATAGTTCCGGCGATCTCTTCTGCGGTCAGAAAACTCACTACTGTCGGGGAGAAGGTGCTGGTACAGACGCCTGTCTATCCTGTGTTCTTTAATTCTATACTCAACAACGGAAGAACGGTCAATGAAAACAGACTTATCTATGACAAGGAAAAAAGAAGCTTTTCAATCGACTGGGACGATCTCGAAGAGAAACTGAAGGATCCGCAGACGACTCTGATGATACTTTGTAATCCCCAGAACCCCACGGGAAACATTTGGGATAAAGAAACGCTTTTAAGAATCGGCAATCTTTGCGCGGACAACCATGTGCGTGTTGTATCGGATGAAATTCATTGCGATGTTACCGCTCCCGGAAAAGAGTATATCCCGTTCGCATCGGTATCTGAAGTAAATGCCCGAAACTGCATTATGTGCGTCTCACCGACAAAGGCTTTTAATATCGCGGGAATACAGACGGCTGCGGTTGTTGTTCCGGACCCCGAATTGCGTCATAAGATGTGGCGCAGTATCAACACCGATGAAGTCGGCGAGGGCAACTGCTTCGCTTATGATGCGGCAGTTGCTGCGTTTTCGAAAGAAGGCGGAGAGTGGCTTGATGAGCTTCGTGAATATTTGTGGGCAAACAGGAAGTTTGCCGAGGATTATATAAAAGAAAATATCAAGAAGCTCAAACCGGTTACTTCAGACGCGTTGTACCTGATGTGGGTTGACTGCTCCGAGATTACGAATGACACAAAGGTATTTGTCGACCGTCTCAGGAAAGAACAAAAAGTAATGTTCAGTTACGGTGAGGAATTCGGAACGGGTGGAGAAAGCTTTATCCGGATCAATCTGGCCTGCCCGAGAGCAATGCTTGAAGAAGCATTGTCGAGACTCGGGAAGGGCGTTTGGTAATGTTGCGCTTTTTTATATTTCGTCCGATCGTCACAGACGACTTATAACAAGGGATGCTACCGTAAAGGGCAGCATCCCTTGTACTTTAAGTCTTTTTCTGAAAGTTCATTTTGAATCATTTAACGTATCATCCGGGGTCTCGCCCGGAGCTTCGCGTCATTAAGAAAGCGGAAGTGGCTTGCGCTTAAGGGATCCGAGACCTTTACAGGAGAGAGTGGAGCAGTCTGACGGCATTCTCCCTGATGAATTGTCTGACGTCGTCCTCATCCTCATCATCATGACGCTCGAGAACGACATGACCGAGTCTCAGAAATTCCTGAAGAAGCGAGCCCATTCCGACCATTTCGTCAAGTGCCGCGCCGTCTTCTTTTGAAAGCGAAAGAGCGCCTTTCTTGAATTTCACCTTTGCCAGAAGCTTTGTGATTTTTTCGTAGTTTTCATCTTCCGGAACAAAGTCGGGATCCTTTTTCTTTATAGCCGCTTTACTTCCCGTGATAAAGCCCGTCAGTACCGAAAGCGCCTTTTCCGGAGTACACAGTCCACCCATAGGTTCTTTTGCAACCTTGTCTTTAATGCGGGTAACATTCCAAACCGGAGGAAGTGAATCATCGGACTGGGAGGCGGCGGTTTCTTTGTAAGCTTCATCGGCCTGAGCGAGCAGTATCAAGGAGTCTCGCAGCCTTGCTTCGGCTTCGAGGCGAACCTCTTCGGAAGTGTTCTCATCCTTGACGAGCCTTTCCAGTTCGCCCGCCTGCTGACGGAAATACATGTATTTTTTATTTCTGTCGACGAGAGCGTCCTTAACAGTGTCGGGAAGCGAGGGGTCTATCTTGACGACGGGAGTCATTCCGGAAAGCGTCTTTGCCTGACGGCACTGCATGAAGCCCTTGGTTTCACGGAATTTCTTCGCAAACTCTTCAACATTCGGAATGTACAAGGTCTGTGAAAAAGTGGCATCCTCGTCGGACATCTTCGAAACAAGGCCGCGTTCAACTGCGCAGTACATGTAAAGACGCTCACGGATCGGACGCATAAGGATCTCCGATCCGAAAAGCCCGTCGGTACTGCCGTTCCCCCAAATGCCCCTGTTCTTTGCCATCCACGCATCGACCTTGTGAACGGCATCAAGTACCTCGTCGGGGAATTCGGCTTCCGATTTGTCAGGTGTATAAACGGATCTGAGACTGACTCCGCATGTGGCGAAAACCGAGGCTTCAATTGACTCGTTAAGGCTTTTCCTTGATTTGCTGACCGAAGAAGAGACATAAAGTTCGAGCTTTCCAAGGAGAGGCGTTGCGATTTCGTGCAGCTTGTTCCAATAAGCGGAAGTATTCTTTTCTTCCTCGGTGGAGCTTTCGATGAATGCAAAATAAGCTTCGATGGCGTGGAAGTCCTCAAGAGCGCTTCCGATTATATTTCCCGGATCCCAATCGGTAGTCTTTTTGTACTGTTCCATCTGAGGAACATAGGAACGCAGCACGGAGTGATAGTATAGGAGCTTTCCTTCGTCGGGGTAGCCGTCCAGTTTCTTTATTTCGTCCTGAACGCGTTCGATCGTAACAGCAAGATCAAGCATTGCCGTTGTTACTTCGTCCTCTTCAAATCGATCTGTGACCTCCTCTGACATGAGCTTTCTGTATTCTTCTTTTGAGACTTCAAAGGTTTCCGATTCCTTCATCGAACGTACTTCGAGAACAACCGAGATTGCCTGCGAAATATAACTGTCACGGAATTTCTCGCCGCCGGTGAGAACTCGCTCGATGGCCGTATAATTTGCAGCCTGGATCGGCGCGTCGGACAGGTATGAGAAGATCAGGTCATTCTTTGTTGTATTGGCGGCGCTTTCACCGCGTAGTTTTTTCTCGAGGGCACTCATCGGTTCGTCTCTGACACAGTCGATCTCGAGCAGCTTGCCGACAAGAACTTTTTCCTCGTTTGTCAGAGAATTGTAAGAGGCAAGAACCGAGCGACCGGCTTTTTCTTTAAGGACGACCTCAAATTCCTCACGGGTTTTCTGACCCATGAAAGATGAAGCTTCCGAGAATGTCTGCGTAGAGGAGAAGGATGACAGTCCGAGCGTATCGTCCGACAGGAAGCGCTCGGCTTCTGTCGAGCCATCTTTACGTGAAAGGTAACGCTTGAAGCTTGAAGTCAGGTATTTCTCGGTAAGCAGAGCGCTTCCGTCGAGGATCTTTTCGCCGTAGAAATCAAACAGACCGTTGAGAAGCGAACGCTGTTTGGCTTCACTGTCTCCGTACTTATCCGAGAGGAAGGCAGTCGCGGTTGAATGGAAGAGCTTGGCATTCAGGAAAACAGTATAATCCCGCTGCATATGCTCAAGGATTTTTGATCGGTCTTCCTCGGCGGTACGACTCGCAATCCTGGTGAGAGTCTGCGAATAAAAAGCGTTCAAGGATCCGTCGGCAGGGAGGGAGTTTGCCTCACTGAGGAATTTGTTTATCAGCTCCTTCTGCTCGGGCGAAGGCTCAATTGACCGCTTCCTTGATGCCAGTGAGGTATCTCTGAGCAGCTGTGTTTCGGCAGAGTAATCAACAAAAGCTTTTCGTCCCTTTTCCTTACGTTCGACATATTGGGCGAGATGCTCCTTTGTTTTTTTCAAATCTTCGATTATGCTTTTGTGTACTTCGGCTTCAGCCGAGAATCGGGTGAACCAGTCCTCCACATTCTTTGCGGCGACGGCACTGTACTCGCTGCTGTCGGCGGAGAATATGTTTGCTCTTTCATTGTGGAGAATGGCTGCTTTCGTGGCTTCTTCATCGGCCTTTTCGGTTTCGGTCTGCTCACGCCCTTTGGGACGCCTTTTCTCGAGAGCCGCTTCAACCGCCTTTGTGAGCAAAGCGAGATTGGTCTCGGAACGTTCTTTGTACGATTTCAGTTTCTTTTCATCAAGAACGGCAGAAACGCCGTCGAGAAGAAGAACGTTGATAAGAAGGTTGCCGTCAAATGCTTTATTTTTGCTTTTAAGCACGCCGCCGATTATCTTGTCCAACGTCTTTCCGTTTTTGAACGTAACGTCTCCAAGCTCACGGTCATATTCGTCAAGCTTCAGGGATGACGCAACAGGTTCCTTTTCGCTCACAAGGAGAGCGGAGATTTCTGCCCGTTTTCCGACCAGATATTGTTCGAGATAGGGGTGAACAAGCAATTCTTTCATAACCGTAGCGCAGTTTCTTGTGATCCTTTCGGCATAATCACTCCAATTCTTGTCTGTATCGGTGACCAAACGAAGAGAAAAGGTCTTGTTCTCAAGAAGGATGGGAATGAGTGGTCGGTATGCTCCGTCGGAAAACACGGAAAGAGCTTTGATTCTTGAATCCTTACGTCTGACTGCCTTCTGCATATCGGGATCGTTTGCTGTTTCGGCAATGCTTTTGGCTCTGATCATGAGCTTCGCATCGGAAGCCTCCGAAAGGATCAGTTTTCCGAGCTGCTTTTCGGACTCTTGCGTAAAATCGACTCCGTTGGATTTGAACACGCTTTTTACTATGGTAAGCCTTTCGATATACCGGAACATGCTCTTTTGCATTTTTGTTTCAAAGACACTTCGTTTTGAATCGTTGATGCTGTCGGAGAAAAGAGCCGGTATGTCTGTTCCGAAATGACTGATCCCACCGTAAATGAATTTCGGGTTTCCTTTTTCCTCTTCTGTCAGTGCGGAGACATAAGAAGTAAGATCTTTTTCAAGATCCGCAAGCGCCTGACCGTTCAGTTTTTTACCATGCTTTATAAGCGCAGATGTTTTCCAGTCGTCAAGATATTGAATATAGCTTTTTTGTACGGTCGACGGATCCTCGGAAAAAAGGCCGTTCTCCCTGACGTAGGAATAATAATCGGATGGTCCGGTTATTTTCTGCCGAAGTGATTTCGGAGAAGTAAATGTTTCACTGTCATTCCCTAAAGCGGAATATAGCTTATCCGCATTACGCATACGCTCGTATCTTTCGAATGCGCGAAGCTTAAATCCCTTAAGCGTTTTTGACGCTTTAAGACCGGAAATATCGAAATAGACTCTGGATTCTTCAAAGGGCTCACCGAGTAAAAGTATGTCCTCTTTTTTTGCTTTAAGCTTTTCTGCCGCCTTATGATCGATGAAGCGTGACGCTAAAGCTTCATCTGAAAGTGCGTCGTAGTTTTCGCCGATAACATCGGAAATGAGAGCGCTCCTGAATGCAGCGATCTCGCTGAATTCGGGGTGATCAGAAAGAATCTTTTTGTAAGCATCGACTCTTTTTGAAATCAGGGTAGCATAACCCGAAAGTACTGTCGGAGAAAGGTTTTTAAGATCCTCGACTGACTTTGCGCCGCCGGGAGCATCTGTGGAAACTTGCGCCAAAACAGCCTTGAAAATAGTGTCAAAATCTTTCCTGAGGATCTTTTGCACGTCTTTCGGAAGATCCGACGAATCGAGAATCTGTCTTCTGACGGAGTCTTTGAGAATCTCCTGCGCAGCTTCGCCGGCAACAAGTCTGTAAGGGCGCGGAGGAGCTGTTTTTGTGAGCATGGCAAGTCTTGAACGCTCACGTTCCTTGGAAAGACCGGCGAGCTTTCGCGTAACGCGCTCGAAGCCCTCTCGCGTGCGTTCCTCGTCCGCTTGTTGCTGAAGCTTTTTGTATTCTTCGTCATCGAGAAGCACGTCGGAGTCAATCTCCTTCGCCTCTTTCAACCTCTGCTTTACAGCCTGTGCATCCTTTTTGTCGGCTTCTGTCCTGACTGTCGAAACCCTTCGCGAGACAAGTCGGTCGGCACCGCCCGAGTACATGCTTTCAAGCTGTGACGATGACTCTGTCAGGTGCTGCATCTTTGTCTGAACATCGAGATAATTCCGATATGCGGTTGAGCCGGTGACGGAATCCTTAAGCTTTCCGACGGTGGATTTAAGCGCATCGAGACGGATTGTGAATTCCGAGTCAAGCTTCTTTTCTTTTTTGGTTGAGGAAGCGACGGCAGCACCGATATCCGGAGTTTCGCGCAGAAGCTTGTCGAGGTAAATGATCTTTGCGGAATAGGGATAACTGTCAAAGAATTTGGAATCGGGGCTGAGTTCATCGCTGCCGAATTTTCCCGTGATATTTTTGACCCGGGCAACGGCGCTTCTTATCTCATCGAGCGAACCGGCCTTCATAAGCGTGTTTACGGCGGTCAGCTTCTCACGGACGATATCGCTTCTGCTCCAATGCTTTTGCATTTCGTTCGAAAAGAGTCCCGAGCTGTCGGCTACGGCATCTGCGGCTTTGACCGTGTCTTCATCGGTGATATGCTCGCTTGCGAGGAATCTGTCGATATGCGCGTTCATGGCATCGCGAAGCTTTCCGCCGCTGATTGAACCGTGGCGGATAAAGAATGCTTTACATTTTCCGACTCCTGCGTACTTTCTTGCACCGATCTTGTAATCATCGAGAGACTCGATCCTGTGAGCGGGGATGTACGAATCAAGTCCGGTTGTTTGTTCTTTGAGAGCTGAAATGTGAGTTTGGCGTGCCTGCTCCTCAAGGTCAAGGAGGCGCTGTCTTTCGGCATCGATCTCGTCATCGATCGCTTTCCGTGCCTGAGCTTTTTTGACCTCCTGCTGCCGTGCTTCTTTGAGATCGCCCACATCGTAGGAGCTGTCGTCGCTAACGGCGGTTTCGGCAACTTTCTTTCTTTGGAGCTTCACAAACGGTGAATCGAGTACATTTACGGGATCTCCTTCCTTTGTCTCTCCGAGCGGATTTCGGAATTCCCGGAGGTCACCCATTACGTCGGACATAGTGAGACCTTGGGCAAACTGAAAGACTCCGGAAGCACAGTCGAGCATCTGATTTGCTGCGCTGAATGCTTCTTCGTGGCTGAAGTAGAGTGAGATTCTGTATTCGGATAAATAATACTGCTCGAAGCTCTGTGCCATTTTCTCCAGCTCGGAGACGGCATCGGCTTTATCCTCGTCGTGCATTTTTTCGAACCTCTCGCAGACCGTCTTGGAAACCGAACGCAGCTGCATGGAAAGAAGTCCGTAGCGGAAGGAAAGCTGCGATACGTGAAGCATCATTTCGTCTTTCTTTTCCTGCGAACAATCTTTTTTCTTAAGAATTCGTTCGGCAGTCTCACCGACACGTTGAAAATAATCGGTGAACCCGCGCCATACCCGTTGGAGGGCTTTGTGCATTGCACTGACACCGGGATCCTTGTCTCCGATACCTTCATTCAGAGCCCTCAGGGTTTCGCTGACTTCAAAAAGGGAAAAATCCATGCGGTCGTATTGCGTTTTATATACACCGTTTCTGTCGGTTTCGGATTCGGGCCAAAGCGCTTTGGGAAGGAGTCCGAGTCGCAAGGGACTGTCCCAACTTAAACCGCCGCTTAAATCAACGATCTTGTATCCGTCTTTTTCGGAAGGCTTGACAAGCTGGCGTTGGTTTGCTTTCATGTCTTCTTCCCATGAACCGTACCTGAATTCCTGCTCGTCATAGGATTTGGTGACAAGGAGTGAACGTGTCATAAGCAGGCGCGTACGAACTTGTCCTACGGCAGAAACACCGCCGTCTCCCGCGGGCTTGATCTCGGCTTTTGTCAGAGGAAAATTGAAAGCACGCTTAAGCGAGGCTGTGTCGATCGTTTCATCGGTGTCGTGTTTGGCGGGCTTGATCTTGGGACCGACATATTTTCCTTGTGCCTGACGCTCACGGTCGGATCTTTCGAAACCGATTTCATTGACACGCAGGGCTTCCATAACGATCGGTGAACTCATGGTCTGCATCATGTCCACCATGCCGCAAAGTTTGAGTGTTTTCATGTATTCCGCAAGCGCTTCGTCCTTTTTCTTTCCGGATGCCTTTTCGTACTTCCTTTTGGCCGCTTCAAGCATTTGTTCCATAACTGCGGGTTCGTGCTCGAGTCGACCGGCATAGTCCCTGATAGATGAAAGCTTTTTGATCTGGACTCCGTATCGACCGGAAGACACATCTTTGTACGCTTCCCTGATTTTGTCACACTCCGAGGTAAGAGCGGAGTGAAGAGCTTCCCTGTGACTGATGGCAACTCCGAGGGGGGTGTCGGAAGCAACGGGCTGCTTTTCAAGACCGGTCTGTAATGACACAGACGATCGAAGATCTTGCTCATGCCGCTCTGTAGTGAGCGTTTCGGAACTTTTTGTGAGCGTTTCGGTTATGGGCGCGGGGCTGTTGGACATTAAATTCGGCTTATCACTCATGAGTTGCCTCCTTGATCAGAATGTGCGTTTTTGCGGTTGTAATCGACTCAATCTTGTATTTTTTTGTGTAGAGTTCCTCGAATCTGACCAATCTTTCTCCGGTTATATCGGCGAGGACGGATTCGACTCCGTCGCTGTTCATGCGCATGGCGGCCTCTTTAAGGAGAAAGGAGAGAAGAGGAAGTGAGCTGCCGTCGGAAGTGATCCTTGTGATCCTGGCATCACCGTAGAATTCCTCACAGTCAAGACTGGCAACTTCGCTACCGTCTATGATGATCGAACCACCGTATTTGTTCGTAATGGGGTCGCCCTGCCGGTAAGAGGCTCCCTTCGGAAGCGTTGCATCTTTAAAGGGGTCGGCTTCGATTATTGCGGAAAGTCTGTAGCTTTTCCTGCATGAAGGGGAATCCTCGTCCGCAAATCCCGCCTTCTTGAACAATCGGTAAGCGGGGTCTGTTTCGGTTTCACTTCCTTCGAGAAAGAGAATTGTGTAAATATGGGGGATACCGCTTTTTGTACAGATGCTTTCGACCCGGTTGAGAAGCGCGGAGGCGTACCCTTTTCTACGCTCAGGCTCTGACGTAAAGATCCTTTCAATAAAGAGACCGCCGGCATCAGCGTTTGCAATAAGATATCCGAGGGGCTTCTTGTCGTCCGAAAGGCTTCCCAGAACAAGCACACCCTCGTCGTTCACGACGGACAGTGCTTCCCGGGGTAAAAAATAAGAGGCGTTTTCGTTTGTGATGCGTGTGATCTCCATAGCGGTTTCCTTTCTGTAATTAATTTATTAAAGACACAGGTCTTTCATCGGTTGCATTTTTGTTGCGCGCAAAGCGCATTGTTGCTTCGAGAACCTGACCGCTTTGCGCGTTTGGAACGAAGTGCTCTATAAGTTTTCTCGATCCCTCAAACACAACGGGAGCAAGAACTTCCGTGTCGGGGGAAAGAGTCTTTCGCGCTTTATCGCAGGCTGCGTACAGCAGTTGCCCGAGAATCACGGGCGAAGTTGCGAACGCAAGGCTGAATACGATGCGCCCGTCATCGTCGGAAAACAAAAGTGAACCGGCGTCGCTTCCTTCACCGTTGTAAAGAACGCTCAATTCACTGTTGTATTCCTCCCACGGCACAAGTGCGGGAACAGGTACGGGTCGTTCGCTTTTTGAGATTGCATTCTGCGTCCTGGCGATGATCTCGGGCGGAGCATCTTTAAGAAAAACATGGTTTCCGGGTTTGAGTTCGGTACTGTTTATGTCACAGATACGGAACGAGTAGATGTTGTTTCGATGAACGGATGTTTCGAAACCCGCCATTTTCAGGACGGCTGCCGTTCGCGGCAGAATCTCACTTTTGTGTATCTGCAGGAAAACGCCCTCACAGGTAACGAGGCGTCGCGCAGACATGGTAATGTATCTGAGAAAGTCTGCAATTTCTGAGTCGCGGGAAACAGATTCGGACAAATGTATCCAGATGATCTCAAACCATTCGCTGTGGTGGTTGCTGACGCAGAGTCCTGCATAAATACTGCCACCCGACTGTATCTCGCGGATGACCGTGAGATCAAATTCGTTACGCTCAAGCTTTGAATAATATCCTTCAGGAATGAGGTCGCGGTACTTTGTAAGTGACATTCCTGTGATCGTCGTGCTTTCAAACATTACCGGACCCCCCCTTATGACCTGTCCGTTCTTCGAATATTTCGGTGAGACAGCTTCTCGTTTCGCGCTGTATTAATATACTGCTCATTTCAAGAAAATCCTCGGCAAGAGTATCGGAGAGCGCATTCAGAGTTTTGTTCCCGACATTGGAGGCATATTCTAAGACAAGATCCGAAACACGTACAAAGGTTTCGGCTTGGATCCAGATTTCAAGCAGTTCATCCAGTTCTTTACTGTTAAGGTGCGCGAATCCGCCGTGCTTTGATCGTGACGACGGGGAATCGCCCCCGGCGGTCATGTCGTCGATGGCGTTTCGCAACGCCTTTGCGGCTCGGTTCGGAGCCTGTAAAAGAGAATTTTTAAACAGAACGGAAGCAAGTGTCAGATGTGTAAAAAGACTGTCGTTGTCATCAATGAATTCCTGTAACGCGAGCATTGCAGCGCGGCATCCGCTCAACCCTACAGGATTCATGACGAATTCTGTTTCTGTTGCAGGTTCGTGCAAAACTGACTTTGGGTTTATATAATAAGGAAGATCTTCGATACGGACAGAAGTCGGGATTATGCCGGTTTCTTCGGTGAACATGTTGAGAATGAATGTTCCGACTTCGTCAAGTCGCCGCCGATAAGAGAGCTCTTTTTCGAGTTCGGCGGGAGTAAGGAGATCGTCATGATTTATGTGACCGGATTTCGGCGCGCTGCCGTCAGCGTTTCTGCTTGCAGCCGTTTCCTGCGCCAAGAGCATAAGATTCTTTTTACCCCAAAAAATATCGCCATTGTGACGATCGAGTGTAATTGCTGTCATCACTTATCACCTTATCCCAATTATACGGTACAACGTTTCCCGAATATCAAGCCAAATACTTGTCCGCGCATCCCGGAGGCACGTGACTGAAACTCATGACGCGGTACGCATCACATGCGCTTTAAGGCACGCTTTTTGGGTAACCGTCCGGCGCGCTATTATAGGAAGAATTATACAATAAGCACATAACAGTGTAAAGAAGCCGCAAATAAAATAAAAAAAGTACTTGCATTCCGACAAAAAGCATGATAGTATGTTTCTTGCTGTGAGTTGATAGCGTAGAAGCGTGAGGTTGCAGCAAGCTTGCTTGCTGGTTTTTCCGTGGAGCGAATGTCAAGTTTACAAAACTGACGACAAGTCACTGTACAATTTGGTTTCTGACGAGGAAAGCCATGGTCCGATTGATTCGGAAACCGTTTCCGAAGCGCAGACAAACCGTGAGATCACGAGGTCGCCGGGTGCGTAACCACCCGGAATTTTAAAGGAAATAACGTGAAACACACGGGTGAGTGTACAGTCGCCGCTTGTTGTACTTTTAAGAAAAGTGCGAAAAGGAGGAGACTTTTTTTATGGCAAATCAAGTAATGAGAATCACCCTTAAGGCTTATGATCATCAGCTTATCGATGCGTCCGCAGCCAAGATCGTCGACACCGTTAAGAAGACGGGATCGCAGGTTTCCGGCCCTGTACCGCTTCCCACAAGGAAGGAAGTAATCACCATCCTTCGTGCGGTACACAAATACAAGGACTCAAGAGAGCAGTTTGAGCAGAGAACCCATAAGAGGCTGATCGACATCATCACACCCAACAGCAAAACAGTTGATGCTTTGTCGAGACTCGAGATGCCCGCAGGTGTGCACATCGACATCAAGATGAAGAATAAGCAGGCTAAATAAGTCCTAGCTAGGATGATCGCGAGAGCGATCCGCTGTAGAAAATAGGAGGTTACAAATGAAGAAAGCTATTTTAGCTACAAAAGTCGGAATGACTCAAATCTTCAATGAGGACGGAGTTTTAACACCCGTTACCGTACTTGCTGCCGGTCCTTGTGTCGTTACACAGGTTAAGACAGCAGAGAATGACGGATACGAAGCTATCCAGGTCGGATACGGCCAGATCAGAGAAAACCTTGTAAGCAAGCCCCTTAAGATGCACCTCGCAAAGGCAGGCGCAGGCGTTAAGAGATACTTAAAGGAATTCAGAGTAGACAATGCATCC
>JAEEIH010000162.1 GCA_016281275.1 Lachnospiraceae bacterium | reverse complement strand
GTTTATGAATCGGAGGTGACAAACGATGATGGACTATACTCCTGATATTGTACAGGTTGTACCTTACAGGGACTATACCGTTGCGGTATATTTTTGTGATGGGAAGATAGTTATTTATGATGTTAAGCCTAAGCTTGAGGACGGTTTGTTCCAAAGGCTTAAGGATGTGGACTTTTTTTGACCAACTGTAAGATAATGAATGACACTTTGGCGTGGGATTTGACGGGAGATAATGATCCGACAAACTGTCTGGATATTGATCCTGATTATCTCTACTCTCTTGAGGGAGTTGAAGAGTCTACAGCAATATGATAACGACAGAGGTTCGACATGACGATCAGAGACAGGATTTTTGACAGGCTGGATCAGCTTGGTATGACACAAAAAGAGTTCTCGGAGAAGACCGGGATCCCGCAGACTACTGTGAGCGACTGGAGAAAGAAGAGGACCAATCCGTCTTCGGAGAAGATCATGGTAATCTGTAAAGTTCTTGATGTGGATATCGAGTGGCTTCTTTGTGGGGTTGAAGGGGGAGGAGATCGTAGCGGACCCCGGGACTGGTATGCCATAGAATTGGAGACCGATTGCGGACGTTTGGTTACGGATTTTAATTCTATGGACAAGGCGCTTCAGGCAAGATTACTTGGGTATGCGGAAGCACTCAGAGAATATATGAATAAGCAATAACAGGGGGTGACGCCACTGCCGAGAAAACAAAGAGTCTGGTATCCCGGTGCGACATATCATGTAATGAGTCGCGGGAACCGAAGAATATCTATTTTCAAAGATACTTCTGATTACATTGATTTTCTGGAATATCTGCGTCTTGTGAAAGAGGCTTCCCCATTTTATATTGAAGAGGACAACAAGAACAAGTAAAGGATAAAAATGATGGCTAATGATATATCTGAGGCAAAGCCTGCTTTTTTGAACAATGACGATCTCCTTCGCAACATTGCCGATATTCCTTGGGCAAAGGAAGAGCTTAGTGTTATACAGAATAAGGCGGCGGAATCGTGCCGGAAAATCCGTGAAAAGTATAATGCCATAAAAAGAAACGGAAAGACGGATGAAGAAAATGCCGAGGAATTAGCGGTAGCAGAGGAAGAACTAAAGAATGTTGAGATATTGGCATTACAGGCAGAGGCCGATCTACTTAGACGTGTCGTAGGGGAAAAAGAGCAACTTATCAAGAAGACTTTTGAAAAAAAGCAGCAACTCGAGCGTGAGTTTAAGAGTAACCAGGCATTAATGCGCCGAAAGGAAATAGAAGAGGAGATAGCAGCAAGACCGAACAAAGTGTATCCGAACGATCCTTGTCCGTGCGGTTCGGGAAAGAAGTTTAAAAGGTGTTGTGGTGCTCAGGTATAGTTTATAAATGTTGTTGATTTGCTGATTTATCATTATCATTTGGAGAAAAACCAAGATGAATAATAAAACCCTCGTAATCCTCGCTGCCGGTATCGGCTCCCGTTATGGCGGTGGCGTTAAGCAGTTATATAGAGGATAAAGCGAGCGTGGTTGAGAGCTTTAAGAAGCTTTATGAGGCCGGGGTGTATGGGAGTGAGCTGTATGGTGATTTAGTGTAAGCGGATCCGGAAACAAGGAAAGGCAATCACAGAAAATAATAATTTTTAGTGAAAAAATATTGCACAAAAAATTAAAATCGAGTAGAATGTATCATACATTTCAGAGAAAGTAGGTGCATGATATGTTACTCTCCGTAAAGATTAACAATTGTCTGATTTACGATGATGAAGTAGAATTCTCCATGCGTGCCGACATGAGACAGAAGAGATTTTCCTCAAATGTAATTACAGGTAACGGAGCGAATGCGGTAAAATCAGCACTGATTATTGGTCCCAATAATGCAGGAAAGACAAACTTTATTCGTGGCTTGGCCGGTATTAGGGCAATTCTTTTAAATCAAGGTATCGGATTGGGCAAAAACTTGTTTTCAAATAAAGATTTATCCGGGTTTTGTATCGAATTCACGGATAATGATAGGGAATATTCCTTTGAAGTAAAAATGAGATTACAGCCGCTGGAATATATGTATGAGCGCATGAGCGTGGTGGCGTACGATAAATACAAGAACAGAAAAGAAAAAGATCTGTATGTTCGAGACAATATTTCCGGGGAATATATCTGCGAGGACAAATCCCTTAGAAACCTGATGGGTGCGATGGCAAGAAATAATCTGTTATTCTATCTGCTTGACACCCGGCAGTTTACGATACTTGACGAAGTAAAGAGAATCATAACCACGTTTGCGTCAAAAATGGATATCGTGGATATGAATAATATTCCTATCAAGAAAACGATAGACATGATGAAGATGACAAATGAGGCACAAAAACGAATCGTAGATTTTGTACTTAGTGCAGATTTGTCCATGGAAGATTTCAAATATCTGTCTGACGATGAAGTAAGAATTAATCTGCAGAGTGTTGGAAACGAGGAAGATATAAAACCGCAGGAGAATGCTTTGAGTGTTGCAGTACCGATCATGGAAATGCTTCACTTGAGTTCTGTGTATCATGGAATATCTGTTCCGAGTATTTTGTTTGATTCTACCGGCACAAAGAAGATTGCTTCCATTGCCAGCTACATTATTGATGCTTTGGAAAAAGGTCGAATCCTGGTTGTGGACGAATTGGATAATAGCCTTCATTCAAAACTTACCAGAGCAATCATAGCCCTATTTAATAACGAACTTAATCAAAGCGCGCAGCTAATATGTACTGCACATGATGTGACGCTGCTTGATTGCAAGAAACTGTTTCGCAAAGAGCAGATTTGGTTCGCTCATAAGGATAAAGAAGGCGTATATTTATATTCTTTGTCTGAATTTACGGCAGAGAAAGATGGTGTCAGGGAGACAACGGATCTGATAGAGAAATATAAGGCAGGAGTATTTGGAGCTTTGCCGGAGCCGGATTTATTTAAGTCATTGCAGGAGGTGCGTGCAGTTGTCTAGAATACCTGTCATCTCTCGAAAACATAAATTATGTGTGATATGTGAAGGACTTGAAGAATACAGCTATTTTCAACGCCTTATTTCTCTGAATGTATGGAGCCGTGAGTATGAATTCTCTCTTGTAAATGCCAAGGGCGAGTCTAATATATTCGCGAGATTTCAGGATGCTTACAATAATGATAACTATGAGGTGATAATCATTTTTTGCGATACAGATAAGTATCCGTATAAGGAGTATACGCAGGTAAAAAGGAAGATTAACGACTTCTTTGACAAGAGATTGGCAGGGCAGAAATTAATAATATGGGCAAATCCTTGTTCTATGCAGATCGTGCTGTCCCATTTTGCGGATGTCTGTCTGGTAAATCAAGGTAAGAAAACAAATGCCGATATTATTGAGCGGCTTACCGGAGTGACAGGATATGATGGACACGAGAAGCAAATTGAGGAAATCTGTAATCTAATCTATCAGAGAACGTATCCGGAAATGAAATCAAGGCTCACGCAAGAAGAATATTGTGATTCATATGCAGGAACTTCAAATATTGTTCACTTTCTGGATTTTTTTGAAAACGATGATTTGAAATGGATAGCTGATATCAAGAATTACCTTGAAAAATAAAGATGATAGGTGAGGATTATATAACGTGGAGGTGAATGTGTTGAGCAAGATCGGTAGGCCTAAGCTGGAGAATTCAGCAAACTCATTGAAAGTTTTGAAACCTAGAGTTATAATGATTTCAAAACTTTAATTTTTTTTCGGTTTTGAAAGTGAGTGCTATCATGAAACTGATTGAAAGAGTAGATTATCTGAACCGTCTTATTCGCTTAAAAGGAACCCCCGATATAAAGATCATTACCGGATTGCGTCGATCGGGAAAGTCTGAACTGGCCAGAAGCTATATTGATTGGATAAAGGGTAATTTTACTGACGATAATATTATATACATAGATTTTTACAACTTGAAATATGAGAAATTGAAAACTTACAGAGCACTGTATGATTACATAGAGAATCATAAGATAGAGGGAAAGAACAATATTTTGATTATAGATGAGGTACAGCTATGCGAGAAATTTGAACTTGCGATAAACAGCTTATATAACAGCCGAAAATATGATATTTATATTACCGGTTCAAATGCTTTTCTGTTAAGTTCCGATTTATCTACATTGTTTACAGGGAGATATATAGAAGTACCGGTGTATCCGTTTGATCTGTCTGAGTATTGCAGATATTATGATTTGGATGTTGGTACCCCCGGGCTCTTGGACAAATATATTGCCGATGGCGGCTTGGCAGGCGCATATCTTTATAATGACAAAGAGGACCAAATCGCATATATAAAAGATGTTTACAATACTATTATTCATCGCGATCTGGTGGAAAAACACGGAATCAAGGAAGTAGCATTACTGGATTCTTTATCCGAATATCTGATGGACAATATCGCCAATTTGACTTCTGCAAGCAAAATCGTAACCACATTCAAACAGGGTAAAGCGGAAACTAATCATATAACTATAGGCAATTATCTGAAATATCTTTGCAGTGCATTCATATTTTATAAAGTTAAACGGTATGATATTAGGGGAAAGAAATATTTGCAAACATCGGATAAGTACTATTTGTGCGATTTGTGTTTTAGATATGCTTTGTTAGGTACAAGAAACATGGATTATGGCAGAGCGTATGAAAATGCGGTTGCCATAGAACTGTTGCGCAGGGGCTATGGAATATATGTTGGTAAAATCTATCAGAAGGAAGTAGATTTTGTGGCGATGAAGCAAAACGAAAAATTGTATATACAGGTATCCGATAATATTTCCGAACAAGAAACCCTTGATAGGGAACTTTCACCACTTAGGGCAATAAAAGATTCGTATCCCAAAATTCTGATAGCCAATACAGGGCACGAAGATTACGACATTGAAGGCATTAAAATTTTGGATATAACGAGGTGGTTGCTCAATTCGCATAAATAATAATATATCATAACGAACAATGTAATGTACACTGAATAGGGTGCGTTTCAACAAAGGGCTACTTCGACGATAAGAATGCGTCAATAACCACCTCTAATAAAAATCAATTATTGTTTTGTTGGAATCGGAAGTAAGCACAACGGGCAACAAAAACGTATCATGGCTTTATCCATATGGTAAAACATTCTCATATATGTTAAAATATATAGATGCATAAAATTAAGGAGGGTTAATTGTTACCATGAAGATAGGATGTGTTAAAGAAATCAAAAACAACGAATTCCGTGTGGGGCTCACACCTGATAATGTTAAGGCATATGTTGCCGCCGGCCATCATGTGTATATGGAGATGGGTGCAGGCGTAGGATCGGGGTTCTCGGACAATGAATATGTTAATGCGGGTGCAAGTATCATCGACAATGCAGCCGATGTTTGGCACCTTGTGGATATGATGGTTAAGGTTAAAGAGCCTCTCGAGGAAGAGTACGAGCTCTTCCATGAAGGTCTCATCCTTTACACCTACCTTCATCTCGCTGCGGACAAGCAGCAGATGGACGCACTCCTTAACGGCAAGGTTAAGGCTGTCGCATATGAGACGATCGAGGAAGTCGATCATTCGCTTCCCTGCCTTGCGCCTATGTCACAGATCGCGGGACGTCTTTCCATCCAGGAAGGTGCCAAGTACCTCGAGAAGCGATTCGGCGGGGAGGGTATTCTTCTTGCAGGCGTTCCCGGAACTCCGAAGGCAAACGTTGTCATCCTCGGCGGCGGTACGGTTGGCATGAACGCATGCAAGATTGCAGTCGGAATGGGCGCCAACGTTACTATCCTGGATGTCAATCTTAAGCGTCTTGAGCAGCTTGACAACATGTTCGGAGCTCATATCCAGACACTTGTTTCCACAGACAGTAACATAGAGCGCGTTGTGAAGGATGCAGACCTTGTCATCGGATCGGTCCTCATCCCCGGCGGTTCGACGCCGAAGCTCTTCAAGAAGAAGTACCTTCCCGAGATGAAAGACGGTGCTGTGTTTGTTGATGTTGCCATCGACCAGGGCGGTTGCGGCGAGTCGTCGCACGTTACAACACATGACGATCCCGTTTATATCGAAGAAGGCGTTGTTCACTACTGCGTCGGCAATATGCCGGGTGCGGTTCCCCGTACAAGTACGATCGCTCTCACTAACGCTACCCTTAAGTACGGTCTCCGGATCGCCAAAGACGGACTTGAGGAAGCTTGCAAAAAGAACGCTGTTATCGCAAGCGGCGTGAACTGCTACCTCGGCAAGCTCACGAACAAGAATGTTGCGGATGCTCATGGCTATGAGTTTACTGCTCTTTCGGACATGATCTGATGTTTCCTTTAGAATATCCCGATATAGCGGTCGGGTTACCGTAATCCGCGATATCGTGATGAGCAGATAAAGAATCCGGTTTTGAAGAGGAAAAACGATGAAGAATAAAAATGTATCCAAGATATTGACCTTGATTGTCTTGTTTTCGGTTATACTGGGTCTCTTTCCTTTGAGACAGGTAGGGGCGGCATCCTTTGATTCGGACATTTTTTTTAATAGGAATTCGCAGGAACAAAAGTTTGAAAGGGAGCATAAACCTTTTTCGGTCACTATAAAGAATCTTCCCAAAGGGAAAGCTTCATTCATCGTTTATGCGTATGCGGAAGAATGCGGCGAAAGAACCATTTTGGACTACAGCGATGTGGTTTCTGTCAATGTTAAGAACGGTATAACGAAAAAGGGATATAAGGACGGGATTGACTATTCCGCCGTAGA
This sequence comes from Lachnospiraceae bacterium, assembly GCA_016281275.1. GTDB lineage: Bacteria > Bacillota > Clostridia > Lachnospirales > Lachnospiraceae > RUG11977. The sequence goes on along the minus strand of JAEEIH010000162.1, from coordinate 6,448 downwards.
AAACTGGGCATATTTCGAAGAAGGAGAGAATAAAGACGCGGATCTTTTCCTGATAGCTCCGACTGTTGATACAAAAGATGAATATAACATGTCGATGAGCGATGAAAAAACGAAAAACTCGTTCTTAGGTGCGCTCAATATGGAACGCGGCATTTATGATGAAAATACAAGGATGTTTGCACCGTACTACCGTCAGGGCGCTATGAAGATTTATTCGATGACTCCCGAAGAGAGAGAACCTTATCTTCAGTACGCATATGCTGATGTTGCGGAAGCATTTGAATATTATCTAAAAAATGAAAATAACGGTCGACCCATTGTCCTTGCCGGGTTCTCGCAGGGCGCAGATATGTGTTACCGCCTTCTCAAGGACTACTTCGGTGATGAAGAAATGCAAAAGAAGCTCATCGCTGCATATGCGATAGGCTGGCCGTGTACAAAAGCGATGGTTAAAAAATTCCCGCAGATCAAGCCCGCCAAAGGGGAAACGGACACGGGCGTGGTTATAAGCTTTGATTGCGAGTCACCCAAGGTTACCGAAACATTCATAACTCCGAAAGGTATGAAGGCGTACACGATCAACCCACTCAATTGGAAGACGGATGCCACGCCGGCGGACAAGTCGGAGAATATCGGAGCATGCTTTACGGATTACGGAGCAAATATAAAAAGCGAAGTGAAGGGTCTGTGCGGCTGCTACATAGATAAGAAACGCGGTGTGGTAAAGGTTACCGATGTGGACGCTGACGATTATCCCGCCTATGTTGCGGGACTTCCCGAAGGAGCGTATCATATCTATGATTATCAGTTCTTCTTCAGAAACCTGCAGGAGAACGTCGGTAAGAGAGTGAAAAGCTATCTGAGCACCGGTAATAAGTGAGCATTTGAAGAGGAGGATCCTAATGCCTGAGGAACAGAAAAAATCGCTTTTTAGGGAGAAAAGCATAGAAAGAGCTTCTTCACCGGAATCATTAAATGATTATATTCGTGTTACCACGACACCTGTATGGCTTGTGCTCGTGGCGCTTCTTGTACTTCTGGCCGGAATTATCGTTTGGGGCGTGATCGGAAGGGTTGACAAAACCCTGGAAAACGGTGAAGTAAAAGAGGTTCACCCGATTGAATATGTAATTAACTGAGGAAAGTATAATGGCTGGGAAGAAGATAAAGCAACCTGTGCATAAGGGAGTCGCCAAGGTTCCCGTTGTCATGCAGCTTGAGGCCCTGGAGTGCGGAGCCGCAAGCCTTTGCATGGTAATGGCTTATTATGATAAGTGGATTCCGCTTGAGCAGGTGCGAAAGGAATGCGGCGTCAGTCGCGACGGAAGCAAAGCCAGCAATGTCCTTAAGGCTGCGCGCGCATATGGATTCGAAGCAAAGGGCTTCCGCTGTGAGCCTGAACAGCTTCGTGAAAACGGTGAATTTCCTTGCATTATCCACTGGGAATTCAACCATTTTGTGGTTTGCGACGGCTTCAGAGGCGGGAAGGTATACCTTAATGACCCGGCCCGCGGCGATTATACCGTTACACTCGAAGAATTCGATGCGGCGTTCACGGGGATCTGTCTTATGATCAAGCCCACTGAGGACTTCGAGCCGAGCGGAAAGCCGAAAAGTATCGTCGGATTTGCCCGGAAAAGGCTCAGAGGCGCCGAAAGCGCCATGGCCTTTGTCATGATCACGACAGCGATAGCGTCACTCATCGGAATCCTGAACGCCGGCTTCTCGCGAGTGTTTATGGATGAACTCCTGACCGGCAATGAACCCGGCTGGTACATTCCGTTCCTTATCGGACTTTCGGCTGTCACTCTCATACATCTGATCGCGGCCTGGATACAAGCCATTTATTCACTGCGGCTTAACGGCAAAATGGATGTAGTGGGAAACAGCACGTATATGTGGAAAGCCTTGAGACTTCCGATGGAGTTTTATTCCCAGCGTTGGGCGGGCGACATTCAGCAACGTAAAATGGCAAACGGAACGCTCTCCGGACAGATAGTAAATATCCTTGCGCCAATGGTGATACAGACGCTCATGGCTGTTTTCTATCTTGTGGTCATGTCCCGGTATTCGATCGTGCTCTCCCTGATCGGTTTATTCTCGGTTCTTTCGCAACTGATCCTTTCCATGTATATTTCGCGAAAGCGCATAAACATTACCCGTGTTATGATGCGTGACAGCGGGAAGCTTTCGGGAGCCACGGTTAACTGTGTTGACATGATAGAGACGATCAAGGCAAGCGGCGCAGAGAACGGATTCTTTGAAATGTGGGCGGGCTACCAGGCGTCGGTCAATACGCAGAATGTGCGCTTCGAAAGGATCAACCTGTTCCTCGGAATGCTCCCGGGGATGATCGCGGGTGTCATGGATGTTGTGGTCCTTGTACTCGGTGTGTGGATGACGATGCGCGGAAGCTTCACGACAGGTATGATCCTTGCATTTCAGGGATTCCTTGTTTCGTTTATGGCGCCTATTCAGCAGCTTATCGAATCGGGGCAGCAGTTGCAGGAGATGCGCACTTCGATGGAGCGTATCGAGGATGTGATGGAATATCCTGACGATGACGTACTCCAAAGTGCAAAGACAGCCGGCGTTGAAGAAATCCGTGAAGACGAGAGCGACTTTAACAAGCTTTCCGGAAGCTTTGTTATGAAGAATGTTACTTTCGGCTATTCGCGCCTTGCACCGCCGCTCATCGAAAACTTCAATCTCGAGCTCAAGACCGGACAGCGCGTCGCCCTTGTCGGTTCTTCGGGTTGCGGAAAATCAACGCTTTCCAAGCTGATCTCGGGTCTCTACCAGCCGTGGAGCGGTGAGATCCTCTTTGACGGGAAGCCGATAAGCAGCATAGACAGAAATGTTTTTACAGGCTCTGTTGCGGTTGTTGATCAGGACATCATCCTGTTTGAGGACACGATCGCCAATAACATAAAAATGTGGGACAACTCGATCGAGGACTTCGAAATGATCCTTGCCGCCAGAGATGCTCAGCTTCATGAGGACATCATGCGCAGGGATGGTGGGTATCAGTACAAGCTCACCGAGGGCGGAAAGAACTTCTCGGGAGGACAGCGGCAGCGCCTCGAGATCGCGAGAGTGCTTGCGCAGGATCCCACACTGATCATCATGGACGAGGCGACAAGCGCGCTTGACGCGAAGACAGAGTATGAAGTTGTCAAGTCGATCAAGGACAGAGGTATTTCGTGCGTCGTGATCGCGCATCGTCTTTCGACGATCCGTGATTGCGATGAGATTATAGTATTGGACCACGGAAAAGTGGTGGAGCGCGGCACACATGAAAGTTTGATGGAGCATGACGGTGTATATAAGACGCTTGTTACATCTGAGTAGGGAGAGGAGGCAGCAGTTTCGTTATGGGCTGGTTTGAAGAACAGATACTCGCCAGAGAAAAGGCGGATCAGGCAGTCTTCGAAGACTCCTTCCGACAGATGGCGGGTGCTGTAATGGGAAAGAGGATTGCCGAAGCATTTAATGACGACCGTCAGATAGCGACGGATGCGATCGGTGAGATCCTGAAATACTACAAGATCAAGCAGCAAGAGGTTCCGGAAACGATCAGGGATATGAACGAGGTGCTGGAGTTTCTTCTGCGACCGAGCGGCATCATGAGACGTCCGGTACAGCTCGGAAAGAACTGGTACCGTGACGCTATGGGAGCAATGCTCGGAGTGCGAAAGGATGACGGAAGCGTCGTTGCGCTCATTCCGTCGGGACTTACGGGATATTCTTTCTTTGACAGAAAAACCGGAAAAACGGTGAAGATCAACCACAAAACCCGTGAGATGATCGAGCCTGAGGCAGTTGCGTTTTATAAGCCGTTCCCGCTTGAAAAGATGTCCATCGGAAGCTTTATGAAGTATATCATAAGTCAGATCAGAGGCGCGGATATCGTACTTCTTCTGATCACGATGGCAATGGTCACCGGAACGGACATGCTGCTTCCGACCATCAATAATCTTCTGTTTTCCGATGTTATCGACTCGGGCAGCGGAACGGTGCTCCTCGGAACCGCGATCTTCATGGTCTGCGTTACGGTGAGTAGTCTTTTGTTCATATCCATAAGAGGAATTCTGTCGGCCAAGATAGGCATAAAGCTGAACCTTCAGGTTGAAGCATCCACGATGATGCGCATCCTTACACTTCCGACAACCTTTTTCAGGAATTACAGTGCAGGTGAACTCAGTAACCGCGCCGCCTACATCACAGGATTGTGCGGTCATATCACAAGCATGATGTTTACCACGGGTCTGACGGCGTTGCTTTCACTTGTGTACATTGTTCAGATTTTCGCGTATGCGCCCGCACTCACATGGCCGGCGTTCATTATATTGTTAATAACTCTTATGGTCACTCTCGTGCAGATCGCCGTGCGTGTCAAGGTAAACCGCGAAACGATGGAAATCGCAGGCAAAGAAAGCGGTATGAGCTTCCAGATGATTTCGGGTGTCCAGAAGATCAGGCTTTCCGGCGCCGAGAGAAGAGCATTTGCAAGATGGGGTTCTTTATATGCTAAAGAAGCCGCCCTTAAATATGATCCTCCGCTTTTGATTAAGCTCGGAAATGCTTTGCCGCTCACGGTGTCGCTCATCGGTACTATTGTCCTTTATTCGACTGCGATCAGGAGCGGTGTGTCGATCGCTGAGTATTACGCTTTCAACGTTGCATTTGGTATGGTCAGCGCTTCATTTACACAGCTTGCCTCCATGACCGAGATCATCGCGCAGGTAAAGCCCATGCTTGAGATGGCAAAACCGATCTTTGAAGCCGTTCCCGAGATTGCGGAGGATAAGCCGATCGTGACGCGTCTTTCGGGAAGCATCGAACTCAACAACATTACATTCAGGTACACTGAGGACATGCCTCCGGTCCTTGATGACCTTACTCTCAAGATCCGTCCGGGACAGTATGTTGCGATCGTCGGAGGAACGGGCTGCGGTAAATCGACGCTGATGCGTATGATGCTCGGTTTCGAAACCCCTCAGAAGGGTGCGGTCTACTATGACGGCAGGGATCTGAAAAGGCTTGATTTAAAATCCGTTCGCCGAAGGATAGGTACCGTACTTCAGGACGGTAAGCTTCTGGTGGGAAGCATATTCGAAAATATTACTGTTTCGGCCCCATGGCTCACGGTTAACGATGCATGGGAGGCGGCCGAAATATCGGGATTGGCGGATGACATCCGTGACATGCCGATGGGCATGTACACGATGATCTCTGAAGGACAGGGAGGTATTTCGGGCGGACAGCGACAGCGTCTTCTGATCGCTCGTGCTGTAGCGCCGAAGCCGAAGGTACTGATGCTTGACGAAGCAACAAGCGCGCTTGATAATATCACACAGAAGCAGGTTTCGGAGGCCCTTGCAAAAATGAACTGCACAAGGATCGTAATAGCGCACAGGCTTTCAACCATCAGACAGTGTGACCGCATAGTTATGCTCGAAGGCGGAAAGATAGTGGAGGACGGAACCTACGAGGAGCTTATTGAGCTGAACGGCAGGTTCGCCGCCCTTGTCGAACGTCAGAGGCTCGATGACGAGAAGATGAACGCGAAGGCGGAAGCCTGAAGTTGAAACCTTAAAACCGAAACACGATGCATTTACATGTGTGTTTGAAATTTATTGCATATGCGTGGAAAAAGGGATAAAGTATCGTATATGATTATCAAAGGACAGATGCTTTACATAAGCATCATATGTAGTACAGTCTGTTGCAAAGAGTGCCCGGCCCTTCGTTGAAGTGTTGGGCTGAAGGTTTGTTGCATTCCCTTCGGGAATTGCGAGGGTGAGAAATCAGAAGCGGTTTGAAAGCCGCTTATAAAGAGGAGGTTATTATGAATAACAGAATGAACGATCTCAGCGATGAGGTAAAAGCAAATCTTGTAAACTGCAAAACAGAAGAAGAAAAGAAAAAGGTTCTCGCCGATGCGGGGATTGAACCGATTGATGATGAGCTTCTTGATGAGGTTTCCGCAGGCGCTGTACGTAATAACAATAATAGGGGAGGTCAATCCAAAAGACCTGATCCGAGATTTATCAATATTCCGGGCAGTGTTGAAGAACTCGGATAGTGCCAGACGGGGCGCACGGGGGGTGGCCCGCGGGGGGAGGGGGGTTGGGTGGACCGGGGGGGACGGGGGTTGTGGGTCATTGGGGTGCATGACCCACAACCCCCGTCCCCCCCGGTCCACGTCATAGAAAGAGAGCGAAAAAAACTGGTAAGCTTACGTTATAGGTTCACTGCAGTGTCTGAACTGCGAGACTCTTGTGGTGGTCACTTCACCCTTGGTAGCGATTATATCTGCAAAGTAGCTGCGGATCTTGGTCCTGTGGCTGTCTATGAACTTTTCCTGATCGGGGAAAATATCAAGCATCTTTGCGAGCAACTCGTCCGCGTCGCTGTAGTGCCAGGTATTTGCAAGCTCAACCGT
>JAEEIH010000161.1 GCA_016281275.1 Lachnospiraceae bacterium | reverse complement strand
TCGTAGTATTTGATCTGGCTGCGGATGACTTTGGATATTTCTTCGGGTTTTAACTGCATAATTCCTTTCCATCCTTTAGATAATAGTCTCTGACAGCTTCCTGTGAATGCTCTCAAGACGGGTGCTCACCGTGCCGTCGTATTGTTTTCCGTCAATCTCAACCTTGAGTCCCGCAAGCACGCTCGCATCAACCCTGGCTGTGATATTGATCTTTCGTCCGGTGTTCTTTTCAAGTTTCTCTCGGAGCGCCTGAAGCTGCTCGGCGCTTAAAGCAACCGCGCTTGTAACAAGTGCCTCCGAAATATTATTGTCACGGTTATACCTCTTGATGAATGTTTCCCTGCATCCCTCGAACTCGCGCAGAAGCCCGCGCTCACACAAAAGCTTAAGGAAATTCACAAGATAGCGGTCACAGGAGCTACCGAAAGCTTCCTCGATAAGCTCGAGCCTCTTCTCCTTCTTGATCGAAGGCTCCAGCAGGAGTGTCACATAATCGGGATTTTCCCTGAAAAGCTTGAATACTTCCGTCAGCTCTTCGAGGATCTGCCCCGCGCGACTTTCCTCAACTGCAAGATCGTAGAGGCTGCCTCCGTAAATAACGGCACGCTCTGTCATAATTAAGTCCCTACTTTCTCAATGAACTCGTCGATCAGTCTTGCATGATCCTGCTCACTAACCTCTCGTTCAATAACCTTGCCTGCAATTTCCATGGCCATGCTTCCGATCTCGTTCTTGACTTCGTTCACGGCCTTTCTGCGCTCAAGTGCAATGTCTGCTTCGGCACGCGCCTTCATGGCAACTGCCTCCTGAGAAGCCTCTCTGATGATCTCATCACTCTTCTGAGTAGCGTTCTTCTGAGCAAGATCAATGATCTGCGTCGCCTTTTCACGCGCCTGCTCCATGTTGCTCTCGTACTCGACTCTGAGCCTGTCTGCCTCTTCGCGTGAAACCTTGGCTTTTCGAAGATCTTCTTCCGCCAACTCGCGGCGCTTATCAAGGACTGCCTGAACCCGCTTAAAAAGAAACTTCTTGATCAAGAGCATCTGTATAAAGAGGTTGCAAATCGTGGCAATGACAATCCAAGCGTTGAACGAAACAAGACCGGCTTCTTCGGTAACGGTCTCGGCAACTTGGGTTGCCTCAGAAAGCAAAATAAAGCCTTCCATGCTCTTTCCCTCCTAGGTGTTCTTATTCTTATGCCAAATAGTCCATGAACATACCGGGTGCAACGAAGATAAGCAGAAGACCGGTAACGAAACCGTAGATACCGGTGGTCTCGGCTACGGCACAACCAAGCAACATGGTTGATGTTACCGAACTCTTGCACTCGGGCTGACGTCCGATTGCTTCAAGAGCCTTGGCTACCGCATTTCCTTCACCGATACCGGGGCCGATACCGGCGATAAGTGCCAGTCCTGCACCGATTGCGCAACCCATAAGTGCGATTCCTTTTGCAAGTAGATCCATAAGTATTCCTCCTGAAATAAATATTTCTTTGTTAAATTGTTACCAATCAGCCCTCGGCTGCGTTGGCTATATACATGGTGGTCAGCATGCAGAAAATGTAAGCCTGCATGACTCCGGTGAACCAGTCGAAATAGAAAGACAGGATCGCCGGGATTCCAACATCAAGGATAGGTATGGTCGAAAGAAGATTTCCGACCGCTCCGGGTATAAGACCGAACAGTGCGGAGCTTGCCCCCGCAAGCGCTGCATAAATAAGGCCGTTGATAACGATACCCGAGAGGATGTTTCCGAAATGACGGCACGCCATACTGATGGGTGTCGAAAGCTCCGAAAGCACATTGAAAGGCGTGAGCAGAGGGATAGGCTTCGTGAATCCGAGCAGATATCCGCCAAAACCGCTCGCCTTGATCTTCTGCGCCGTGATTATCACAAACACAACGATCGCCCAGCCTGCTTCCGTATTAAGATCGGCTGTGGGACTTCTCACCCCGAGGAGTCCGATAAGGTTCGAGAAAACACTAAGTGCAAAAAGCGCCGCCACGAACGGAACAAAATAAGCAAAGCTCTGTCCCATATTGCCGATAACGAACTTGTTCGCCGTCTCGACGAGCCATTCGGCAAGCGCCTGACGTCTGCTGATCTTCTCGACCTTCATGTTGTGCGTGAGGAAGATACACAGTAATGTAATCAAGAGCATCACGATCCAACTCACGATCAGTGTCTCGGACAGGGGAAACCTTCCGAGAACAGGGATATCCGGTCCGATGTAGCCGTAGACCTTTGCTCCCGCGATGTTAATGTTATCCATCTAATCACCTTCCTAAAGGAGATTTGTTTGATCCGGCGATCAAACTGTATTTTTCTACATATCGATCAAAACATGTGTTGCAGCATATCACGCCTATTGCGTGTTGCAATAAGCCAAATCGCTTCAGTCAGCGCTTTTTTTTGCCAGTCCGAGCACCTTGATCCCAAAAGTCGGGAACAACAGCGGGAGTATTCCCGCAATCGGATTGAAGCAAGGGAGTACGATCGCCAGGATGCACCAAACGATCATAAACAAAAACCTGAGCCTCATACTCGTGCTCATGATCCTTCGCGCCTTGCTCTTGTCCTCATCGGACGGGTTTCCTTCCTCATCCGTGACAGGTTCGAGCGATGTCACCTTGACCACCGCCAGGCCCATAAGGAAGAAATTCAGTATATCAATGATACCGCAACAAACTCCGCCGAGCACCACCGTATAATCAAACGGCACGTCCCAAACTTCCTTGGGACAGAATGTGTGTAACAAGAAAAAGACCAGGAGCATGAGTGCAATTCCCACATAAGCGATTGCTCCGACCCTCAATGTCTCTTTCCTGACAACAGGGTCGATACCCCTTCGTCCGCTCATATATCTTTCCTCCTCATTAGAAGCGCTCTCAACCGCTTCCGATTCCTCGCCATATACTTCAACGAAGCAGAAGGCCTTGCAGGACTATCTCTCTTTCCCCCCGGATAATAATCCTCTTTTCAGATCTTTCTGTTTTGTAAAACTTTCAAAGAAACATCATGAATGATCGTTAAAGGAAATCGGTGTCTTCTTTTCTTTGTCAGTTTTACTCACTGTGTACAGATAGAATTTATACGCTGTCACAAAAGCGGCCCCGAGTCCGAAGACGATTCCCACTATGTAGATCCATGCTCCGAGCTCGAATTTAGTATCCAGCCACCAACATCCGAGCATGCACAGCACTATGGGTGTTGCAAACGATAATCCGAGTTGCGCAAGCATGGATACATGCTTTATGATTTCTTGTAAACTTTTCATGGAGTTTCCTTGTTCCGCTCACAAATTCGAATATAAAATCCTAACCATTTCTCATTGTAGCATGTTGTGCCAATAAAATCAACCTGTTTAGTAAAAAATGAAACAATTAATTTAGAAAAAAAACAATAATTCTTTGAGCTTTGTCTTTGGGAGTCTTTCGAAACACTCTTGCAAATAGTGTATATGCTGTGCTATAATTCGCAAGTCGGATTGATTTTCATGAATAGATTTCAGGCTTCGCTCATTGATTGAGTTTTTCCGGCGGTTTGAGGTTGTTCGTCCGATACCGTTTTTTTCGGCTGCATACGCGGAGGTGGCGGAATTGGCAGACGCGCACGGTTCAGGTCCGTGTGAAAGCAATTTCATGTGGGTTCAAGTCCCATCCCCCGCATGTCGAGTGAGTGGACCCGTCGTACGAAAGTACGAGGGGTCCACTTTGTGTTTGCACAGGGAAAGTGCGATGGTTCAACGCACTTTCCCTAAACACAAAGCTGCGGAGCAGCTCGCGTTCATTCCGAGGTGTTTTCGAGGAATGACTTCCTTATGTCCGGGACTTGAAGCCACCTTCGGTGGCCCGCATTTGAAAACCAAAATGCGGAGCGTTCAAGTCCCATCCCCCGCACTACAAGAAGACTAAGCAGAGAGGCTTAGTCTTTTTTCATTATATCTATGCACCGATAGCTCATCAGCAAATTTCTTAGTGCAATAATACAAAAAGTATGATAAAACAATATCAAACATCCGTTCTGAAAGGTGAACAAGAATATGCCGTCTCTTAAAGGAAAAGAATATAAAAGATTTGAAGATATCAAACATATTCGCGATGATGGGAGTGAATACTGGAGTGCCAGAGAACTTGCGCCGGTATTAGATTATGCCAAATGGGAGAATTTTCAGAAAACTATTTCTCGAGCCATGATTGCCTGTGAAAACAGT
>JAEEIH010000160.1 GCA_016281275.1 Lachnospiraceae bacterium | reverse complement strand
TATTTTAGTTCCGTCTTTCATGATTGCGTAAGCCTCACGTCCTATCAGACTGTAAACCGAGCAGGCTGACGTTACGGGGTCATAGATACTGAGCGATCCGTTGCTGATGGCAGTGATATACGAAAAAGGTGAAAGCGTTTCCGTCTTGTCACCGATCAAAAGCGATGTTTTTTCAAAGAAAACATACGTGTCACGTCCGTCATAGAGAAAGAAATCAGTTGCTTCTCTCTCTCCGGATTCACTGCTGACAACAAACGTCCCGTCTTCTTCCGTGATCATGCTGAGGTTATCAACCCTTTTTGTTGATGAGATCGCGGGCTGAATGATCGCATAGGTCTTAGGTATGAGCAATTTTTCAGTATTTTTTTCTTCACCGAAGTAAAGCGGTGTTTCGGCAAGCGTTACTTCCATGCCGTCTTTATCCGTGAGTACACATCCGCTGCCTTGTTTACGAACGGTTGTCGGATAGTCGTAGTTAATGAATTCCGATCTTACAACCTGATAGATCTTTGAATCGACACTCACGGTGTCAAGGTTCGACACGATACTTCCCGAAAGAAGGACCGGAGCCGCAAGCAACACGAAACAAAGCAATGTGCTGATCATGTGAACGATAGGTTGAACTCTTGTCCTGAATTCCTGTGTTGCGCTCTTTCTGTGTCTCGATGTGGATGCCGCAAGCAGGACATCGAGCGACAAAAGCGTTCTTGCCGTTTCAACAACGGCAAACAGAATATTTAAAATAACAAGAAGTACAATGACACTCTCTCGCTTCTGAACTTCCATCAGGTACTCGGTGATTATACCGTTAACATAGATTGCTCCGATGCCCGCACCTGTAAGTACCAGATCACCCAGCAGTCTCAGAACACATCCGACAAACATATCACGTCTGAGTGTTTCGACAAAAATAAATCCGATTGATGCCACCTCGGCAAATGCAACCGCGATCACAAGCTTTTCACTGTAGTCATGAACGATCGCTGTCGCAACAAGGTAGGTCAAGAAACGAAATATGATGACCGCAACCGACAGTGTATCAAGCTGGTCAAATCCCGCTATGGCAACCTTCAAACGGCTTGAACGGTTGTTAAGATCTATCGTATTAGCCAACCTCGCTGTCCTCCTTCAAAAGAAGCTTGAACACATTATTCTTGATACAGTAAAATCCCTTGACTCCTTCGATCTTCCTGACATCATTGTCTGTCACGATCTCGAGTTCACCGTCCATCTCTCCGAGAGTGGGCATGTAGTCAACCATGATAAGAAGATTTGACTTCTTGTCTTTAAGGCGCACCATGTGAACATCGTGAAAAACCTCGTAACCCGTAGCGAAGCTGATGAGGATCACTTCTATGTACTTTTTCTGAAGCTGTTTCTTCATGTTATGATCCTTTCCCGGTCACGGCTCATATCCCGAGCCGTCCCTTTTCCCGGCACGTTCCTCTTTGTGGAACGCCCGGCGCGTATTTAGGCTCTATCTTTCTTGTAGTCGTAGAGGTTACTGATGTAGAGGAATCTGTTCTCATCCGTTGTATCGTACTTGCCCGCAAGAATTGCTTCAACATCGTCAAGAACGTCCTCGATCTTAACGAAACGGCCGGGGATGTTCGTGAACTGCTCAGCAACGAACATGGGCTGTGTAAAGTAGTTACGAAGCTTTCTCGAACGATAGAAGATGTTGTAGTCTTCCTTTGAAAGCTCTTCGATACCGAGCACGGCAACGATCTCTTCAAGCTCCTCGTAACGTGTCATGTAACGAAGTACCTCCGAAACGAGGTTATAGTGACGTTCTCCGACTTTTTCGATATCGATCATTCGCGATGAAGTACGGAATACGTTAACCGCGGGATAAATACCTTTCTCGGCGACCTTACGGTCAAGAACGATCTGTCCGTCAAAGTGGGATGTGATCGCATGAACGGCTGCGTCGTTGTAATCATCCGCAGGGATGAAAACCGTCTGGAACGATGTGATTGATCCGTCCTCTGTCGAGTTAATTCTTTCCTCGATCTGTGATACATCGGAAAGAAGTGTGGGCGGATAACCATTATCAATGGGCATGTTCTCGAGCTCGGCTGAGATCTCGGAGCTTGCCTGTACAAAACGGTAGATGTTATCTACAAACAGAAGCACGTCCTGCTTGAGCTCATCACGAAGGAACTCGGCCTGTGTAAGTCCCGAGAACACCGCACGCGAACGTGACATCGAATTCTCACCCATCTGTCCGAAGGTGATCGTCATCTTTGAGAGGAGGTCTCCGTCGATCATTTCGTCGTAGAGTTCCTTACCTTCACGTGAACGCTCGCCGACACCGATGAATACCGAGTTACTCCGGAGGAACTTATATACGTTATGGATAAGCTCCTTGATAAGAACCGTCTTGCCAACGCCGGCACCACCGAGGAGGCCCATCTTGAAGCCCTTCTGCATGGGTGCAAAGAAATCGAGGACCTTGATTCCGGTCCAGAGGATCTGTCCGTCGGTGTTGATCTCCTTGAGGGACATGTTTCGTTCATATACATTTTTTGTATGCGGATTCTCGATCACGTTACCGTCGATAAGACGTCCGTACGAATCGAAAACCTTTCCGAGGATCTCATCGGAGTACTCGGTTCTGAGGCCGCCGTCTACACGCTCAACCTCAACACCTCTTGTAAGTCCGATAACACTGTCGAAAGGAACCGCAATCGCAAGATTTCCTGCGATCTGCGCGATCTCGAAGCGGTTCTTGTGCTCGCTTCCGACAGTTTCAACAATATCCTTAACCCTAACATCCGTTTGACTCAGCAGTATCTCGACCCTCATCGATGAAACCGCGATAATTCTTCCAAGACTCATTGTAAACTCCTTCTCTTCGCCCAATCCGTTTTCCGGCCTACTGGGGTGATTTCTTAGCCATCTTTTTAGTGAAGTTATCTATAACCTTCTCAAATTCCTTCGCAACTCTCTCCTTGCGGACCTGTACGAGCTGCTCAGCTTCGATCTCATCAATCTTTTTAAGAGATTCGGAGGTAGAATTCTGACGGTAAATGTTCTCCGAAGCGTAACTGTTCACCTCAGCGATCTTTACCTCGTAGTTAACGTAACTCGTGAGCAGGTTATATAGGATGCGGTTCGCATCTCCTTCCACGAAGAAATCCTCTGTGTAAACCTTGGTTCCGACCTCAATGTCGAAGGGGAATATCTTCTTTTTTGTGATCTCAATCCTCGACGTATTGAAGAAGTGGTTGTAGATCAGGTTGATCTGCGAGTGTTCCTTCCCCATGATCGTCGCTTCAAGCAGATCATGTATCTTGTTGTAATCCGAATAAAAATCTTCACGCGGCAGGGAAAGAACCACTCCCTGTGCGCTCTGCCTCAGTTTCCTGCCGATCAGGATCTTGTCCGCTTCGGCATCCTGTTCGATGTACTGATTGACCGTGAAGTTAATGTTGCCGCAAAAACCGAAATCACTTCCGATGTAGATATTGAGCGGCGGTTTTGTTTCATCTATGCTCCACAGCTTTTTATCGAGCTGGAAGTTACGATTGTTGGCGATAAGATCAATGATATCCGAGGCTTCTCTCTCAAGCTTTAAGTACTTCTCCGCCTTTTTACGAGCCTTGTCGACACGTATGAGGGAGTGGAAATTCATGACCTTTACTATCGGTTTTATCCTCATATATTATCCCCCTGTGGATCGTCAGACCGGTTCCGGCTTAATGCTTATCGTGCATTATCCGATTGCCTGACTTTATCAGAATCCGTTACGCTGTCAGCCGAGATTGACAAGACCGTCGAACATATGCTGCATCTCTTCGGGTGGGATAGGTGAGAATTTGTACTGGCGAAGTTTGTTTCTGATCGCTTTCCCGTTACGCATGCTCTTTAAGAGTTCGGGGCTCATCTCGTCCTCGTTGGCAAGCTCGTACACATCACATTTCTCGAGATATGCAAGCAGCTCACGTCTTACGACCGCACCGACCGCCTTCATCTCTCTGGTCTGAACGGCACCGCCGAGACGGGAAACCGAAAGACCGTACTCGATCGCGGGCTTGTTGCCCTTCTCAAAGTTCTTTGTCGAAAGAACGATCTGACCGTCGGTGATCGAAATGATGTTACTGGAGATGTAATCAGTGATATCTCCGCCCTTTGTTTCGCAGATCGGAAGGATTGTTACGGATCCGCCGTCCTTATGCTGACATCCTCTCTCAAGAAGACGTGCATGTGTGTAGAAAATATCGGAAGGATAAGCATCACGTCCGGGAACCGTTCCGGTAAGGAGTCCGATCTCACGGCAAACATCAGCGTGACGCTTAAGGTCATCGATACAAACGAGTACGTCCTTGCCTTCGAGCATGTACTTCTCGGCAACCGCAAGACCCATGAAAGGAGTTGTCTTAATAACGGGAGGGAACTCGTCGTTAAATGCGCTTATAATAATTGTGTATTCCATCGCGCCACGCTTTAAGAGCTCATAGAACACGTTTTTGATCTCTTTCTTAGTCTTTCCTACCGCGATGTAGATGCAGATCATGTCACGACCCTTTTGGTTTACGATCGCATCCAGACAAAGCTGAGTCTTGCCGGTACGCTTGTCTCCGATGATCAGCTGTCTTTGTCCCTTGCCTACAGGATAGATCATGTCTATACCGGTAACGCCCGTCTGCATCGGACGTTTAACGTTACCTCTGTCCATGATGGGGATGGGGGGTGTCTCGATCGCAAGTTCGATGGTGTTGTCAAACTTCTGATCGTTCATACGATCCACACCGAACATATCTACGATGTGACCTATCGAATCGGGAGAGAATATTCCCTTGAATTCCACACCGGTTGCATGAACCACGTCTCCTACGTAAATCTCGTCGGTCTTACGGATAAGAGCGACATAAATACGGTTACGACCGATGGTGCTGACATAACCTTCCGCTTTTCCGTCAATAACGATCTTCTCGAAATATCCGGCCCCGTCAAGACCCTCAACCTCAATGATGTAATTCTTGATACCCGCAACACGGCCGACCTCATGGATGTTTTTTCTGTCCACGATCTCACGGCACTTACGATCTACGAGTTCTTCAACATGCATGCTCATAAAAAGTTTTACCCCCAATTAATAATCTGTAACCGGTTTCTGTTCCGTTATTATTTCAATGGCTTGTCTGTCATAAAGCTGTCTTTTATCCGAGTTCCGAACGATGAATGCCGAAATCGTAAAGCTGTCTTCCGGCTATTATCTGAATCCCTTCGCAAAGACCGCTGTCATATATCGTCTTAACGAGAGGCGAAAGATCCGAAAAATCATCGTCTTTTTCGGCTGTACGAACCACTATCGAAGGATCCAGCCGATCCCTGCGACAGGAAAGCCAGTATACAAAGCGATCCGCCGTATCAAACTCTCCCCGTTCCCCGACATACGCTTCAAGAAGCTTCTTACCGTCCTCGTCAAGAGAATCGTTCAACGCCTCGTACTGCTCCGAACTGTCGAACGCAAGGAGCCTGTAGCAAAGATCCCCGGAGAGAGCCTTGCAGAGTTCATCGGTCACTTCGTACTCATGCTTTGTGTCCGGAACAACGTAAGAAGCCAGGAAATCCTTCACGAGACCGCGTCTGTCAAACGAAAAATGCTCCCGCATATTTCTGTAGTCTCTCTTGAGGTCGGGACTGCAATATCCCGTCGTCCTCGTGAAGAACATCTGTCCCGTCGGAACGGTTCTGAGTTCCTCGCTTACTTCAAGCTCCTTAAGACGCCTTTCCAAGGTATCCACACGGTTTTGCACCGCTTCAAGTCGCGCCTGCTTTTCTTCGATAAGATCATCGTAGATCATGATACGGTCACTTACATTCGATTTGAGATTTCTTTCGGCCTCTCTCGAATAAACCGACAGGATCATGAAGATCACCGCTATCGCAACCACAAGCAGCGCGATTACCAAAATAATTTCTCTGATCATCTCTTAGTCCTTCCCCTAAGCGTTCCCAAATTCGGCACGCAGGAATCAGATTGCGTAAGGATTAAAGTAAAGAAGAAGGAAGATCAATGCGAACAATACCAAAAGTAGTACCGTCATTACAACCGCAATGATCATTACGGAGTGTACAATGTCATTCTTTGTTTCGGGGTTACGTCCGACTGCTTCCGCAACCTTTGAACCGAGAATTCCGAGTCCGATCCCCACACCGAGAAAAGCAAGTCCGAGCATCCATCCGATTGCACCCATTGTTGATGAAAGTATAGATTCCATAAGTATATCTCTCCCTTTACAAAATTATTTACTGTAGATTGTCGATCTTAACTTCACAGTTAATGCCGTATTCAGTGCCGTTATATACAACGTCGGTCATTCTGATGTAAAGATCCTCCGCCGTATTATGTGAAAAGCTGATCTTCATTCCGTACTGCGATGACTCTGAGATCTTCACATTCCATTGTGCATATCCTGTCGCAATGGAATCCGGTGCTGTCCTTGTCGCAGATGCAAGATTATATTTACCGGAAGCGTCCTTCGTATATACACCGATCTTGGCAGAATCGATCAAAGTATCTGTGTATACAGCAAAGTCAGCACTGAATGCTCCTCCTGTTACTGCTCCCGCAGGTGTAATGTTATCAATAACTATCTCGCCGTAAAGATTCGGCGTACGAACATCCATAGCCTGATCCCATTCAAGCTCGGCACTTCCGCTCGTTCCGTCCATCTTTTCGTATGACATGTAACAAAGCTTTACATAATATGCCGACCCGGGCACAATCGGAACAGGATTGTCGTTCTTCATGCCTCCGTAATAGGTGACTGCATTTGTAAGCGATCTGTCTATCGGGAAAATATAAGCACTATATGAATTATCTTCCGTTCCTTCACTGTTCAAAGGAATGATGCTTATGTATATCTGTCCGAAAGCAAGTTCGGGGTCATCTATGTTGTAATCGATTGAGAGTCTGTTGGCATAAGGTGTGATACCACGAAGCTTCATGTATTTGTAAAGCTCCTTTTTACCCTGGATCTTTCCGGGATCTCCACCGTTACCGCCGATACCGCCGTTTCCTCCGTTACCGCCGTTACCGCCGGCTCCTCCCGAGCCTCCCGATCCACCGGTTCCTCCGGTTCCACCGGTTCCTCCGGTACCGCCTTGGCCACCCTGACCGCCCTGACCGCCTGAACCGCCCGAACCGCCTGAACCGCCTGAACCACCGTTTCCTCCGTTACCGCCGGTTCCTCCGATTCCGCCTTGGCCGCCCATGCCGCCCATGCCGCCGTCGCCGCCGTCGCCGCCGGTTCCTCCAGTTCCTCCGATTCCGCCGGCTCCGCCTGAGCCACCGTTACCGCCCTGTCCGCCGTTTCCTCCGGCTCCGCCGGAACCGCCGTTTCCACCGTTAATTACGATCCTGTACTCCGGTGCTCTTTCCTCATCGGATTCTTCGGATTTTTCCATTTCGCGGTACTGTGTTTCGCTGTACGAAGCACTTGTTCCCATGATACTGGCTGTATTGACACGACGCTCGCCCAGTGTAAGGACTTCGTTTGCCACATCAAATTCATATTCTCCGATATAAATCTTCGAAGGAGTCGTTGTCTTGACTCTCACGTCATCGTTAAATAGAAGTGCGTTGCCCGCTGTATCAAGGTTTACAAACAGAAATTTAGTGGTGTCGATTATACCGTCAGCTGTAGAGATCGAAGGTCCCACAAGAAGGTACTTTCTGTCACCGAGCTTGTAAAATCCGGGTGTGGAAAAGTCGGTGATGTTCGTCACTCCGCTCAGGCTTTTGACGCCCTCGTCTTTGGTGACTTCAAAACCACCGCCGTAGGTCTTTACGGCACCCGAGTCTCCTTCGTAAGCAAGCACCGACTCGCCGAGGTTGTAGTTCTGTCCCTCGGGAGTTTTAAGGTAGTAATTTCCGTCCCACTTTTTCTCGATCACTGACTCTTCCGTGACCGTGATGGGCTGGTTGTTCACATCATAGACGACGCTCGAGGCGTTGACAACAAAGGGATTTTCTTTCTTGTCCATCCCCAATGTCATCATCACGACTACCAGCGCACCGATAGCAACAATCGCCACCGCGAATGCGTAGAAGGAAAACATGCTTTTTTTGTCAAGCTTTCTCATTTCGACACTCCTTTGCTTCCGTTAACGAACGTAGTAGTTAAGCAACTTGTTGACGTTATATGTTTCTCCACCCTGAGCCCGTTGAATCGTCAGGGTCAAAGCAATTTTGTAATTTCCTGATTGTGTGAATGCGTACCCATTGTTATCATACTGATTTGCAAGTCCTTTAAACCTGTATCGGATATCACCGTTTTCTTCAGTCGGCATTGTATAATACTCGTTCTGAGCAGGCGATCCGTAAAACGGATTTTCAACTATGATCTGATCGCTGTATACTCCGTTCTGATTTATTATGACCGCAGTCAGAACCGTTACGGCATCAAGTCTGAGAGGATTTACAAAGTCTATATAAACGTCTCGACGATTTTCATGCTCTACCGCACTGACCAGACCCATAGAAAATCCATCCGCATCAGTAGTAATACCTTCCTCGCTCTCTTTATAGAATTTACCGGCGGTGATCAAGGCGTCCTCTTCTCCTGTCGCAAACTTTTCTTTGTACGTATCTATGGTCTGGATGTTTCCACCTACACTGCTCTTGTCGATAACAGCATAGACACTCAGTGTGACGGTTTCTTCAATCGCGAGCTCTGTCAGATTGAGCGTAAGAGGAGATTGTGTGCTTCTCGTTGTGTTATCATATGCAGTTGTTATATTGCCCGTTTTATTTCCGGTCGCTTTGATCATAAACTGGTTCCCGTAAATGACACCGTCATTATCAATAATACTGACCTTAAAATTCATCTGCTGATTACCGGGATAACACTGGATCTCAATGAAAGGATCACTGAGCTGCGCTTTTACCTTTGTTCTGAAATCTACCCAAATCACTTTATTATCCCATGGATCATTGGCATTTCCGGCAATGGATTTTTCACGTAACCATTCTTTGTAGCGATCACTATAGGCCGTAGCGTGCGAAAGATGATCGTTTTCATCAGTCCAAGGAGAAACAGGGGTTCCTCCCTCTGAAGGATTAAAGTCGTATCCCGAAACAAGACTCAGAGTCGATACCGGAATTATTCCGAGTTTATAATTATGAATATCTCCGTCTTGTCCGGAAAAATTAATGTAAAGATCTTTGCTGTTTTTCTTTCCGACTATAAGTCCGTCATCCGATCCTTCGGGGCTGATATACAACTTAAAGTCAACCGATTTGTCGCCATACATATTTGAAGTCTTAAACGATGCTTCAATTTCTCTGTGCGTCAGGACCAGATTGTTACTTTGATCAAACAACGCTGCAATGTACTGCTGGTTGCTCGTCAGACCGGATCCGACAATCGGCATCGAAATCTCAAGCCATTTATTATCGTAACCATTTGCATTATAAACAGTGGTAATCTTTCTCGTTGTATCAACGGCCGACATGCCGCGTGATGTATGGATATGGTAATACACACGATCGGCAGATTTCATGGGAGCTCTCGCATCGGGAACATATATTCTCTTAGACGGATCAAGAAGATCCTCTTCCATTGCATCGGCAGGGAAATAAGCTACTCGGAAGTAGTAATGTTCGTTTGAATCCAAGTTGGTAAATGTGTAACTGTAATACGAGTCCTCCGGAGTATCTCCGTTAGTACCCTGGTCGAGAGGTACATCCACCTGCCAAAATTTCTCGTCTTTTTTCAGATCCTCGTATCGGTCATCGCCGAGAGATTTTGCCATGATCAAGAAAAGCTTTCCGTGAACCGCAGGTGTTGCCGATGAATCTATTCCAAAAATCGAATCTCCCACACCATTCATTCCGCTGAGTTTAAATTTTACGGTCGCTGTATCCGAGGTCTCAGAAATGTTAAAGTCCAATTGCCCCTTATGAAAATCGACCTGTGGCTTTACCGTTCCCAGAGTGAACTGAAGCTCTTCACCTTCACCGCCAGTTACCGCCAAAATCGTAGAACTGATTCTGGAGACCGTATAGTAAGGGTTGCTGCCACTCGCAACAATACTGTCATAAACACCCCTTAATTGTGCCTGTGAGCCTGCAGAACCCGAGGTAGCTCTTATCAGTACCGAATCATCCTTCTTAAAGCCATCATAAAACGAAACAGCAACAAGACCGTGCTTAACATCATCCACAGTTCCGTCATCTTCGTATGTAGATTTTACATTCTTAACCGCTCCACCCTTATTGCCGTTTGTCTTCATAAGGAAGAAAGAATTCTCTGCACGCGGATCAGTCAAGGAACGCCACTGAAGCCTTCCGTTCTCGGTATCAAGCAATATGTACTGGCCGTAATTGTTTTCGCCCGCTTCCCTGATCGAAACATACTGAGCGGTCGAGCCGTCATATGCCGGACCGCCGGATGTATCGAGGAATCCTTCTTTTCCAGTGTCGTAATAAGCAACAAGTTTAACATTTATCAAACTGCTTGTTGATGCGAATGACGAAAGCTTGGAATAGGGAACATAAGCCTCTATAATATTACTTGTGAATGTGTCAAACGAAAGGAATATACTGTGTGGCTCTCCCTGGTCGCCCTGTTTCCAAAAAATGCCTTCTATCGCAGAGATACTGCGTGCTTCTTCCGCAGAGGCACACGTGATTCTGAACTGTACGGTAGAAGAATCATCCACACTGTCTGCCGTAAAGCTCGCATTCGGTGTACCGGTCAGACCGTAAAAGAATCTTCTGAACACTACCCTGTTTGTTTTTCCCCAATCTCCGTAGGAAGAGTCATACAGCTTTTCCTTTATCGACAGTTCTGCCTTGTCCAGCTTTGTGAGACCGCCAATCGTAACAAGAGCATCCTGGCCGCAAATAATCGTGTTCGTCGCGCCACCGCCCGAAGCGTTCATTTCCCAACTCGAAACTGAGACTCCGGTCTTTGTCTTGTAATCGCCACCGTCGATAAAGAACTTTTTGTTGTTTTCTCCGCTGGTTCCGCTAAGATCCTCAAAAATACCGTTGGCATCTACCGTGTTAATGTAATAGCCGTATGTAATACTCGAATTATCGTTATAGGCAGGATAGAAATGATAATCGGGTGCCTCATAAGGAGCCGCAACATATCTTTCGGACTTTATCACTTTCACCTTACCCGGATTAGAATCCTTAAGTACTTCGGGATACATCTGACCCGCACTTGTGCCCATTGTCGTGTCCACTTCAAAACGACAGGTAACGATGTAATCATGACCACGGTCTATCGGTCCGTTTACAATACATTCCGTAACAGAAGAATTGTTTTGAATTTTCAAGTTACGATTTTTCAGATTATTGGCTCTCGCATCATTACTTCCGACGGCAGCATTCAGGTCTTCAAACATAAAGGTTGCCGACCTGGAAAACTTAGTCGCACCCGCATTACCCGACAAAGGAATCGTGATCTTTGCCAAATAGTTACTATCATGGTTTAAGCCACTGTCATTAGGATAGAAATAATCCGTTTCTTGATGGCCTGAATCTTCCTGAACCGACAACCATTTGGTAACGGTAGTGACTCCGGACGAGAGCATTCCGTCAACTATGGGTTGCATATTCCTTTCATAGTACATACGGTCATACAGATAGTATGTAACGGATGTAAAGCAATCGAGCGCATTGCTCAAAAGGCCTTCTCCGTTTCCACTGTTAACCTTGGCCTCAAACCCGATAACCGTATCGGTATCATATTCTTTATAGTAAGTGTCATCCGAGTGATCCGAATAATCAACTGATATATCACCTTTTGTCAGAGGACGTATATATATGTTTAAAGTGTCGGGATCCGGATATGTTTTGTTTATCTGCTGTCTGTCAGAAAACGCACTCGCGTTTATAATATTGGCGTATTTTGTCGCATCGGTCGCATGAATAACTTCAACCCTGTAATAATCGCTTAAGGCAGCCATAAGAGTATTCTCATTACCAAAATCGGACAGCACAATCTCTCTGGTCTTCGAGCTGCTCGATTGATTCGAATAATTCAAGTCAAACTCCTTGACGGCACCTTGAATTTCTTTCCATCCGCTTTGGGGATTTTGTTGATCAGTAAGGCCGTTGGGGTTATCCGTAGAATTAGTCCAAAGCTGAACTTTGACTTTTCCTTGGTATATCTCTTCACCCAGAGCCGTAACGACCGTAGCTTTGTTTCCTGCCTGAATAACTGCGTACTGAGAGTTGTTCCCGGCATAGAAAACCGAATCATTGCCGGATGTCTGAGTAAGAGTCACCGAAAAAGTAACAGGAGATGTTCCGCTGGTTATAGACTGAACCGCCGCATTAACCCTTGCGTACTCGGGAGTTGAAATCAGCTTTGTTCCGAGAATTCTTTCGTTTCGAACAGCGCTTTCCTCGGTCGGAAGGTTAACGAAACCGCGGAAAGTAAAAATGTACTGCGTTTTGCTCCGAAGATTATCAAACTTTTCCTCTATCATGTAGATCTTTTCATTTTCCGTGCCTGTACCGGGATCAAGAACATTGCATTCCCTGGTAACGTCCTCCAGACCATCGGCTGTGTACGTAACTCTTATCTTTGTATTGTCCTGGAGCGTCATGGTTTTCGGAACATGAATGTAGAATCTTGCTTTATTCGAATCCGATCCGATAGCATTGGCAAGAACACAGTCCGGATTCTCAAAAGTAACTGTTGCGTACTTATCGACACCGTTAAGAGAAACGATTCCTGTCGTAGGCACGGTCAGTTCAATATGCTTCTGGTTATCAAAGACCTCCGCAACAGCGAGAACTCTGTAATTGCCCGATGCGTGGAATCCGCTTCCGCTTGAGATGTCATCCACATAGCAATGAACCGTATCGGCATCCGGAGCACGGTAAATCTTGACAGGATTCGAAAATGTCGTATCGGCCTCATCGTAGAATTCGTACCTGAAAGCGGTAACCGCGTGCTGAGGGTCATTGAGGTCAATAACAGAAAGATCAAAACTTTGGTTTATGATATTCGAAACAGCCCTTACCTGACTGAAAGTAGGAATTGTTTTCAACGTCTTGACGGGAATATTCTTATAACGCTGAGGGATATCCCTACTGTTTTGGAATTCTGTAACTGTGAAATAATACAATGTATCGGGCTGCAACCCGTTTAACGTAACAAAATCCGATGTAGTGTTATCGTCATTGACTCTCGTGCCGTTTTCCGAAAGGACAAACGAATTCTGGCTCACCGTATCAAACCCGATCCCGTTCGGTTTTGTGAGGATGTAATCCAGTGCATATTTTCCGGCTGCCACTCCGTTGGAGAGCCTCGGATCGCGGTTAATCAATTCCACGACAATACTGTCCTTTTGAACGGAATAGATATTCACGCCCAAAGGATAATCGTCGGTAATCAGAGTACGGTCGTCGAACACGGTGTCAACATCGGTAGTGCCGTACTTATATGTTCCTGTCACTTTAATACGATAAGCCGTTGCAGGGGCAAGGTTGTCGAAAGCAAAATTTTCAAGGTCGGTAAGTGTCTGACCGTCACCTGCCGCACTCTTGCTTCCCTGGCACTCCTTGGGTTCAGCTGCGAGTTTTCCGGTCGATACGTCAATTATTTCGGTAACAATATTCTTGATCGTTGTTGTGGACTGCGCTCCGACTGCCATCCTGAATCCGAATGTTCCGGATATTTGTGAAAAGGTAGCAACGGGACCTGTTTCCCATGAAATAATGGGCACGTCCTTGATTACGTCCAAGGGATTGAACACCTGCTCAATTCCGCCATTTTCTCCATCCGGGCCGTCAAGTCCGTTTCCGCCATCATTTCCTGAAGGACCCGAGGGACCTGCCGAGCCTGCCGAACCTGCACCTCCGGCTGCGCCCTGTCCGCCCTGAGGTCCTGCTGCACCCGATGCTCCGGGTGCTCCGTCGGGGCCTTCGGCACCTTCAACACCGTTTATTCCGCTTCGGCCGCTCGTTCCTGCCTGACCGGCTTCGCCGTCATCGCCGTCGTAGCCCATGAGACCCGTACGTCCGCTTTCACCGTTTTCACCGCTGACACCGTCGGCACCGATGTCTCCGTCGATTCCGTTCGCGCCGCTCTGTCCGTCGGGACCTGCTTCACCGTTCTTTCCGTCGTGAACCTCAAATTCAAAAACGGGCATGATGACCTTCGTCGTATCAACATCGGCAGGCATAACATTAACAACCTGATCCGAGTCGGTCGTGATCGAACCGAGAGCCATCTTGGGGACGCCCTCTTCAAGGATCATCTGAGTGTTGAGGTTGATCGAAATACCTGTATCGGTTGTAACATAAGCATTTTTGGAAGCATCGCGAAGCATCGTGTCGCCGTTGACGATCACAACCATGCCGCCGTCCTGATAAATGAGCTCGACATAGTCATCGAAAACGTATTCACTGCCGTCCGTGAAGCTGACCGTAAGAGTGTCGGAAACCATCATGTAACGGTTTTCGCCGACTTTCCAGAGGAAATTAGAGAGATCGATATTGCCGCTTTCGGCAGCTATGGAATAGCCCGAACCGCTCCTGTCGACAGAAGTGTTAGAGCCCATGCCGTAGTAATTTACCGCAGAAGAACCAACCTCATCGAGGTTGACGAGAACGCTTTTTGAGAGCGGTGCAGAAGCGCCGCTGTCATAGTGAACGAAAGAATCGGCGTCGGCGGTAACGATGTTACCGTCCACGTCCTTGAACTGAACGCTGCCTTCATAGGTACGCTTAAATGACGTACCTTCGTTGAAATGGTACGTCTTCATGGGCTGATCAGGGTCCTTGTCGTCGTACACGAGAACGTAGCCGTCCTCGGCAAATACTTCCTTTCCGGACTGAGTGCTGTAGATGGCATAGACCATCGCTCCCGCCGCTAAAACAAGAATGACACCCAGCACTATCATGACAAGTTTGTTCTTCATGTTCGTTCCCCTTGTTCTCTCTGTTTTTCGATAGTCCGGTAATTGCTTCAAAGGGCGCAATTCACCGCACTGTCCCAATATCCAATCTTCATTTTAACTCTTTTTATTAGTTTTGTAAACGTATTTCTTATAAGATTTGTGAAATTTTTTCATTAGATTTCATTTTTTGTGTTGTTTTTGTGAAACAACGTTCGTTCACTATCGTATTTGCACTGTGAGTCCTTCTCTTTTTGTTATCGCATAACCGTTTGTTTGCTTTTTATTGTTGTTAATTCACAGTTTCATAAAGGTTACATTTCAAAACACATTTTTCAAAGACGCTAAAAACAGGGGGCTGCAGATCATTGACGATCCACAGCCCCGTTGTGTCACATGACCGCAAATTTGTAGGGTTTTATACTGTTCAGTTCTCCTTCTTCTTTATCTATCAACTCACGCACATCTATTTCATTTTGCATATCAAGGAAATACCTGTCAGTCAGGCCAAAAAATCTTCCGAGACGAATCGAAGTATCAGCGGTCACTTTCCGCCTCCCGTGGACCAAATCCTGGATTCTGGATGTCGGTACATGGATTTCTTGTGCAAGTTTGTACGCTGAGATTCCCAAAGGAATCATAAATTCCTCAGCAAGAATCTCACCTATCGAAGGTGTGGGTATTCTGTTATTCATAGAGGACTCCTCTCCTGCTTCCTAGTGATAATCTACAGCATCTGTATTATACACGTTTCGCGTGTATAATATCAATCCTCGATTGCTTAAATCGACTCAGTATAATATAATAAGTCGATTTGTTTTGATAATATGAGGTGCTTTCGATGTTTGAGAACATGCAGCTCATGGCTTTGAAAGTCCTGATGCTTTTTATACTGCTCGCGATTGGCGCGGTGACCCGGCTGACGGGGCTCATCAAAGAAGAGGGAGCCAGGTCGATCTGTTCTCTTATCATATACATAGTGACTCCCGCGAATATCATCAGCGCATTCAGCACTCCCTTCAGGGAAGACCTGCTGCACGGGCTTCTCCTCTCGTTCCTGCTCGCGTTTATCATCTTCTTTTTGATGTCTGTGATATCAAG
>JAEEIH010000159.1 GCA_016281275.1 Lachnospiraceae bacterium | reverse complement strand
GAACGTTCTTGCGTCCTTAAGAACGCAGACCGCATTCGTCCGGTTAGATATATGCCTCGCCGCTTCCGGGGGATTCTTCTTGATCCCGGCTGCATTTGTCACGTGTCCGAGCCCCTTCATAAGTCTGACCGCCTCGCCGACATGGGGCGTGACTATTGTATTGCCTTTTCCGAGAATTTGGGTAATCCCGTCAAATAATCCCTGCGTACTCCGTGCTTCCTCACCGGTGAAACGCCCGCTTCCGCTCTCTGTTTTTGCGCCGCCTTCCGCAGGTTTCGTCCCGGCTTCGGTTTCCGGCTCCGAAACAATGTTGAGCGCATCGGCATCCATCACCAAACGCTGTCCCTTTTTAAGCAGCGAAAGCACCGTAAACAAAATCGTTCTCGACTGTTCTCCCGTTCCGAGTCCGGGACCGACGAGGACCACATCCGCCCATTCGACGGAATCTCTCAGCTTCGCAATGTCGGTTGCACGTTCGGCTGCAGTTTCGGCATCCCCGAACGTTTCGTCCCCGTAAGTGAGCATCATGGCTTCCGGAAGTTTATCCATGAGCAGCGGTCGATTGACATCGTGGGTTACGACCTTGACAAGACCCGCGCCCGCTCTGTAGCACGAAGAAGCACACAGATAAAGGGCGCCGTAGATATCCTTCGAACCGGCAACGATGAGGACCTTGCCGTTCGTTCCTTTATTCGAATCGGGTCTTTGTGTCGGAAGCCTTAAAACCAGGTCGGACGTGTCATATTCATAAGCGAAGGGCCCGTCAAAAAAGTCTTTGGCATCAGGGAGTGATTTAGGACTGTACAAACCGATCTCCCTGCAGATGATCCTTCCGCTGCAGGCACGTCCTTCATTTATCAGCATGCCGAGCTTCGTAAATCCGAATGTGACGGTAATGTCACACCTGACGGCGAACCCTTTCACAAGCCCCGTGTCCGAGTCTGTTCCGCTCGGAATATCGCACGCCGCTATGAGAGTCCTTTTTCCTCCGTCATTCCTTTCCGAAACATCATTGATCGCATTTACAATCGATTCATATGTCCCCGTGATGTCACGCGAAAGACCGACTCCGAAAAGTCCGTCAATGATCGCATCATAACCGGTGAACGCTTCGACGAAATCCTCCGTTGCTGCGCCTTCCGACAACGTTTCCGGAAATTTTACGCCGAAATTTTCCGCAGTCCTCTTCTGTATCAAAAAGGATTCGGTTTTTTTTCCATGGGGATCCGCCTCATAAACATAAGCATCAAAGCCGCGTGTTTTGAGGATTCGAGCCGCTGCCACCGCGTCACCGCCGTTGTTGCCCGTACCGACAATGCTGAGGACTTTATACCGTCCCGGATTCCGGCCCGTAACACCTTTTTGAACCCACAGGACCGGTCTGCTTTCTTTTAAATAAGGTTCGCTTTCATATATGGTTCCGTTGAACCCGTTTATATGATTTAATTCATTCTCTACTTCATTCGCGAGTTCAAGCGCCGCCCTCTCCATGAGGACGATACCGGGAGTCCCGATCGTTTCCGAAGTGTAGCGGTCAATGTCCCGCGCCTGTTTTCCCGTAAGATAATAATGCATATCCGCCCTCACGATCGTTTATCAAGCCACTGTTTCGCAATAATACCGTAAATCACGGTTTTTATCCTCTTGACGGAACTAATGATTCCTGTCTGCTATCATCGTAAGCAATCTCACAACAGATAGCTTTCGTTTATTGCACAAAATCAGCCGCAGCATGTGCAACGGCTGATTTTGATTATAATTTCTAATTATGTTTTTCGCAACCTGCGGTTTGCTTTCAAGTCGGCTTCAAGTCTTCCTCAAAGTACGTACATTAACGTGTACGGTACGTAACGGGATTATTTCTGAGGGCATACCACAAAGTTCGCGACAACCGGGATTTTGTTTTCTTCGCAAACTATGTACTCGTCCCTGACGACCTTCGGCAAGCTGTCCTTCATTGTCACCGCAAGCACCGCTACCTGCGATTGTCTGAGTCCCTTAAGAGCCTCGAGCGAATTGGCCGGGTCACCGGTCAGTGCCTCTATTCCCACCTCTTTAAGCAGACCGACAGCCTTCTCAAGTACCGATTTTGTATATTCGCATTCCGTATCCGACACAAGAAACACTTTATCTGCCTTTTTATCTTCGCATATGTTGCCTATTCTGTCGCAGATAAATGCGATGGCTTCATTATCAGCGGTTTTTTTGATGCCGTGGAATTCAATCCTTTTCGCCCAATTCGAGAAGAATTCGTTCAGAAAGAATCCCGATTTCTTTTTTTGAATTATTACGCCTATGCCTTTTTCCTTTGTAAATCTTTCGATATCGTCAAGGCTTTTGATTGCGGGCGAGCAGATGTACAAAGCCGCAAGAAAGATCACCGCTGCGAGGCAACCCACAAGAAGACCTATTACGAAGTACCTTTTCCACGAGAATTGCTCCTTGAATTCCTGATCTTTCTCGATAAGATAACTGAAAACAGCATTTTGCTGCTGATTCATCGATAATCTTGCGTTTTCCTCAAAAGCTAGATAATCCGTAACAAGCTTAGAACCTTCCTCGTTTTTCGAGCGCTGAAATTCAGCGATCCCGGAATCCACTCTTTCGGTATAAGCAGCCGAAAGCTCCGACAGAACAACGTTAATGTCAACGCTTTTCAATTCTTTAACATGCTTTTCGATCGCGTCCTCCGCGATAAGCGCTATTTTTTCACAATCTTCTCTGGAATTTGCCGAAACGGTAAGAATAAGCACGCCGCTGTACGAATCATTGATGCTTCCGCTTGTCATCTCGAGGACCATGCCGCCCCCCGTTGTGTCGATATCGTACCCGCTCTTATCGATGCTTCCGGAAAGAGAGACCACCTCGCCCACATATCTCGGATCGATGTCATTGCCAAAGACGGCAGCCATTTTTTTATAATCATCAAGATCCAGAGCGATCGTGCTGAACGAAGACATAACGCCCTGGTAATTTGTCCTTACGAAATATTCCTTTGTGAGTACGCTGACGTTGTCAGCATTTATCCTCATCAAAAGGCTGTTTTCGGAATACAGCTTGTTTTCCTTTATTCGTTCCTGAAAGCCCTGATAACGCGAATAAAACAGATCCACGTTCGTAATCTGTTCCTGCGTCATTTCCCTGGTCATTTCATTATATGTGGCATCCGCATATTTATTCTGAATCGAATCGTATTGTACATATGACTCATATCCCCCGATACTTATCATGAATACGATTGAGATGATCAACGCCAGCTTCCAACGATGCAGAATATAAGCGAACATATCCCCAAGATTTATCGAAATCTCATACCCCTGTTCGTTCATTTTTCCTCCCGATGTCCCTCAAACAAAAACACGCGAATGACATTATATCATAATGTTCATAAAAACGCTATGATAAACGCATGTTTTGTGAAGTTTTTTAAGCGGTCTCATTTGTTACATACGAAAGGAGCGGCCAAAAGCCACTCCTTTAACATCAATATGAACATGCAATCCGTTGAAAAAACAAGCATCAGGCGAAAACATGATCCGTTTCACCACGAAAGAAATCTCATATTTATTTCTGGGGGTAAACCACAAAATTGGCGACAACCGGTATATTATTCTCGGCGCAGATCGCAAGCTCATCCTTTACTACATTGGGAAGACTGTTTTTAATTGTAATCGCAACAACCGCAGCCTGTGCCTGTCTGAGATTCTGAAGTGCCTCAAGAGATGCGGAAGGGCAGCCGAAACCGGCTTCAATGCCGATCCCCTTAAGTTTTTCAATCGCTTTGTCAAGAACATTCTTTGAGTAAGAATGCTGTGAATCGGAAACAAGGAACACTTTGTTCATACCCTTTCCTTTGCAGATGCTGCCGATTCGGTCGCACACGATGGCAATCGCTTCTTCTTCGGGAATTCTGTTGATCCCGTGGAATTCAATCTTCTGAGCCCAATTATGGAACAGTTTTCCGAGGAGTATCTTCGATTTTGTCTTTTGAACCACGACCCCGAGTTCTTTTTCTTTTGTCACTCTGATCACATCATCAAATGTCTTAAATCCCGATGCAAAAAGATAAACAATTGCAAGGAAGATCACCGATACCACAAATCCGACAACCGCACCGATGGCAAGGTATCTGATGTAATGCATCTTTTCCGTAACTTCCTGTTCCTTCTCGATCAGGTAGCTGAACACTTTAAATTCATCGTCATCAAGAGATGTCTTTGCGTTGTTTTCAAAATCATAATAATCCGTAACAAGCTGCGAACCGCGCTCAGCCTGCGTTCTTTGAAGTTCAGCGATACCTGTGTCATATCTTTCTGTATATGAAGTGGTCAGTTCAGAAACCTCGATCTCAATGCCTGCTGACTTTAACGCTTCCATATGCTCTCTGATCGCATCGTCCGCGATCTTAGCGATTTCATCGCAATTGCTGCGGGTATTGGCTGTAGCTCTGAAAGTAAGGATTCCGGTATAAGCATTGCCGATGCTTCCGTTCACAACATCGCCGACCTTGTCGGTGTCTATCATGTAGGAATCCTGGCTGAGGCTTCCACCCAGTGACACAAGCTCATTGACATATCTCGCATCAAGATTGTCGCCGAGGATCTTCGCCATCTTCTCATAATCATCAAGATCAAGAGCCGCATCGGTAAACGATGAAATTACACCCGCATATCCCGATTTAACGAGATATTCTTTGGTAAGAACGCCGACATTATTGGGATCAACCTTCATGACAAGGCTGTGATCAGCATAGAACTGATTCTCTGTAATTCTTTCCTGGAAAGTCGTGTAACGAGTGTAGAACATGTCAACAGTTTTGAGCTGTTCATGCGTCATGTCCTTAACCATCTCGTTGTATGTGGCATCCTCGTACTTATTCTGGATCGACTTTCTTTGCTGATAGATCAAAAATCCGCCTATGGTCGCGGTGCAAATGATCCCCACGATCAGCACAAGCTTCCAGCGATGCAACATATACGCAAACATATCTCCCAAGCTGATAGTGATCTCGTTATCCTGTTCGTTCATTTCTTCTTCCTGTCTCGCATTCGTTTGGATTCAGCTTTTGCTTCGAATGCGTTACTGCGACACGCAACATGACCTCCGGTCGCACGATGTTAGTATTTTACCATAATGATATTCTCATTGCCACAAAAATGTATTATTCCATTATACTTTTACACGCTTTTGAGATAATCTGCGCTCTTCTTTTTCGATCACACTCAAAACTTCTTGTTCTCGTGCCACTTCCAGGCTGTCTCGATCACAGTCTCGATGTCGCTGTATTTGGGAACCCAGCCGAGCAACTTACGCGCCTTCTCGCTGCTTCCCACAAGGATGTCGGGATCGCCGGGACGACGGTCCGTGATGACCACAGGGAAGTCCCTGCCTGTCACTCTTTTCACTGCTTCGATGATCTCGAGGTTGCTGAAGCCCTTCTCAGTACCGATGTTGAAAAAGTCGTTCTCGCCGCCGCGGTCAAAGTAGTCAAGTGCCGCGATGTGCGCTTCCGCGAGGTCGAGCACGTGTACGTAGTCCCTTATGTTGGTACCGTCGGGAGTATTATAATCATTGCCGAAGACCATCATCTCGTCCCGCAGACCGCTCGCAACATCAAGGGTGATGGGTATGAGGTGTGTCTCAGGTGTGTGGCTCTCGCCGATCTCACCCTCCGGGTCGGCGCCGCATGCGTTAAAGTAGCGGAAGCCGACATACCGAAGACCATATGCGCGGGCATAATCCCTGAGGATCATCTCGATCATGAGTTTTGTCGACGCATAAGGACTCATGGGATGCTGCGGCAGATCCTCCGTGATCGGCACCCTTTCGGGCACGCCGTAAGTTGAGCACGAGGAGCTGAAGATGATCTTATTGCAATCAAATTCCCTCATCACACCGAGAAGATTGAGAGTGTTCGAAATGTTGTTGACATAATATTTTTCGGGGTCGAGACAACTTTCGCCCACATATGCGTAATTCGCGAAATGAAATACGGCATCAATGTCGCGTCCCTCAAACGCTCTTCTGATGTCGTCCTTGTTCGCTGTGTCGCCCTGCACGAACTCGCCCGCCACTACCGCTTCCCTGTGGCCGTACACGAGATTGTCGAGCACTACCGTATCAAAGCCCTTGCGGGCAAGCATTTTGTTAACGTGGCTGCCGATGTATCCGGCTCCGCCTACTACGAGTATGGACATATTATCCCCTTTCTAACAAAAGTATCTTGTCTCCCCGAACTGTTCTTTCCACTTATCAACTATGAGCGTTATGTTTCCTTCCAGCATTCTGATCATTTTCCTAAGAATCGTTTCAGGAATACCGGAATTGTTATTCACCAGAATGAGTTTCCCTGATTTCGTCACCCACAATTTTGTCGCAATTGCGTAGGACGTCCCTCTGCAATATGTACGTGGATTGGCTCAAGCGGTTCTCCTTCATTAGACCAGAAATATACCAAATAGGGTCCTATCTTAAGAATTTGCGGCATTCAATATTCCTCCGTCTTGCGAAAACTCAATAATTGCATGCGCATTATTATGAATCAGGTTATCAAAAAACTCCATTTCCTCTCCGGAATACCCATGAACTTCTTCCCATCTGTACTCAGGAAGCCAACAGATCGCATTGTGAAATCCATCCTTCAAATCAGGCGTTTCTATATAAACCTTTACGGTCCCATCTTTTTTCATCTCTGAATGGGTAATCTCAGTATCATCATTTAATGTCATATAAGGATACATCATAACGGTCACATCCTTTCCCAAATATAGTTTGACATACTTTTTTACACATTCTTACATTACCACGTTTAACAAAAAAACTCAAATCACCTCTTGCTGCACACTACCGTGACCTTCATGTCTCCGTCAAGGATCTTCGCGAAAACATCTCCCTTCATCCTGCCCATAAGTTTCTTGCAGATGTAGAGCCCGAGGCCGCTGCCGCCCCTGCTTCCCACGTTCGAGCCGCGGTAGAAGCTGTCGAAGATGTGTCCGAGTTCCTCTTCGGCAAGAGTGCAGCCGGAATTCGTAACGCTTATAAGCCGCGCCCCGTCCTCATCCTCAAAGGAAACGCCGATAAATTTCCCGTCGCCGTACTTGATCGCGTTCTCGAAGATGTTCTGAAGAACCTCAACAAACCTGTCGCGGTCGCCCGCAATAAGGATGTCTGTGTAGCTGTCGATGGTGAGTGTTGTCCCGATGTTTGCGAGCTTGTCGGAATAGTAGGATTCGATGATACCGACGACTTCCGAGAGGTAGAACTCGCCGTCCCTCACGTCGAAGCTCAGGAACTCGTCACCGGAAGCCGAGATGACCTTTGCTACGTAGTTCTCGATCTCGCCCGCATTCTCGCTAATCTTCTCCGCAACCTCGCGGATCTTGGTGGGATCGGAGTATAGATTCTTCTTTAGTGCCGCAGAGTATAGCTTGATCGCCGAGAGTGGCGTCTTGATATCATGTGACAGAGAAAGCAGGAATACATTCTTCTCCTTCTGGAGCTCGAGATTCTCGTTTTTCTCGCTTTCAAGTTTCTCGCGAAGCATGTCGAGACCCCACAGGAATTTTCCGAAATATTTAGTTTTTCTTACCTTAAGCGGAGCGGTCAGATTCCCTTTGGAAAGCTCAAACGGATAATCGGAGAGTTTATGGAAATTCCTTATGATCACAAAATAGATGTAGATAAGTACAGCCGCGACAGCAATGATCACGGCTGCCATGACGATGTTGACAAACAGGAGAGTGTGCGCGCCCTCATCGCCGCGGTCCGTATCGTACTCGATGCGGTACAGGGTGCCGGCGATGTCACGGATGACGTACGAATTATTTGAGTTGAAGAATGCGGGATCCGCAGCGATCACATTGTCCGAGGCAAAGTAATCCTTGTTGTCCGAAACCGACGCAGGATCCGTCCCGGGAATGTCGGAAGCAGGATCATGGTCGATATCGGCGGTCACATTCCTGTCAGGAAAATCAATTTCAAGGATTCCGCTTGTATCAGGATTTTCGTATGACTTCTGTAATTTTGTAACTCGCAGGATTGTCTCGTACGCCGAGAGATCCGGCTCGTACCCCTGCTCTCCTGCATGTGCGCGCAGTTCGTTCTCGACCCTGCCGACCTCGACCTTGTAAATATCAACCGGATCCTTTCCGGTTTTAAGCATAACAAATTCTACTGCCGTAATCACAAGCAGTAGAATCATAAAAATGCAGAGGCACAATTTGCCGTACGCTCTTTGTATATCTTTTTTTTCGCTGTTATCTCCCATGTTTTATCATCTAATACAACGATCATCCGAACCGGTAACCTTATCCACTCTGTTATTGTATACCCTGCCTATGCCCGATTCAAGCTTTTTCAGTTACTCAAATCGGTACCCCTTCCCCCACACCGTGATGATCTTCTTGGGATTCGAGGGATCCTCTTCGATCTTCTCCCGGAGCCACTTCACATGGACAGTCAAAGTCTGGACCTCAGACTCGCTGTCCTTGCCCCAGATCGTATCAAAAAGATATTGCTTGAGGAGCGTGTGCCCCTTGTTTTCCATAAAAAGCTTGAGGAGTTCAAACTCCTTGGCGGTAACGACGATCTCTTTGCCGTCCTTAAGGATCTTCTCATGCGCTATGTCTAACGTAATGTTGCCATCGGTTACTGTATCCGTGGCGAGGCGGCGCTTGAAGATGCCCTTTATCTTCGCCAGAAGAATGTCTATATCATACGGTTTTTCGATGTAGTCATCCGCACCCGAAACAATGGCGCGGAGTTTATCGTCTTTACCCACTTTTGCGCTGACTATGAGGACCGGTGTGTTGGATGTTTCGCGGACCTTTTCGAGGATGTACATTCCGTCAAGCTCCGGAAGCATGATATCGAGGATAACAAGCCGCGCACCGTACATCTCGTAGCGTTCGAGCGCAGTACGCCCGTTCGCGGCGGTCGACACGACGTACCCTTCCGCACGGAGGAAGTCGACCAGAACGTCGCCGAGTTCTTTGTTGTCTTCTACGAGGAGGATGTCTATCATATGACACTCACTTTCCTAATGTTTCAAGAAACCTCTTTTTTCCGTCATAATGCTTCGGAGTTATTCCTTTGTTTTCCGGACCGGTTATACCCAAACTCCGTCGAATCATCGTGGTTATTCTGCGCCATCCATGTTCCTTCGGAGCACCGGAGTCTTTACTCCGCCCGTGTTCCTTCAGATTACCTGAGTCGTTACTCCACCCGTGTTCCTTCAGATTACCCGAGTCGTTACTCCACTCGTATTCCTTCAGGTTACCCGAATCGTTACTCCACCCGTGTTCCTTCAGAGCAACGAAGTAACCTTCAATATATCACAGTTCCTTACAAAAAGTTACGTTAACCCATCGTTACTCTTTTACAAGTAACATCATCTTTGCCTGCATGGACATTATTACCACCCCATCTCCATGAGCCAGTTATTAAGGTCTCTCTCCCTCTCTCTTACCTGAGAAGGGTTGACGCACTTACCCAGCTGCTTTTCGCCCTTAATGTTTCCGTCCACGATGTAGAGGACGCGGGAACACTTCGCTGCGACTTTTACGTCATGGGTTACGAGCATGACTGTTGTTCCCTCGTTATTGAGGTTGACGATTTCGTCCATGACTTCATCCGAAGCGGTGCGGTTTAAGGCGCCCGTCGGTTCGTCGGCGAAGATAACTCTCGGACGGTTTATCATGCTGCGGCAGATGCATGCGCGCTGTAGCTGACCACCTGACACCTCATTAATGCCGTTATTCGCGGTATCCTCAATACCGAGCTTGTGCATAAGAGAGATGGCTCGGTCGCGAATCTCCTTTCGGGATTCTTTTTTCCCCTTGTCTGTTCCGGAATTCTTCACAGTATTGTTTCCCGCTGCCTCACCTGCGCTTTCGTTTCCTGCCTTCTTTGCCTCGTCGGTTCCTGCCGAGCTTGCGCTTTTGTTTCCGGCTGTATTTCCCACACAGTCACCCTTCTTAGATTTTACGGCAGGAAGCATGATATTATCAAGTATAGAAAGATTTTTCATCATGTACATCTGCTGGAAAACGAATCCCATCTCGTCGAGTCTCACATCAGCCATCTCGTTCTCCTTGAGCTTCGAGAGATTCTTGCCGTTAAAGGTGACCTCGCCTGCTGTCATCTTGTCCATCCCCGAAACTGTGTAGAGGAGGGTCGACTTGCCCGATCCCGAAGGTCCCATGATCCCGACCATCTCGCCTTCATCTATCGAGAAATTCACGTTCCTGAGGACGTTGTTCTGCTTCTTGTTAACTACGTATGTCTTGCAAAGATCTTTTACATCAATTATTTTGCTCATGTTTTTCCCCTTTCTCATCATCTTTAATCCATCAACTTCTGGTTATCAACTCTTGCCCATCAACTCTTGCCTATCAACTCTTGCCCATCAACTCTTGCCTATCGACTCCTGCCCATCAACTCTTGCCTATCGACTCTTGCCTATCAACTTTAGTCCAATATGATTTTTATCATAGAATTGGGCTTTATTATTCATCTTTTCTAATCCACCTCGTCTGTTTATAGTCCATTATGATATTTGTCCCAAATTTGGACTAGTATGCCTTTCTTTTCAGTCCAAAACCAACAAGTAATTCACATTGGACTTCGAAAGTCTTCAAAAGATGCATTTTCCGCTTGTATTCATGTTTTTTCAGTCCAAATCAATTTAGAATTTCGTATTGGACTTCGCAAGCCTTCAAACAATTCTTTTCCGGTTACTCTATATCACCCATCTTGTCGGCTTTGATCGTCTTGGTGTAAAGCGATGCAAACCATGCCGTGAGTGAAACCACCACTGCCAGAATCGCCGGATAAAGCGCAAAGAGTTCCGGGCCGTTTATCTTGTATTCTATTCCGGAGCCGGCGCCCATGACACCGAAGATCTGATCACACACCATCTTGGTAAACGGCCAATTGAGTGCTGCGGCAAGCGCTGTCGAGATAATGATCACAATCACGAAGCAGATCGTGTGCTGCGCCGAAACGGAGCGAGTCTTGAAACCGATTGCCTTCATAAGCGCTATCTCACTCGATTCTTTGCTGATGAAAGATCTCTCCATCAGCACCGTGATGAGGATCGCAATAAGAAGTGCGATGAGGAGGACCATGTTCTTGGCCATGATAAGCGTTGATGCCGAATTCGTACAATTGTCTACAAATTCTGCCGCATCGTAGATCTTGTCCGTGTCGAAGATCTCCTTCATCCGTTCTATCCTTGCCGCAGCCTCTTCTTTGTCGGGGTTATCCCTGAAGTCTATCTGGAAAGCGAACCCGGAAGCTGCATCGCCGCTCTTCATCTTTACATCCTGATGAAGTCGTCCCACCTTTCCGAGCTGGTTGAGCGACACAAACGTTGCGCTGATCGTGTACTCACTTTCTTCGCCGTTCACTGTCATCATCACCTTGTCGCCGATCTTTGCACCGAGTTCTTCAAGAATCTGTGGCGTGAATGCAACTTCGTTCGGGTACATCGGCGCAAGACCTTCATTGTAAACGTAGTCGGTTGTCTTCGTTTCGGTACATTGCTGCATCAGAACCTGAATGCCGGTGTCACCGAATCTGACCGGAATCTGGTAGTTGAGCTCCACATGTGTGTCGGCTGGCATACCGTTCTTCGCAAGCGTATCCTCAATCTCCTTCAGAATTTTGGGGAGGATGGTTTCGTCGTTGTTGCCCATCGTCTCCATGATCTTTTCCGTAGAATTAAAATATGCGTCGCTCTCCGTAGTTCCGAACAGGTAGATGAGCTTTTCACTCATTAGCGTATTCGCAGCGGTCGCGAGCATCATGACGAGCAACAGGCAGATCGTAAAGGTGACGATCATGCTCATGTACTGACGCGGCTTACCGAGCACATCGTTGATGCCGAGGAAAAGATTGCTTCCGAGCCTGCTCTTCGAGAGATTCATGACCGATTTTGCCTTGTAGCGTTCGCCCGTCTCGCCGCTCCTGACCGCGTCTATCGGTGAAAGTTTCTTGATGCGTCTCGTGCAGAAATAGCAGAACCAGAGAACTATGATGACTACCGCGCAGGCGCTTATGATCCCTACCTCGGTTCCTTCACTGCTCTCGAGCAGAAGTCTCTCACTCACGCTCGCCATGAGGACATTTCCGAAGGGGATGCTGGCGAAATAACCGATCAGTGCGCCCACAATGCTTATGCATAAGTACTTGATCATGTACATGCCTCTGATCGACCTGTTCTTAAGACCGACGGCCTTCATGACACCGATCTCCCTGAAGTCCTCACTAAGGGTGAACCTGATCGTGAACGAAAGCATCGTGAAAGCGATGAGAATCAGGCAGACACTGACGATCAAAAGGAGCGCTGCCGTGAGCATGTCAAGCATAAACGTTATCTTTACCGTTCCCGCATCTGCCGAGAAAAGCGAATTGTTTACACCCGCAACGTCCTTCTTTAACGCGGTCATGTCATCCGTGTTTATGTAATATATTCCTCCTTGGTGCGCCGCGATGTTGTCGGCACCGAGGAGCGTCTCGTAGTCCTCATCGCTCATAAGCATTCGGGGATTACTGAGGAAAGGAGATCCGAGGAGCGCGTCCTTCATGAATCCGTCGATCGTGACCGAAACGGTTCTGTTCTCTATCGTGATATCGATCCGGTCGCCGAGCTTCACCCCATCGAGTGTGCGAAGGAGACCGCCCACATAAACGTGACCCTGCGGGATCTCCGTG
Source organism: Lachnospiraceae bacterium (assembly GCA_016281275.1). Taxonomy (GTDB): domain Bacteria; phylum Bacillota; class Clostridia; order Lachnospirales; family Lachnospiraceae; genus RUG11977. The sequence goes on along the minus strand of JAEEIH010000159.1, from coordinate 1,224 downwards.
AACACTTCGTTGTTCTTGTCGAAGTAGTTCATCTTCATTCCTTTATCCGACACGATGACGCCGGGGTTCTCGAAGCTCACGTACTTCTTGCCGTCCTGCGTGAGGTCCGCTGCCGAGTAGAAGATGAGCTCTTCCTTCTTGTAGCTCGTCACGGAATCAGCGTTCCGCACGATCTCTTCCGTCGGATCCCCGCCACCCGTGTTGAGTGTGAGGATCACATAGTCGGACATTTCCGCCTTTTCAAAGAAACTGTCGATTCCGCCGTAGACCGCGAGCATGTTGTAGGTGCTGCTCGACGCGAACATCGCCGAAAGTATCACGAAGATCAGAAGGATGATGTTCATGCTCTTCTTGCGACGGAGGTCGTTTTTGAGGATTCTGAGAAACATTCTTTTCGCTCCTTACTTGCTGACTTTTTTGCCGTGCGGAAGGTACACCGCCGACTGTATGTCGTAAGTATACGGGGGAAGTTATTAAAGAATCATTAAATCAAGCTACCAGAAAACTTGTTTACAAGTTTTCGTGCTCGAAGCAAAACGTTTCAATGATCCAATGAAATGTTTTGCGTGAGAGTCGCGAAGTGAAACGGAGCGAGTAGCGTCTGTCTGAATTCAAGCACGCAGTGCGCAGAACGAAGACTAGTTGGTGGACCCCCGTCCCCCAGGGTCCACCCTTTCAGTCTTCACCTACAAGATGCACCGTCACAAAGTCGTGACCGGTAGCGGGAAGAAATTTCTCCGTAATATCCTTCGTCCCGATCTTGAGGCTTGAAGTGCAGACGCACGGATGGCATCCTATGAACTCACCCTCAAGCACATCCTCATCGATCAAGAGCTTTACATGTTTATCTTTATCGTTCATAAGTCCCATGATGCTCACGGCACCGGGCTCGATGTCGAGGTACTTGAGCATATCCTCGGGTTCGGCAAAAGAAAGGCGCGAGGAGTTTATCTGCGCAGAAAGTTCCTTGGTTTTGAACTTCTTGTCGCCCGGCATCATAAGCAGATAGAAAGCAGTCTTCTGCCTGTTGCACAGGAAGAGGTTTTTACAGATGATCACACCAAGCACCGCATCTATCTTGTTACAGGCCTCCATGTTGTCGGCGCGCTCATGGTCGGTCCTCATGTATTCTATCCCAAGATTGTCGAGGTAGTCATATGTTCTGACCTCGCGAGGGAGGCGTCCTTCCGTAGTTTCGGGTCTTCCGTTATATAATTCCATTTT
>JAEEIH010000158.1 GCA_016281275.1 Lachnospiraceae bacterium | reverse complement strand
GGGTTACGACCAACTGCCTCGGCAACCTTTGATCCGAGGATACCCAGTCCGATCCCGACACCGAGAAAAGCAAGACCGAGCATAGTTCCGATGGCTGTCATTGTTGATGAAAGTATTGATTCCATAAGTACATTCTCCTATTTTTATTGTATTTGATCTACCTTCAGCTCACATTTAAGGTTGTACGGACTACCGTCATAAACTACATCTTCGACTCTGATATAAAAATCCTCCGCAGCCGCAACATCAAAGTTAATGTTCTTTTCATAATGCGTATTGGAACTGTCCCTGACAACCCACTTTCCGTCTTCTCCTATCGCGGGGAAGCTCCTTGTCGGAACAACGGGTACGTCATTACCGAGAGCGTCCTTCTTGTAAACGGCAACCTTAGCAGAATTGATCAGACCATCGGTATATACACTAAAGCTGATGTTGATCGCTCCACCCGACGTCGTCCCGACGGGAGCAACATTGTTAAGGATTATCTCGGCATAAATTTCGGGGGTTGTCACTATTGATGACTGATCCCACACAAAATTTACGACTCCGTTATTGCCGTCGGAGCTTTCGAACGGCAGGTATCCGAGCGCAACGTTGTACATTTCGTTCGGCATAATTCTGAGCTTGTTGTCATCCTTTACACCACCGTAGTAACAGATGGCATGTGTAAGCGATCTGTCAACGGGGAATACATATTCGTTGACGCCTTCGGGTTTCTGTCCGACACTGTCCACGGGATAAATGCACAGATAAATCTGACCGTATGACAGCTCAGGGTCATCAACGTTATATTCTATTTCGATTCTGTTGGCATAAGGAACAACACTTCTGAGCTTCATATATTTGTAAAGCTCCTTTTTGCCCTGTATTTTACCGGGCTGACCGCCGTCTCCGCCTCGGCCGCCCTGACCGCCGTTACCTCCGTTACCTCCGGCACCTCCGGTTCCTCCCGAGCCACCGGTTCCGCCGGTTCCGCCGGTTCCACCGGTTCCTCCCTGGCCGCCCTGACCTCCGGTTCCTCCGGTTCCTCCGGTTCCTCCGGCTCCGCCCGAGCCACCGTTTCCTCCGTTACCGCCGGTTCCTCCGGTTCCTCCTTGGCCGCCCATGCCGCCCATGCCGCCGTCTCCGCCGTCTCCGCCGGTTCCTCCGGTTCCTCCGGCTCCGCCTGAGCCGCCCATGCCGCCCATGCCGCCCATGCCGCCGCGACCGCCGTTACCACCGGCTCCACCCGAACCGCCGTTTCCTCCGTGGATGGAAATGTTGTAAACCGGTGCTCTTTCCTCATCGGAGAGCTCGGATTTTTCTCTTTCGCTATATTCGGATTCGTTATAGGTACTCGTGGTACCCATGATGCTTGCCGTATTTACCCTTTTCTCACCTAATGTAAGCACTTCCTTCGCGATATCGAATTCGTACTCTCCGATGAGGATCTTCGAGGGAGTCGTCGTTTTAACGCTGACATCATCGTTAAAAAGAAGAGCATTTCCTGCAGTATCAAGGTTGACAAACAAAAATTTTGTCGTGTCGATCACCTTATCCTCAGTCGAGATTGAGGGACCGACGAGAAGATATTGTCTGTCACGAAGCTTGTAGAAGCCGGGGGTCGAAAAATCTGTTATGTCGGTCACACCTTCGAGACTTTTTACACCTTCATCCTTGGTAACCTCATAACCTCCACCGTAGGCTCTGACCGCGCCGGAGTCGCTTTCGTAAGCAACTACCGACTCTCCGAGGCAGTATCCTTCTCCTTCGGGAGTTTTAAGATAGTATTTTCCGTCCCATTTCTTCTCGATTACCGAATCCTCGGTCACCGTGATCGCGCGGTTCTCCGAATCGTAAACCACGCTCGAAGAGTTGATCACGTAGGGATCGTCCTTTTTGCTCATGCCCATGGTCATCATGACCACGACTATCGCAGCTATCGCCACGATCGCCAAAGCAAATGCGTAGAAGGAAAACATACTCTTTTTGTCAAGTTTTCTCATCTGAAGCTCCTCCCCTACATTAATCCGAATAGTAATTGAGAATCTTACCTACCTGGTAATCATCGTTTGAACCGTCTTTCTGAACAGTCATACTCAAAATGATCTGATAATAACCGTTGTCAAAACTCTTTCCCTGTAGTGCACTGAAACGGTATCGACGATCCGAAGTATTTGTATCCGAAATATCTGCAAAATTATTATTTCCTCCATCCGGCAAAGGATACTCTTCAGGAACGGACTCCCATAAAACTTCGGTTCCACTACCCGAACTTCCGGACTGTCCGCTTTGCTTAACCCTATATATAGTCAACGCCTTTACATTTCCGAGTTTCTGAGGATTGACAAAATCTATGTATATACCATTTTGCGAAGTACGCTTTATCTCTACATGACCGAGTGTAAAGCCGTTACTGTCCGTTGTTGTTTCAGAAGCGATCCACATAGTGTATTCTTTGTTCGGAGAATTATCTACATCTGTTCCGGTCTGACTTGAATAATATGTAATATTATTTTTTCCACCGACACTTCCTCTGTCAACCACCGCATATACCATAATGGTGACTTGCTCGGAATCTCCCAAAACTCCTTCTCCGCCTATATGACTGTCGATCAGAAATTCTGTTGACACACCGTCTTCATAAGAGGTTGTAATAAGTTGACCGCTACCTTTCTTTGCCTTAATAACATATCTGCCGCCAAATATGGCTCCATCCACATCAACCACACTGACTTTATAATGAATCTTGTTTCTGTCCGGATATGTCTGAATATCTACTTCCGGGTCACTCAACCTGCTTTTTACTTTTGTACGGAGATCAATATAAACGACCTTATTCCTCCATTCGCTGTTTTTGTTTCCGGCAATGGAGTATGATTTTATCCATTCTATGTATTTATTCTGATATTCAACTTTATGAGACATATGAGTATCATCATTATCCCACTTTGCTACATTGGTCGAGAAATTAAATTGATCGTCCAGGCTGTTTCGTGAAACGGGAATCAACGCGATCTTATATTTGTGGATATCCCCGTCACCTCCGCCGAAATTGATGTAGATATCTTCACCGTTATTCTTTCCGACGATGAGTCCCGGTCTTTCTTCGGGGCTGCCCTTAGGATTAATCTTAATTTCTACTGTGTCTTTGTTTCCGGGATTTTCGGCATCTTTAAAATATCTATAAAAACGTTGCATTTCAACGTGATCGAGGACAAGTTTGTCATCTTGATCAAACAGGGCGCACACGTAAGTCTGTTCCGGCTCCAATTGTGCTTCATCTGTACCGTTCATCAATCTGGGAAGTACCATAAGGTATTTGTCATAATACCCTTCCGCGTGATAATTCACTCTTGTCTTTAGTTCGGTGTCGGTACTGAGACCCTTTGTTGTTTCAAATCTGTAGTGAATTTTCTCCACTTCCGCCTGTGGATATCTCGTTTCGGGAAGATACTGCCTGTTATTTCTGTTCCACTCAAGGTCTTTAAGCTTCTCTTCTGTAGTAGGAACAGAATTTACGCTGTCACTGAAATATACCACCCTGAAGGAATATTTCTGATTGGGCTCAAGATTACTAATTGTGTATTCGTAGTAATTCTTTGCAGGATCAGTTGAATCAGTATCACCGTTCGGTGCATAAGTCAGTGGCACCTCTTCCATCCAGTAAATCTGTCTGTGCGTAGTGGGATCTTCCTTCTGCCAATCCTCGTAGTTATTATTTTCGAGAGGTCTTTCCATTACAAAATACAGATTACCGTATTTATTATTTTGCTGATCATACCCGTAAATTGCACTTCCGACTCCACTCATTCCGGAAACCTTGAATCTCACAGTCGCAGAATCAGCGGTCGGCGATATATTAAGCAACGAACTGCCCGTTCGAATATCGATTGTGGGCTTTATGGTACCCATTTTAAATGTTGCTGCCTGAGTAAATCTCACTGAATCAATTTCTGATATAGTGTAATACCTATATGTTCCGATGGCTACCTTCGGATCAAACACACCCCCGAGCTGCGCAACAGAACCGCTTCCCGAAAGAGAAGTGTAAAACACCTGCGCAGAATTATCCGGTTTAAATCCGCTTGCAAATGAAAGCGACAAAAATCCATGCTTGGTATCGTTGTCCGGATTTGTTTCATTATCATCATCAAACGTTTCCTTAATCTTTCCGACCTGCGCGCCTTTGTCTGTGTTATTGGTGTTCACCCAGAACATAGATCTGCTTGCCTGAGGTGATTCCTCGCTCTCCCAAACAAATTTTGAGGAATCAAAATCCATGCGGATATAATTCCCGTAGGTACCCACACCGGCTTCCCTGATTGCAACCCGCTTCTTGGTTGTTGTTGCATTAAAATAGCTTGCTCCCGTTTTGAAGCCTTCTCTTCCGGTGTCATAATAAACAGTCAGAGTGACACTAATATCATCATTGGTAGATGCGAACGAAGCAAGATCCGAATAAGGCAGATACGCTTCCACCGTATTTCCTCTCGGTGTCCTCATTACCAAATACCAGTTGGTATTAGTATTTCCTTTTGTTGTGTTTGTAAAGTGAGCCGCAACCGCAGTCACGCTTCTCGCTTGCTTTTCGGTAGTGAAATCCAATTCGAATTCTACCGTAGAAGTTGAGTTATCCGTCCTAACTTTAAAATCATCGGACAAAACAGGCGTAGCATTCGGTTGATAAAAGAACCTCTTGAAGGCCGTCTGTTTTATATCGTTCTGAGCGTTTTGATATTCACTCGAATAAAGGTTTTCAAGCACATATAGTTCTATAGCCTGCTCATGTGTTAAATTTTCGAGTTTAACATAAGCATCCTGATTGACAAGAATTATATTCTGAGCCCCTGAAGAATCTCCTCCCCTCGTCCACGACTTGGGCGTAATATTACCCGTCATTTGTGTGAGCTTCTGGAATTGTTCCCTGACTCCGCTGAAGATCGCGGTCCCGTCGACCGATTTGATAAAGTAGCCGTATGTAATTGAATTATCGTCATTGCTTTCGGGATAGAAACAATATGTCGGTGCTTCAAAAGGAGCGGCAAGATATCTTTCGGAAACAAGTATGCCGACCTTTGCCGGATCATCTAATACTTCCGGATACCAATGTGTCTCACCGTCACTGATTTCCATAGCAGTATTATCAACCGTCAGTCTGAATGTGACATAATAATCGTGTCCACGATAGATGCGTTCCGGAACATCAACCACGATCACATCTTCCGGCAGACTCTGAGTTGCTGCATTTCTTTTTTTCAAATTTTCTTCTCTGACCGCTTCATTATCGCTATTCAGGTCTTTGAAGATGAAAGTCGCACCCCTGCTGGTTTTGTTCTCACTTGAAGATCCTGACAACGGCAGCGTGATCTTTGCGGCATAACCGCCGGTTACAGTTACATCATCCGGATAGAAAAACTTTGTTTTATCTGGGTTTGAAGCGTTTTGTTGCGGCGATACCCAAGACGTTGCGTCCTGAGTACCTGCATTGATGGGCAGTTCCGCCAAGCGCGGCACCTTTTGTGTTTCATATGTAATTCTGTCATAAATATAATAAGTTATCGATGTAAAGCAATTAAGAACGCCCTGTAACAGTCCCGAACCTGTACCGCTGTTTGCATATGCCTCAAAGCCAATGTAAGTTGTGGAATCGTAGGGTTCATAATATGTTGTGGTTCCGTTAAGATCATTAAGCTCATTTTTTTCGTTTTTAGACGCATTATTCTTGTTTATTCCTCTTAAATTTACTGTAAATGAGGAAGGATCGGGATATGTTTTATTGATTTCCTTTTTGGATGACCACTCGTTATCTATGGGAATCATGTTTGAGTGTTCAGTAGCATCTTTTGCGTATTCCACCTTGATGCGATAGTACTGCCGAAGCTTTGACAACAATGTATTCTCGTTACCAAAATTAGCAAGAGTTACCAAAGGGGCAATCGAATTATTTGAGGAGTTATTATAAGACATTGCAATGTCTGTTTCTGCTCCTTCCACCGCGTCCCAATTACCGTTCTCATTACCGGAAGGGTTGTCTGCAGAGTTGGTGTAAAGCTTAACGTGAGCTTTACCTTGATATGTGTCCTGTCCAAGTGCCGTTACAACATTGACATTCGCACCGGCCTGTTTTACGGCGTAAAGAGAATCGTTATCAGCGTTAAAAGCATCCCCTTGTCCGGCTGTTCCCGGCAAAGGTCTCAGTTCCATATTAAAAGATACCGCCGATGTACCGTTGCTGCTTGAGAAAGAAAAATACGTTTGTACTTTTTTATAGTCGGGTGTGGTGATGATCTTCGTTCCGAGCGGTCTCTCCCTGTACATTGCGCTGTTGTTCGGATCGCTTCCGTCATTCAGAAAGACGGGAGCCAGGAACGTAAATTTATAAGGAGTCTTTTTTCTGAGATTTGAAAATATACCCGAAATTTTGTACACTTTTTCTCCCGATGTACCGACTCCGTTTGTCAGAGTGTTGGTAACGTCGGTGTATGTGGCTGTGGTCTTAACTTCTTCAAACGCATCGGCATAATAAACGATGGTGATGTTCTGACAGTTCGGATCGATCTTCATTGCTTCGGGCATATGGATGTAAAACTCGGCTTCTTTTCCGTCTATACCGATCGAATTAGGGAACACGCTGTCGGGATTGATGTAATCAACCCAGGAGTATTTATCGATTCCGTTCAAGGACAATCTGCCGGGAAAAACCTGCGTAAGCTCAATGCTCTTCTGATTGTCAAAAACCTCAAGCACGGCGCGTACCGTGTACTCACCGTTCGCATTGAAGCTTGAAGCATCCACATCGTCAACATAGCAATGTACAACGTCAGGCGAAACCGCTCTGTACACTTTCAGAGGAGAAAGCATAGAAGGATCATTTATGGCGTCATAAAATTCGTACCTGATCCCTGTCACAGCCTTTTGGGGATCCTTGAGGTCGGTGATTGAAACATCAAACGACCTGTTCATGACATTATTCGTCACGCCGATCTCCTGGAATGTGGGCATGGTCTTAAGAGTCTTGATCGGGATGTCCTTAAACCTCGAAGGCACAGCCTCGTTATTCTCGAAATCAAGGACCGAGAAGTAGTAGGTTGTATCCGGGGTAAGGCTCGTCCCGTCATTATATTTCAGTTCAACGAAATCAGAGGTTGTATTGTCAACATTTATTTTTGATTCGGACGTAGAGAGCTGAATTGTTCTTTCAACTATCTCCTCATCGTCACGGTTGGGAATCTTTCTCACAAGCTTGTATTTAAGGGCATACCTTCCTGACGAAGTACCGTTGGAAATCTTGGGATCCTTGTTAACAAGTTCCACTGTGATCGAGTCCTTCTGTATGGAATAAACACTCACCTCCAAAGGATAATCCGACGTTCTGATGATGCGGTCATCATAAACAGTCTCATATCTTACATCGGCATAAGTATATCCACCCTCGATCAGAAGACGATATGTCTTCGCGGGATCGAGATCGGAGAAGTTGAAATTATAAAATTCTGTAACAGTATCACCGTCACGGGCTGCGTTGATGTTTCTGTTCTCATATGGAGTTCCGACGATACTGCCCGATTCAACGTCATACAGCTTAACGGTCACATCATTGACGATCGTGGTCGCCATAGCACCGATGGCCATCTGGAATCCAAAAGAGCCCGATATTTCGGAGAAGGATGTCTTAATGCCTTCGGTTCCCCAGTAAATAACCGGGACGTCCTTGAGGACGCTCACGGGGTTGAAAACGAATTCATCATCACCGTCATCACCGTCTGTACCGGGATGTCCGGTTCCGCCGTCGTTTCCTTCCGGTCCGGCTGCGCCCGCAGCGCCAGCAGCACCCGCTCCGCCTGCTCCGCCTGCCCCACCCTGGGGTCCGGCAGCACCTGCTCCGCCTGCTGCGCCGTCCGCGCCTTCAGCACCTTCGGTTCCGTTGGTACCGCTTCGTCCCGAGGTACCTGCCTGACCTGCTTCGCCGTCATCGCCGTCGTAGCCCATGAGACCGGTACGACCGTTTGTACCGCCGACACCGTCGGCACCCATCGTTCCGTCGGTTCCGTCGGTTCCGTCGATACCGTCTGCTCCGTTCGAGCCGTCGGGTCCCGCTTCACCGTTCTTACCGTCTATAACTTCAAAATTGAATTGAGGGATAACTATCTTTAATTTATTCTCATCAGCCGGAAGGATGTTAACAACCTGCTCGGAATCAGTTGTGATCTGACCGAGAGACATGCGAACGGCACCATCCTCGAGGATGACCTGCGTGGCAAGGTTGATCGAAATTCCGGTGTCCGTGGAGACATATGCATTTTTGGAGGCGTCACGAAGAACGGTGTCGCCGTTGATGATGACGACCATACCGCCTTCCTGGTAGAGAAGCTCAACATAGTCATCGAAAGTATATTCCGTGCCGTCGGTAAATGAGACAGTGATAACGTCGGAAACCATCATATAATGGTTCTCGCCGACTTTCCAGAGATAATTGGAGAGGTCGATGTTGCCGCCCTGAGCCGCGATGCTGTACGAAGAACCGCTGCGGTCAACTGAGTTCGAAGCACCCATGCCGTAGTAATTAACAGCAGAGGAACCAACCTCATCGAGGTTGACAAGAACACTCTTTGAAAGAGATGCCGAAGCACCGCTGTCGTAGTGAACAAAGGAATTGGCATCGGCAGTAACAGTATTGCCGTCAGTGTCCCTGAACTGAATACTGCCCTCATAAGAACGTTTAAACGCGGTTCCCTCGGTGAAATGATACGTCTTGGCCGGCTTTTCGGCATCCTTATCATCATAAACAATGATATAGCCGTCCTCGGCAAAGACCTCCTTTCCCGACTGAGTACTGTAGATAGCGTAACCCATCGCACCCGCCGCACAAATAACGAGGATGCCGAGTACTATCATCACGAGTTTGTTCTTCATGTCTGTTCCCCTTGTTCTCTCTAAAATCATTAGTAAAAAACCACACACGGGAGAATCCGCGCAAACGCTGATTTTACTCGTTTTTAGGCATACTGCGCACTACCCCAATCCTCATTTTAACCCTTTTTATTTGTTTTGTAAACGTATTTTTTCGTTTTATCGTGAAAGGAGAACGTATTATTTCTTTTTTTGTGTTGTTTTCGTGTATCACGCTCTTAAACTTTTATGTGCGTATAATTCAATCTTTTGTTTTGCGATACAACATTTATCTATTACTCTTTTTATGGTGTTATATTATCAAACGTAGAAGAGTTACATATCGAATCGCATATACTGCCAAAATATAGGAACAGCAGTATATACGTGCGTTATTTTTGACATATTTACACGGCAGAAATACGCCGATCAATCAATCTTTTGCATAACTATCCTTTATCAAAACGAGTGACACAATCTTTGCATGAGAATTATAGTACAACTCAGTATGCAAAACCATATATCGCACGACTGAAACTTGTGGTACAATAGGGAAGTAATTACAGAAGAGGAGCGTAGACATGGGCACTATCACAGTTCAAAACGAAACTACCAAGGACCCGATCACGTTGATGGGCATGGAATCGGGCATTTGCTACAACAGCAACACATCAGATCCCGAAAAGAACTACAAACGCGGGATTGAAAACATCAAGACCAATCACGGGCGTGTTCTTGAGTATCCACAGGTCTATCTGGTGATCGACGGGTACAGCGCCAAGGTCATCCGTGAGCTTTACACTCACATCGGCGGCGCGCCCACGCGTCTTCAGGCATCAACCCGCTACATCGACTACGAGCACGGTTTTGACTACGTCACCCCCGCCAAGGTCAAGGGCAACCCCGAAGCGCTCGAGATCTACAATCACACCATCGACACTATTAAGGAAGCGCTGCTTAAGCTCGACAATCTCGGTATCCCCCGAGAGGACTCATCCATGGTGCTCCCGCTTTGCATGACAACCAAGGTAGTACTTCGCACAAATCTTCGAAACTTGAGCGACATGAGCCGTCAGCGCATGTGTTCACGCGCCTGGTGGGAATTCAGGCAGCTTTTCAACGACATCAGGGAAGCTCTCATGAATTATTCCGATGAGTGGAATACTCTTGTCACGGACGTATCTCTTAATGTATTCTCCCCGAAGTGTGAGCTTCTTGGGTATTGTCCCGAAAAGAATTCCTGCGGCAGGAAAGCAAAGAAGGAAGTCTGAGAAAAAAGAAAATCTTGTTTTATCGCGAATCTTCCGCTTTTATGCGCTTTACACAGCGATGACAACTGTAGTATAATGTACGCATGTGCAGTAAGATATCAGAAAGGAAAGGTCAGTAGCATGAACATTACTGAGAAGAATGAAGGATCATCAAGCATATTGGTTGTCGAAGGAAGGCTCGATACCACTACCGCTCCCGCTTTGGAGGCTAAAATAAAGAGTTTGGAGGGCGCTGTCAAAAGTCTCATCCTTGATCTCGCTTCTCTTGAATACGTATCATCGGCAGGTCTGAGGGTGCTTCTCGGTGCTCAGAAATATTTTAATTCCATCAAGGGTTCCATGGTGATCCGTAACGTGAACAAGGACATCATGGAGGTTCTCGAGCTAACCGGATTTGTGGATATACTCACTATTGAGTGATACAGATGAGAAATAGGTGGACTCTTGGGGACGGGGGTTATGGGTCATCGAATTCATGACCCATAACCCCCGTCCCCAAGAGTCCATCGGCGTCTTTATCAAAGCTTTCCCCTAGTTTATGTCTATCACCGAAAGCTCCTTTATTCAAATTCGGCGCAGAGCTCTCTTGCGAGTGCATCGATCTGCTCCTCGTTGGCTTCGTTCACAGCAGAGAGGATCGAGACATTGTTCTCGGTGAAGGTGATATTCTTGCTTCCTTCGAACATCTTCTTTATGGTTCTGGTTGCAACGGGTGCCCATGATCCGTTCTCGATCGTTCCGATCGTCTTGTTCTTGTAGCCACGTTCGGTAAGGTGGTTGATGAATTCTCTCATGAAAGGGAAGATCTCGCCGTTGTAGGTGGTGGTAGCAAGTACCATCTTGCCGTAGCGGAATGCATCCTCAACGCACTCTGCCATATCGGAACGTGCAAGGTCGTTCACAACCACCTTGGGTGCGCCGTAGTCAAGCAGCTTGTCCGCAAGGAGGTTGACAGCTTTTCTCGTGTTGCCGTAAACCGACGTGAAGTT
>JAEEIH010000157.1 GCA_016281275.1 Lachnospiraceae bacterium | reverse complement strand
GGTTTTAGTCGGACGAGGAATCAGGAGAGGTTTAAAAACCGACTCAAAATAGAAGGAGACAGAGTATGGATAACTGTATTTTTTGTAAGATAGTCGCAGGACAGATCCCAAGCGCTACAGTTTATGAAGATGACGATTTCAAGGCGATCATGGATATCGCTCCCGCAGCAAAGGGACATGTCATCATTCTTGCGAAGAGGCATATGCCGAACCTTCTCGAGATCGAGGAGAAGACAGCGTCACGAGCTCTTGTTGTTGCATCGAAGATCGCAAATGCGCAGAAGAAGGCACTCGGCTGTGACGGGATCAACATGCTTCAGAACAACGGAACCGCTGCATGGCAGTCGGTATTCCATCTCCATATCCATCTTATCCCCCGATATGAGAACGACGGCGTTACGATGCCTTGGAAAGAGCTTTCCTATGCGGATGGCGAAGCAGCGGAATATGCGAAGAAGATTGCAGCCGAACTGTGAGAAAGTCGGTCTGCGAAGAAATATACATAAGTTGACAGCAGAGAGTGGAACGTAGGGCCGTGGGATAAACAGTACGGATTCGAAACGATTCTCTGCGATTCGAAAAAAGACCGGAGCCCGAATCAAGGAAACCGGCATGAAATAAGAAAGAGGTAAACCAAGATGGATTATTCGGCAATGAGCCTTAAGCTTTGTGAGGAGAATCACGGCAAGCTTTCGGTTGTATCAAAGGTTCCCGTAACAACCAGGGAGGAGCTCTCGACCGCCTATACTCCCGGCGTCGGACAGCCCTGTCTTGAGATAAACAAAGATAAGCATAACGTTTATAAATACACCATAAAGAGCCACACAGTGGCAGTTGTCTCCGACGGAACGGCAGTTCTCGGACTCGGCGATATCGGACCCGAAGCGGCTATGCCCGTTATGGAAGGCAAATCGGTCCTTTTTAAGGAGTTCGGAGGTGTGGATGCATTCCCGATCTGCCTTGACACGAAGGACACGGAGGAGATCATCAAGACAGTCAAGTACCTTGCTCCCACGTTCGGAGGCATCAACCTTGAGGATATTTCGGCACCCCGTTGCTTCGAGATTGAAACACGCCTCAAGGAAGAGCTTGATATCCCCGTTTTCCATGATGACCAGCACGGAACGGCTATCGTTGTTTCGGCAGGACTCATAAACGCTGTTAAAATTGTAAATAAGAAGATCGAAGACCTTAAGGTTGTGATCAGCGGTGCCGGTTCGGCAGGCATCTCTATCTGCAAGCTGATCATGTCGCTCGGCGTTAAGGATGTTGTTCTTGTAAACAGCAAAGGTGCTGTTTGCGAGGGCGACGAAAGACTCAATCCGGCTCAGGCAGCCATTTCGCTCATCACAAACCGCAATCATGAGAAGGGTTCGCTCGCAGATGTAATGAAGGGTAAGGACGTGTTTATCGGCGTTTCGGCACCCGGTATCGTAACGCGTGAGATGGTCGCTTCCATGGCCAAGGATCCTATCGTGTTCGCTATGGCAAATCCCGTTCCCGAGATCATGCCCGATGAAGCAAAGGCAGCCGGCGCAGCCATTATTGCTACAGGCAGAAGTGATTTCCCCAACCAGATCAACAATGTGCTCGTATTCCCCGGTATCTTCCGCGGAGCGCTCATGGTTGAGGCGCGTCAGATCGTTGAAGAGATGAAGCTCGCCGCAGCAAAGGCAATCGCATCCCTTGTTTCGGAAGAAGAGTTGAACGCCGAATATATCATCCCCGGTGTGTTTGACAAGAGAGTAGCAGAGGTGGTTTCGCTTCAGGTTGCGGAAGTAGCCGAGAAGCTCGGCATAGCAAGAAATCCGGGTAACAGAGTATGGAATAACTGAATGAGCTGCGTCCGGGACGTGAAATCTCTGAAAGAGGATCTTTATCCGTGAAAAACGGAGTGTTTGAATGCATATGGCAGGAAGAAAAGAAGACGCAGAGGAGCAAAAATAATGGGTGACACAGATAAAAATTCACCGATAGGTGTATTTGATTCGGGAGTCGGTGGGCTGACCGTGGTAAAAGAACTTATGGAGCAGCTGCCGAAAGAGAGGATCATATATTACGGTGACACGGCGCGAGTGCCTTACGGGAACAAATCCCGTGAAACTGTCATCCGTTACTCCCGAGAGATAGCCGGTTTTTTATGTGAGCAGAATGTCAAAGCTATCGTTGTAGCCTGCAATACGGCCAGTGCGCTGGCGCTTGACGAGCTTAACAAATCTGTTGAGGTCCCAATTATCGGTGTGGTTAAGCCGGGTGCACGCGCAGCAGCGGATGTATCAAAGAAAGGAAAGATAGGTGTCATCGCCACTCGTGCGACTGTGAATAGCGGAATATACGAGGCGTACCTGAAAGGAAAAAAACCGGAGATAGAGGTTTTTGCCAAGGCTTGTCCTCTTTTTGTGCCGCTTGTCGAGGAAGGGCTTACGGACGATCCCATCACGGACAGCATCATACATATGTACCTGGATGAGTTGCTTGAAAAGGGCATTGATTCGCTTGTTCTGGGATGCACACATTATCCGCTTCTGAAAGACAGTATTGCGCGAGTGGTAGGTGAAAATGTCACGCTGGTTAACCCCGCGTTTGAGACAGCCCGGAGTTTCAAGATGCTTCTTGAAGAAAAAGGACTTCTCAGTGAAGGTAAAGAGGGACAGGAGTCTGAAAACAGAAATATGTTTTATGTGAGCGACAGTCCCGACCAGTTCAGGAGTTTTGCGGGAAATGTCCTTTCGATCGGCATCGGAGCGGAGGATGTTAAGGTGAAGGCATTTGCAGGTTAATGCAATCGGTCGCGGATCCGCCGGCAGGAATTCGGGGGGAAGGGCACTGCCCGTTTCATTAATGACAGATGTTTACGGTAATCAATAATACAAAAAGTCCCCTCCACGGTTCACGTGACGAGGGGACTTTTGGGTATTTCATATCTTCAGGCAATTGATCTCAATTTCATAATTTGAAACAAAGGAGCCGGAAAGAGACAGCTTATAGTGTAAAGACACACGAAGAACACTGCCGGAACCTTCAATTACGGTCAGCCTGTCGGTTTCGGCAATTGCATCAAGAACACCCAGGGGAGTATTATATGTTCCTGTTGTTGTTGCTCCGGGAACGTATTCCATGCGGGAATTCATGGCACCCGAATAAATCACCGAAAGACTGTCGTCTGTAATCTTAATAAGGGCGCGCACATCATCATTACTGTAACGAAGGTAACGCTTGCCGTTCTGTATGGTGTACTCACCGATGTACTCCTGTATTGTGGGCTCGTCAGAGAGGTCCGTTGTGTGTGTTGTGAAAATGAGTTTAACTTGTCTTGTCAATTTTCCGCCTTTGCTTTATCTCCGCATATAACGTCGTTTACTATGTCCGAAATGAAAGAGGAATTACCTTCAAAAACACCCGAAGTAACAAATAAAGCGTACCCTTCCATGAATGACCAGAATTTGATATAAAGCTCAAAATTAGAGATTGAAAGGTTGTTCTCGATTCGGACGCTGTCAATTATTTCACAGGCGATCGAGAGAAGCTTGAACTGATCGTTTTCAAAGACATCAACGGCAGAATAAATCTTGATTGCTGTCCTGCTGAAGAAAAGGAAGCTTACAAGATTGCTTTCGGTCTTAAAGATCTCGAGCAGGAATTCTCCGAACTGAATGAGACGTTCTTTGCCGCTTTTCAGCGAGCCGTGATCCGAAACATATTCACGATAAAGAGTGGTGATCTTGCTTGAGGCAACCTTGAGTACTTCATTGAGGAGCTCGTCTTTATCAACAAAATGATTGTAAAGAGCTGCTGCGGAAATGCCGAATTCTTTGGCCAGATCACGGAGAGTTGTATCGTCCTCACCATGTTGACGGATCTTCTCTAATGTAAACTTGATAAACCTTTCTTTTGTGTCTCTTCTTCGTCTGTCCATGTTTTCTACCCTTTCATAATGTTACAAAGCCTGTTAAATGCGGTTTCTTAGGTTAAAGAGTCTTATGAAACACTATAACATAATGATTGTAACATCAGAAAGAATTGTTTTCAAGAATAATTTGTTCGCACGATTAATATTATTCACACTAACATAACAAAAAAACACGAAAAATGTTTTAAGGGATAAACAAAAAGGCCGTCCGAATTAACGGACGGCGAAAATATCATTTGTTCTGACCGTAATAAGCACCCGGTCCATGCTTGCGCATGTAGTGTTTTTCGATGAGCGAATCGGGAGCCGGTAAGACTTCAGGGTTGATAAGACGGGTCATATAGGCCATTTTGGCGACCTCTTCAAGGACGACTGCATTATGGACGGCTTCCTGAGCATCCTTGCCCCAGGTAAAAGGTCCGTGGTTCTTGCAAAGAACGGCAGGTGTTGCCATGTAATCGGTGCCGGAGACAGCCGAGTTGATGAGGAGACCTGTGTTTTTCTCGTAGTTCTCTGCGATCTCTTCCGCATTCAGGCAGCGCAGGCACTGAACGGGTCCATAAAAATGGTCTGCATGTGTTGTTCCGTAGCAAGGGATTGAAAGACCCGACTGAGCCCAGCTTGTGGCATAGGAAGAATGTGTATGGACAATACCGCCGACCTTCGGAAGGGCCTTGTACATTTCCACGTGAGTGGGGGTGTCCGATGAAGGGCGAAGGTTGCCTTCGACCACCTTTCCTTCAAGGTCGACAACAACCATATCGTCGGGCGTAAGGCGTTCGTAATCGACACCCGAAGGCTTGATCACAACAAGTCCCGATTCTCTGTCGACGGCGCTCACGTTGCCCCATGTGAATGTTACGAGGTTGTAGCGAGGCAACTCCATGTTTGCTGCATAAACAAGTTTTTTTAATGTTTCTAACATAGTGATTCCTTTCATAGTTGCCGAGTGCATCATGTATCGGCAAATTGTAGTGAATTGCGCCATACTCGCGGTTATTCTGAGATAAACCCGTCGGAAAAACGGATATTTATGATTTTCAAAATTCAGAATGATCCGCTTGTATTGCCCTGGGTTTATTTAAGAGCCAATATCGCTGCTTTCTCCACTTCAAGGGCTTTCTTAAAGGATTCGATATAGGCGTTAAAGCCCTCGACAGCCTTTGCGTCCGGCGCAAGAGTTTCTGCTTTCATGTCTGCGAACACCTTGATGTTGAGGAACTCGGAAAGCGATAGTTCGTCGGCGTATTTAAGATAAGCGGCGAGAAGCGCCATGCCCCATGCGCCGCCTTCTCCGGCTGTTTCCATGACTGAAACGGGAGCATTGAGAGCCGCGGCAAGGACAGACTGACCGACTCCTTTGGTCTTGAAAAGACCTCCGTGACCGAGAACTCTGTCAACAGCAATTCCTTCATCCTTTAGCATGATGTCACAGCCGAGCTTGAGGGTTGCAACACTTGAGTAAAGGCTTGCACGCATAAGGTTTGCAAGATTGAAACTTGCGTTCTGTTCGCGGGCGAGAAGAGGACGACCTTCGTTGAGGTCCGTAACGCCTTCGCCCGAATAATAGTTGTAGGAAATCACACCGCCGCAGTCGGGGTCGCCGTTCTGTGCATGCTCAAAGAGTTTGGTGTAAAGAGTGTTCGTATCAACCTCTCCGCCGAACACGCCGAGGACCTCCTTGCAGATGCCGATCCAAGCATTGAGGTCGGAAGTGCAGTTGTTACAGTGAACCATACCGACAAGGTCACCGGCGGGTGTGGTCACGAGATCGATCTCTCGGTAAACACGGCTTAGTTTCTTTTCAAGAACAACCATCGCAAAGATGCTTGTACCTGCGGAAACGTTGGCAGTTCGTTTTGCTACGCTGTTTGTGGCCGTCATACCGGTTCCCGCATCTCCTTCGGGAGGGCAGAGAGGTATGCCGGGTTCAAGATCGCCATCGGGATCGAGGAATTTGGCACCTTCAGAGGTAAGTTCGCCTGCCGGCGCACCGGCGCCGAGAACGGAGGGGAAGATGTCCCTGAGTGTGTATGTGAGACCGTGGTCTTTAAGGAATCTGTCGAAAGCGGCTACCATTTCGGGTTCATAATCACAAGTATCGGGATCGACGGGGAACATGCCGGACGCTTCGCCCACACCAAGAACTTTTTTACCTGTAAGCATGAAATGGATGTACCCGGCGAGAGTCGTTTGGAAAGCGATCTTGCCGATGTGGGGTTCTTTATTGAGAATCGCCTGACAGAGGTGAGCTATGCTCCATCTCTGAGGGATGTTGTAATTAAAGAGTTTTGTGAGCATATCGGCTGCTTCCGAGGTGATCGTATTGCGCCATGTACGGAACGGAACAAGCAGGTTGTCCTTTTCGTCGAAAGCCATATATCCGTGCATCATGCCGCTTATGCCTATCCCGCCAAGCTTTTTGATCGTCACGCCGAAGCGTTCTTTTACGTCCTTTTTCAGGTCGGCATAGCATGATCTGAAGCCGGAATGGATCTCTTCGAGAGGGTAAGTCCAGATGCCACCCTCAAGATGGTTCTCCCAGGTGTGGCTGCCCGAAGCCAAAACGGAGAAATCATCTCCGATAAGCACGGCTTTGATCCTTGTAGACCCGAATTCAATACCGAGTACGGCACTGCCGTTTTCAATCTGTTCTTTTGCATTGATTCCCATGTTCCGTGTCCTTTCTTATGGTACAAGATTAAGTAACAATCTCTATCGTTGAGAAAACAGAGATTTTGCGGCAGGTAAGCACGGATGTGCAGACTGCCGTATCATCATTATATAATGCGGAAGTACGGATTGTCATTACAATTTGATATTGTATGGTTATATTATTATATTGCGTTGTGTTATAATACGGGTGTGGCTGACCGGAAAAAAAACGGTCATTCCCGGTCTCCCGGAGCATTGGACCAAAGACTTGTCAGATGACATACGAGAACCGGGAAGGCAGTAAAAGAGGATGACACAGACAGTGTCAATAATCATTAAAAATCAAAATATCGGAAGAGATTTGACACCATGAGGAGGAAATCAATGAAGATAGACAAAAAAAAGGTTTACAAATTTAACAATCACGTGGATTATTGTGTAGGCACGGGGCGTATGGGACTCGCGCTCACTCATGAATATTATGAACAGCTCCGGCTCGTTCAGGAAGAGATCGGGTTTAAGCATATCCGCGGACACGGGCTTTTCTGCGAAGATATGGGGATCTATGAAGAGCGCCGGTGGAAGGGAAAAAGATCCTTCTGTTACAATTTTACATATCTCGACCGTGTGTTTGACAGTTATCTTGAGCTTAACATCGAGCCCTTCATTGAGCTCGGATTCATGCCGAAGGCCTTGGCGAGCGGTGATCAGACGATCTTCTACTGGGAAGGAAACACCACACCTCCGAAAAGCTATGACAAATGGGTAAAGCTTATCGAAGCGACGCTTAATCATCTCTGCGACCGCTACGGACGCGACAGAGTAGTCGATTGGCCTATCGAGGTTTGGAACGAACCTAATCTTCCCGGATTCTGGAAGGGCGCGGATATGGAAGAGTACTTTAAGCTCTACAAGGTTTCGCATGAGGCAGTCAAGAGTGTCGATGAACGTTTTAAGGTCGGGGGACCGGCTGTATGTGGAATAAAAGACGAGTTCTGGATCAGGAGCTTCCTTGAATTTTGCAAAAAAGAAAATCTTAAGCCCGATTTTGTGACACGCCATCACTACACGACCGAGGAACCGGATTTTAAGGGACATTATACATATCAACAGCTTTCCGATCCGTTCATGGGCTTTGACAATCTTCAGACTTCACGTGATGCGATCGACAGTTTTAAGGAATTTAAGGGGCTTCCAATACATATCACCGAATTTAATACATCCTATACGCCCACAAACCCGGTCCATGATACAAATGAGAATGCCGCATATATGGCACACCAGCTTTCTCATCTCGGCGATATGAACGAGTCCTATTCGTACTGGACCTTCGGAGATGTCTTTGAGGAGCAAGGGATTCCTCACACGGAATTTTACGGTGGATTCGGCCTTGTTGCTGCAGGCGGCGTGAGAAAGCCGACTTTTTGGACATTTGCATTCTTTAAGCGACTTAAGGAACTTGGGGATAAGTGCATTTATAAGGACGAAGAAAGTGTCCTCGTGGAGAACCCGGAAACAAAAGAAATCAGAGGGATCATCTGGAACAGGGGCAGAAAGCCCATCAAAAAAAGCTTTACGATCCCGGTTAAGGGCGTAAAGGAATTTACTCTTATCAGAGAAATCGTTGATCCGAAGACGACAAATCCGCTTAAGG
This sequence comes from Lachnospiraceae bacterium, assembly GCA_016281275.1. Lineage (GTDB taxonomy): Bacteria > Bacillota > Clostridia > Lachnospirales > Lachnospiraceae > RUG11977. The sequence goes on along the minus strand of JAEEIH010000157.1, from coordinate 3,208 downwards.
TATGGCACGACCTTGGGGAGCCCGCAGCACCTTCGCAGGAACAGCTTGCTCTCATAAAAGAGTCGGATAAGCCGCTTGTAAAGACAGATGTTTTAAAGACAAAAAGCAACGAGATAAGTGTTTCGTCGAATGTGCTCGGTTACGGAGTGGAGTATGTGTGGATCATTCCCCGTTCTTTTACACCCGATAAAGGATATAATTACACAAGGGTTGTTGCCGGCTTCGGAAAAAAAGATATATAACGCAAGTTGTTTGGCGTCCGGCAAAATCGTAAAACAAAAAACAGAGGTCTGTTCCCGGCTTGGGTCAGACCTCTTTATTTAACGGAAAATTAAAGTAATACCATATTATCCTTTGTAGCTTCCGCGAGTGGCTTTTTCAATAGCAACGGCAAGCTCGTTGGGCTTGAAAGGCTTTGAAATGTAGCCGTCCATTCCGTGATCGAAGCAACGTTGTCTGTCTTCTTCGAAAGCATCTGCCGTCATTGCCAGGATCGGAATGGTTGAAAGCTTAGGATCGTCAAGCATACGAATTCGGTCGGCAGCTTCGCAGCCATCCATAACAGGCATTCTGATGTCCATGAGGATAAGATCGTAGGGACCGGAATTTGCCGAGGTAACGGCGCGAACGGCTTCAAGACCGTTATGCGCTTCATCGAAGGTTATGTTCTTCTTCTGGAGAACGCTCTTGGCGAGAACAAGGTTGACTGCGTTGTCTTCAACAAGAAGAACATGCATGCCGCTGATGCTTCGGGCAGTTTGTTCTATGATGTCCCGGCTGATCTCGGGTTCTCCGCTGTCGATCGCAAGAGGAACACCGATAATCCAGGAAGCGGAGCCGGCGTTTCTGGTAACGGCAAAATCGCCGCCGAGCATCGAAAGAAACTTCTTTGCGGTGATAAGGCTTTGCGCAGCGATCGATTTATCATCCGCCACTTCTATGATCTCCTCAAAATCGGGAATATTGGTGGTTGGGATTTCTCCGGTAGAGCAGCTTATCTCAAAGATATAACGTCGCGCATTTCGAGCCGCATCCACATCGTGACGTGACGTAGCGCCACCGTCAAGTATTTCGTCGAGGTCGATAAGATCGGTGGGTACTTGTTCCTCTTTGGCAACAAGCGTTACGATCGAAGAAGGAGCCGCTGCGTCGATTGCAGCCAGAAGAATACCCGAAAGAATCTGTTTGAGGCAGAGAGCATCGCTTATAACATTATGGTGGACGACTTCTGTTTCATTATGCGAGAAGGTCAGATCTTTTGCGCTGAATTCGTCATAAAGGACATCACAGACGCTTGCGATCGCTTCCGTAAGAACGAATTTCTCTCTGGAGATATGGATATCTCCGGAATGAATTCTTCCGAGATCAAGGATGTCGTCAAGCAGGTGCATGAGCGACTGTCCCGCATTCCGAATTTCGTACAGGCTGGTTTTAACCGATTCGGGATCATTCTCGGAATCGAGAGCGAGTTCGGTAAAGCCGAGGATGGAATTCATGGAAGTACGAAGGTCGTGTGACAGTTTGGAGATGGTCCTGGTCCAGCGGATGGTGTCATTCTTTGTCTTTTCCCTCTCTTGGAGAAGCGCTGTCTCGCTTTCCTCAAGTTTGGAAAGGACGGCGAGTTTTTCACGAAGGAGTTTTTCTCTTTCTATTTCTTCCTGTATATCGGTAGCGTTACCGGAAGCATAGACAAGTCCGGTCACAAGATCGCGGGTAAGGTTGAGATATACTTCAAACCAACGGTAAGAGCCGGCCGATGTGCGCAGTCGCATGCGGATATCGACCTTATCCTTATGCGCCGCTATTTTTCTTACTTCGGGTATATCTTCCGTACAGATGAGAGATTCAAGTGAATCGGGCAACGGATTGATCATGGCAAATGCATCCGATTTTTTGCCGGGAACGGAATAGCCGAGACTCTGGCATATAGACACACCGGGATCAAAGGATTTAAGTTTTCCGTCAGACGACAGAACCAGGCGGAATGATGTTTCAGAGATATTAAGGTTATCCGGCATAGGGGAACCTCCTGAACTGGTTATATATTTAATACGATTCCAAGGAATCATTTTGTAAACGAACAAGGGCACAGAATTACATTCCGTGCCCTTGACGGAACATGGTTTTGCCCATGCTCATATTATAACATGTATTTAATGTTCGTAAAGTGTCTAATCCGTTTGCGGGTTGTCAATTTGTGCCGAAAAACTGTGCAATTTCGGTTTTTTCGGAGGATTAAGGTTTATGTTTCGATCAGTGATCACATTTGACCGCGTTCGTCGGGATCGGAAGCCCTTGCAACCCTCACAATAAGGTCTCTGAAATCCATGCGGGACGAGTCTTTTGATTCAGTGCCGATCGACATGAGATTGATCGCGCTGACGTAGGAGGAAGAACCGATAAATTCGCTGCCGCGGATGTTCATGGAGAGCTCGACGATTCCCGATGCCCATGCGTAGTCGGGGGTAATGGAATCAGACATGCCGGAAAGAACTACATGCTTCTCAAGAATCGAGGTATCTTCAACGGGCTCCTTGAAGCGAACCGAAAGGGTGAGCATTTCGTTTGCATCGACACCGTCTTTAAGCTTGTTTTCCTGATACTTGAGGCCGGTTTCTTCGGAAGAGTCATTGTCTGCGAAGGTGATCTCATAAAGAACTGTTACCTGAGTGCCGGCTCCGACTTCACCGCCGTCTTTCTTGTCGTCGTAAAAATCCTCCGCTGCCATCTGTCTGTTTTCGTAACCGATCTGGCGATACTCTGCTACAACTGCGGGATTGAACTCGATCTGGAACTTTACGTCCTTGGCAACAGTCACGGTTGTGCTCTTAAGCTTGTCAACGAGAACTCTCTTTGCTTCCTGTTCGCAGTCGATGTAGTAGTAGTTACCGTTGCCGGCATCTGCGATCGATTCCATGTTGGCATCCGAATAGTTGCCCGAACCGAAACCGAGGACAGTAAGGAAAACGCCTGATTCCTTCTTCTCGCGGATGAGGTCGGTGAGACCTGAGGTGCTTGTGATACCGAGGTTCATATCACCGTCGGAAGCGATGATGACGCGGTTGTTTCCACCGGGGATAAAGTTGTCAAGTGCGCATCTGTAGGCTTCATTGATGCCGGCGCTGCCGTCCGTGCATCCGCTGGCATTAAGGGAATCGAGTCCGCGACAGATCTTGTCGTAGCGATCGCCGCTGACGCCGTCGAGGAT
>JAEEIH010000156.1 GCA_016281275.1 Lachnospiraceae bacterium | reverse complement strand
TCCGCACGGCAGACGGGACTGAATACAAGGTAACAACCACGGCGGGAAAAGCCTTCCGTGATCTGAAAGCTGAAAATGTAGTTCTCCCCGCGTCCATAAAGACTGTCAACGCGGGAACCTTCAAGGGGTCAAGGATAAAAACGATAACACTTACCGCCCAAAAAGCATCCGATCTGAAGATAAAGAAAGGTGCTTTTGACGAGATAAAGAAACCCGGCAGTACCACAGTTGTCATCCGCACGAGCAGCAAAAAGCAGTTTGATAAGATCGTGGAGAAGTGCCGCAAGGCCGGGGGAACGAAGCTGAAGTACGTGTACGAGAAATTGTAAGCCGGGTGGACCTGGGGGACGGGGGTTGTGGTGACCCACAGTTTTTCGAAATGCTACGAAAACTCACTCGGATTTTTCCGAAAAAGACCTAAATCTCCCCTTGTTTTTTCTGCTTTTTGATGTATCATAAAAAGCAAGAGGTGTAGTTTATGGAATTACGAAGACATATTGACAGGTGGCTAAAGGAATGGAAGGATAATCCTGAGCACAAACCGGCTTTGATACGAGGAATCAGGCAATCGGGTAAAACGCACTCGGTCAGACTGTTTGCAGAGAGCAACTATGACATTGTTATATATCTCAATTTCTGGGACCGACCTGATCTGTGCGATGTTTTTGAAGGCCAATTGGATGCAGATACGATCATTCGGGAATTATCTGTAAAGATGCCTATGCCGGAACTCAAAGAAAACTCTACGGTATTTCTCTACGACGAAGTACAGGAATGCCCAAAAGCCTTATTGTCGCTGAAAACCGTTCAGAACGAAAAACGATTCGACTATATTGCAACGGGATCATATTTGGGTGTAAACGGCTATGTGGTGTCTGATGATACACCAAAGCCGGTTGGATGTATTGACGAATTCGATATGAGAACCCTGGATTTTGAAGAATTTTTATGGGCTAAAGGATACAGAGACAGGGAAGTATCATATATTAAGGAGGCATTTGACTCCCGAACGCCTCTGTCAAAGTCGATGCATGGTTCGTTTACATCGCTTTTCAGGGAATACCTTTGTATAGGAGGTTTCCCCGAGGCGGTCTGCAATTACATCCGGACAAACAATATATATTCTACGATTCAGATTACCAGAAGGATAACAAGAGATCTGCAGGATGATTTCGGAAGAAGACGTGACAAGAACAATAAGCCTCTGTTCAACACCAACGAAGTGGCTCGAATAAGGAGTGCTTTCTCTTTGATCCCGTCTTTTCTTGCTAAAGAGAATAAACGATATGTTGTTTCAAAAATCACCGGTAAAGGAGCAAAGGATGCAGGGAAAGATGCTTTGGAATACCTGAAGGATACAGGAATAATCATGAAGGTCCATAATTTAAGCGCGCCCGCAACACCTTTAGCTGTTAATGCGATATCAAATCAATACAAGGTGTTTATGACAGACATCGGAATGCTTGTGGGAATGTTGGAAGACGGTATAACCGATGCAATACTGTTCGGTTCTCTCGGTATGGGCAAGGGCATGCTTTACGAAGAGTTGATTGCGGATGCTTTGTACAAGCGTGGAGGAAAATTGTTCTATTTTGCTAAGGAAAGCGGTCTGGAACTTGATTTTGTTATCAATTATATTGGAGATTCGACTATACTTGAAGTAAAAGCAAAAGACGGTAATTCCAAAAGTGCCAAAACTGTCATGGCACATCCGGATCATTACGGCAAAACACAATTAATACATATAAAAGACTCCAATATAGGCATTGCGGACGGTATCCTGACAATTCCGCATTATATGGCGCACCTTCTCTTTGAATGGCAGGCAATACTGTCAATGGAATAGTGGACCCAGGGTCCCACCCCAAGAAAACAACGTCAAAAAAAAGCACCGCTTAAAGAAAGGATAAATGATGAAAATAAAGAACATCGTAATATCGACAGGACTTTTTGTACTTCTATGTACACTGCTCCCCCTCTCGACGAAGGCAAAGGCGCAGGATTTCTACGGCGAAGGAAACGTTCTTATCGCCGTGGATATGGGTCCTTACAAGGAGAATGAGGACGTGGTTTCTCTCGACGGAACCATGGGTACGCTCGAATGGGGAGCGGATGCTCCGACCGGTACGAGCACTAGACCGGCCTTTAATAGCCGAAAGTACAACGTTCCGGCGGAAACGACCGTAGAGAAGGCTCCCGATTATGAGGCGAAGGTTGAGTACACGGTGGGACAGAAGGTCTTTTTGCCTTATCTGAGGGATGATGATCCGGACATTATGCATTCGAGTGATCCGAGATTTGATGAGAAAAATTTTAGTTTTACAAGAGATCAGCTACCACAGGAAATCTTTGACGGAGATGAGAGGAGATTTCTGATACATGATGATAATATTATGGTCGGAAAAAATGGTGAAGAAACTTATCTATTTTACTATGAACAGACTGAAAACGGCAGTATACACCCTTGTTGCGATTTTCTGGAGATAGAGTGTGTGGCGGTTTCTGACCACTGTACGTACTGGCGGTACACCGGAACTGCGTATTCCGAAAGAACGGGCTTTGATATCGAAGATTATCTGGAGGCTGTTGAACTGACAGACAGTAACATCGCTTTCTTTACCGAAACATGCGAAACGGCATATGAGAGAGAAGGGGAAATCTTCGGAGATCCTCTTTGGGAGGATATGAGAGGCGACTGTGATAGGAAGGCTGCTTA
>JAEEIH010000155.1 GCA_016281275.1 Lachnospiraceae bacterium | reverse complement strand
GTAAATCTCCAGGAAGTCAAAAAGGAGATCGTCGGCGGCGAGGGCGAGCTTCAGTTTATCCTCGGATGGGGAAGAGAAAAGGATGACGGAAGCGTCCCCAGTGACCTTGATTCCCACCTTACAGGTCCGACCGCGGACTTAGCTTCACGTTTCCATGTATATTATTCTGATAAGAAATATACGGAAAACGGGCTCGACTACGCGGATCTCGACCGCGATGATACCACATATGAAGGACCGGAGACAACAACGGTAAGGATCTCTTCAAACGGCATTTATCACTTCTATGTATATGATTTCACAGATCGGCATGATGTTGACAATACAAGGCTTTCTTCTTCCGAGGCGTGGGTGAAGATCTACAGAGGCACGAAGGAACTCGGTGTTTATTATGTTCCCACAGGAAAGATCGGAACGATCTGGGATGTCTGCACCTACGACATGAACACCAACTCCCTTAATCTCATCAATAATGTCTACCTCCACCCCGGTGATTCTGATGATGTCGGAATGACTCCTTTAGATATGTTCCGCGAAAACGGATTCAAACTCAGTAACGTGACAGATGGGGAGAACGATATTTATTGGCATAAATATGAGAATGATCCCGATGGAAACAACTATATTTTGGTGTTCGGAGAAAATGAGCATTTCGGATCAAATCCCGAGTTTACCTTCCGGGCAACTGACGTTACGGTTGATTACCGGGCTGCGGAAACTGTTACGGAATACGTTGTCGGAACGCTCACGGTGACATTTGCCGGAGAGACAAGGATTTATAAGGTTGTTTATTATGATACCACCGATGCGTTTGACGATATCGGGTTCGAGGCTGAAGGTCTTATCGACGATGACGAAGTCCTTGATCTTGAGTGGAGAAAGGTAACGGTTGACGGCGAAGAGGTAGATGAGTATTTCATTACTGTTATGGGAGATAAAGAACCTGTAACTCCGAATGTTACTTTTGAAAATAAGGAAGAAGGTGAGGTTACATATACATATGACTCGGTTACCGGCAAGGACTACGTCGGAATCATTCATGCCTCATACAAGCATTTTAAGTGTGACATTCATGTATATCTCTCTCCGAAAACTTATGCGTTTAGTTTTGTAATGGTTAAGGATGCGGAATATCCGGTAGAGGAATATTTATACACGGGTGCAATGCCTGACGATCTGGCAGAGACGGTTGATCCTTATATGTATTACGGATATATAAAACTTCCCACCGTTACGGGAACTGTTTCGGGTCCTTCGATACAATTTGCGAGGGAAGATGTTACAGTAACTTCTTATGAAGATTTAACGCCTGCAGAACCCGGTGAACCGATTGGAGTTTTCTATGCTACCTACGGGAAGTTTACATGCCGGATCTTAATCGTTCCTATCAACTTGATACCTGAAGCAAGCAAAATAGGAACCTATAGCGGTGAGGACGCCGAAAATGTAATACAATGGCATGATGCAAACCTGAAGGCAGCGGTTGCGGAGCAACTCAGAGTGGCAAGCGACGCTGCGATCAAGGTTAAGGATGTGTACGGTATAACCATTCTTGACATCAGCAACAGAGACATAACCACGATAGAGGATATTTCCAACTTTAAGAACATCAGGTACCTCAATGCGTCGAATAACAATATTACTACAGCGATAGAAACAATTTTCAACATTAACAGTCATAAAAATTATTGCTATGTCGACATTTCGAGGAATGACATTCCGGAAAATGAAGTAGAGGATATCTCTAAGAGATACTGGGTTTATACATATCTTAAGTGCGAGCCTCAGATAAACCCGAGACAGTAATATCGCATTCGCGCTTTCAGAAGCAGAACACAACGTAAATGATCCGAGGGAGGGTAAAAGCCGAAAGGTTTTTACCCTCCCTCATATTCTTTTGACGGTTCGGATGCTATCTTTATATGGAATGAGCCGGTATTATGTAGTATAATGACGCTTAGGTTATGAAATCGGAAATGTATCGGACTTGGCAGGTATTTGTCGGTGATAAGACGGTTTATGAGGGCGTTTTGTATATTACGTCCGCTGAGAATAAGCTGTGGCAATGATGATATTAATAACAGTAATGCGGATAAGAAAGAAAGCAGAGCAAGGAAGGAGTCGTAATGCAAGGAAATTCAGAGATAAAAGACATCAGCCTCGCGCCTTCGGGGCATCGTAAAATAGAATGGGTGGCAAGGAACTGTCCGCTTCTTTCGGGGCTTATGGAAGAATTTTCAAAGACAAAGCCTTTTGATGGAGTCAGGATAGCGCTTTCGATCCATTTGGAAGCGAAGACTGCTTACCTTGTTAAAGTGCTTAAAGCAGGCGGAGCAGAGATGTTCGTTACGGGAAGCAATCCCTTATCCACTCAGGACGACGTTGCGGCTGCTCTTGTTGACAGCGGTATTGAGGTGCACGCATGGCACGGTGTGACCGAAGCCGAGTACGGGCAGCACATCGACAAAGTGCTTTCGTGCAGACCGCAGATCGTCATCGATGACGGAGGCGACCTTGTAAATGCGCTACATACACGGTTCAGGGATTTTCTCCCCGGAGTTATCGGCGGATGTGAGGAGACAACGACAGGTATCTTAAGGCTAAAGGCCATGAACAGGGACGGAAAGCTCGAATTCCCGATGGTTCTTGTCAATGACGCGGATTGCAAGCATCTCTTTGATAACCGCTACGGCACGGGTCAGTCGGTCTGGGACGGGATCAACAGAACCACGAATCTTATCGTGTGCGGAAAGATCGTCGTGGTCGCAGGGTACGGCTGGTGCGGCAGAGGCGTTGCAATGAGAGCGAAGGGACTCGGAGCAAGAGTCATCGTGACAGAGGTCGATCCCGTGAAGGCAATCGAGGCGGTGATGGACGGCTTCGATGTGATGCCCATGCATGAAGCGGCGCCCCTCGGCGATTTCTTCGTGACTGTCACGGGCTGCAGCGGCGTAGTGACAACGGAAGACTTTAAGGTTATGAAGAACGGAGCGATCTGCTGCAATGCGGGTCACTTCGATGTTGAGGTTGATGTTGCGGGACTCAGGGCCATGGCGACGGAAGTCAGGGAGATGAGGAACAACATCTTAAGCTACAGGATCGCTGATGACAAGTGGATCAACATCCTTGCCGAAGGCAGGCTCGTCAATCTTGCGGCGGGAGACGGGCATCCGGCCGAGATCATGGACATGAGCTTCGCGATCCAGGCTCTTTGCGCAAAATATCTTGTTGAGCATAAAAATGACCTTAAGGAAAAGCTCATCCCTGTACCGCGTGAGGTGGATAGTGCAGTTGCTTTAAGGAAGCTCGAAAGCCTTGGCAAGCACATCGATACGCTCACACAAAAACAGAAGGAATACCTCGGTATTGACCGGTAACCGGTAACGGATCAGGTGGTTCGACACAATACGATCTCGAATCGGACAGTAGAAAAAAGATAAAAAGGAGGCGTGGAAAGACCGCCTCCAAGAGGAGTTAAACGTGTTTAACAGTAAAATTCTTAAAGTAATGCCCTACGTTTTGGGCGCACTCATCGCCGTTCTTATCATCGTGATGATCATCGTGAAGACAGGCGGTAAACAGGAGTCGGATGCGACAGAATTAAAAAGTGAAAATACTGTTTCCGGGGACACCGTTTCGGAAAGTACAGCTTCCGAAAGCACGCTTTCGGATGATAATGAAGCGGATGAAACAAAGCAATCGAGCGGTCAGGTGGCAGCTCTCTTCTCTGATACTTCCGGTATGCCTGACGAGTTGCCCGAACCCGATGACGGCGCGGTTTCTCAGGAGCTTCCCGATAAAGGGACTCCCGATACCGGCACAACGGAGCCCGCTCCCGTCGATGACGGAGCAGCGGAAGGCGATTCTTCCGAAGCGGATGACATGACAACGCCCGAACCCACACCGACACCCACTCCGATTCCGGTTCAGATCGAGTTCGAAGCCAAGGACGACTACATCGAAACTAAGAACGATGTCAACCTCAGGATCGGACCTTCAACCGACACCGATGTTTTCGCAAATCTTAAAACCGGTAAGCGGCTAAAGCGCACAGGATATAATGAGAAGTGGACGCGGATCGTTTATGACGGCACGGAGTGTTACATATACACTCCTCTTGTAACCGGTGTGTTTGATGAACCCACCGGGGACGGCAATGCAGCAGGAAGTGCTTCGACCGGTACAGCGACTCTCACGCAAGGTGTAGGTACCCCGAACGGACATATCATATGCATCGATCCCGGTCATCAGACGAACGGCAACAACGAAAAGGAACCCCTGGGACCCGGTTCAAGCGAGATGAAGGCAAAGGTTTCCTCCGGAACGAGCGGCAACACGACCGGGCATCCCGAGTACAAGCTTAATCTTACCGTTTCGCTCAAGCTTCGTGACGAGCTTGTTGCGAGAGGTTACACGGTTGTGATGACGCGTGAAACCAATGATGTCAATATTTCGAATGCAGAGAGGGCAAAGATCGCGGCCGATGCGGGCGCCCAGGCCTTTATCAGGATCCATGCGAATTCCGCTACCGATACGGGAGTGAACGGCGTTGAAACGATCTGCATGACCAATGAAAATGAATTTAATGCCGAGCTTTATTCATCATCAAGGAAGCTCTCGGATTCGGTTCTTAACCACGTTGTTTCAAGCACGGGAGCGAAGAAGAGATATGTCTGGGAAACCGACACAATGACAGGGATCAACTGGGCAGAGGGTCCGGTCACAATCCTTGAGATGGGATACATGAGCAATAAGGACGAGGAAGAAAAGCTGCTTGATGATAATTATCAAAACAAGATCGTCCTCGGCATCGCTGACGGAATCGATGAATTCTTCAAGTAAGATCCAGGTATGTCAACAAAGCGTGCGATAGCCTGCGCGGATGCAGACAGCATGGTGAGAAGCACCGGAAAACCCTCAGAAATAGTCACCGGAAAAAAAGCACCGGAAAACCCTCAGAAATAGTCACCGGAAAAAAAGGCACCGGAAAACCCTCAGAAAAAGGCATCAAAAAACCATCAGAAAAGCATCCAAAAAGCCTCCCACAAAACGGGAGGCTTTAATTGCGGTTCTAAAGGGCCGTGTTATTCAGAAAGTGTCTTTTCATAATCATCAAAGATGTATGCGAGAACGGGAGCGATGCCGACAAGCTCACAGCCGTACGTGAACTCACCGTTCTTACCGGACTCTTTGCGGATGATCTTGACAACGC
>JAEEIH010000154.1 GCA_016281275.1 Lachnospiraceae bacterium | reverse complement strand
GACGACGGCCGGGCGCTCTTAAGCGCAGAAATCCCCGTCGGGTTCAATAACATCATCATCTCATCCCCCGCCCTGAAAGCCGGGACCGATTACAAGGTAACGATTGACGGGAAATAATGTATGACCCACTTGGGGACGGGGGTCACAACCCCCGTCCCCAAGTGGAATTTTACGAAGCAAAAGAGGCAGGCAAACTGCCCACCTCTTTTGCTTCTCTTCATTTGCTACCGGTCAGTGACGACCGTATGTTCAAGTACGATACCGAACTTCGGTCATTCAGTGTCCGCTTTAGTATGGCATTAATTTCTGTCTTTACATTCAGTAACATTGATAGAATTTTTGCCTATTCGAGCTTTGATCTGATCAATTATTTCTACCTTTTCTTCATCCGTAAAGCTGATGTCATCTCCCATTGCAAAGAATATAACCTCAACATTTCCGGATCCGGTCACGGTTCCTCCGTTATTCTCGAACCAGATTTTGGTCTCAACATCTCCCTGATCGTTCTTAGCCCTCACAACACCGCATCTGAAGGTTCCTTCAAGGTTAAACACTCCGCCGTTTTCGATGATAAGTGTGCTGCCCATCTGGGATGCAAAGGACGAGCCGGCATTTACAGTGAGCGTTCCGCTGATATGGCAATCTCCACCCTGCGAGGTGCCGAGCGAGCAGCCGGCATTACCGGACTCACCACTCCCCACAGTCACAGCGCTTCCTGATGCAACATTTACAGATGCTGTGAGGTGCGCATTGTTATTAAGTGTAAGCGTCTTGAAATCCTTGATCTCAAGCGTTGCGGGAAGGCTCATGGTCATGTGCTCAAGCTCAAGTGATTTTGTTAATGTGATCGTTGACCACTTGGGGTCCCCGTTTTCCTCTCCTCCAACGGGCGGTTCGACTTCTCTCCATACAGCCATAAGTCCGACATCTGACGCGGTTGAGTATTCATACTTCTCTGTCGCACCATTAAACCCGCCACCTGTAAACTCTCCTTTAACCAATCCATTATCGTCGGGAGTAAAGTAGTAATAGTGTCCGATCTTTATCGCAGGGAAATAATCGGGATCCCAGGGTTCGGTGCCCTGATAATTGTATCTACTCTTGTTGATGATCTCTACAATGATATCATTAGTACGTGCCCATTCATTAAATGCATCGACATCGTCCGCAGTTAATTTCTCTCCGTCCTGCTTTCTGATCACAACATCTTCAGGGAGTTGAAGCTTTATGATAGTCTTCTGAAGCGACCCGTTGTTATCAGGAATTGTTTTTGTTTCAGACCTTATGCCAAGACTGAACCGGCCCATGTCAGGTTCGGTTCCATGGTCCCAAGAAGTCTCAAACAAATACTCTCCTATTTGGATCTTTCCGCCCCATTCAGCAATGACAGATCCTTTTGTACCAAGAATTCTCTTTATTATTTCGGGACTGCTCTTAAGCGTTCCGCCGTAACGGACGAAGGCGGCGTCCTGCAGAGTGAAATCTGCAGTATCACCTACGGAAACAACTATTTCTCCATCTACAGGTCCTTGCCAGTCAATCCAGCCCTCGGGAGTTCTTGAAAGCCCCGTAGGAGCAACCTTTTGCACTTTTGCCCTATGATCCTCTGCGGTAGCAGCAAATGCAAAGTAGTAAAGCCCGTTGTCAGCCAGACAGGTTATCCAGTCCTGAGGTCCTGTTGTATATTCCTTTATGACTGTATCATTAAATTTCACAGCCCTCTTATCATAAAGGACATTGGGAAGGTATGATATTCCAAATTCCGTATATAACCCGCCGTTCTCGCGCGTAAGCGATACATTACCTTCGTTCCAACGGGATGTATCGCTTCCGAATGCTTTTGCAATGTCCTCCATTGTTCCGCCCGCTTTACTGAAAAGCAGGTTTTCCCCAAGTAAGTCTATCGATACCCACCTTTCGGTATGCATATAATTTTCAGCCGGATCATCACCTTTTATGATCATATTATTGAGATGTATCCTCTCATATACGGGAGTCTGATCCGGATCGCTTGCATATCCGGTTATCGTACAACCTCCGATCACGAGCTTAGCATCATTCTTCATCATAATCTCGGATGCTGTATATCCATCATTATTAGGGGTATATTCAAACGGATCTCTCTTAACGATAAGACTACTGTTACTGAGGATAGAAATCCACGACTCATCTCCCAACGTGATCGTGCAATTCTTTGCATCAAGAGTCTTCCCGTCGGCAATGGCGATTCCTCTACCTGCCGGTATCTCAAGGTTTGATGTAAGGGTTACATTCTCCGTGATCTCATACTCTGCGTTTTTATCAGTTAATGCAGAAATACCTTCACGCAGCTTCTCCTCAGGTGTCTTAGTCACTGCCGGAGGATTATAAGCTTCCTGCGAGGTGCTTCCGCCCGGGGTTACTCCCGACCCGGTAGTGGAAGATGCGTCGTCCTTCTTTTCCTCTTCCTTCTTCTCCTCGTCTTTCTTCTCTTCTTCCTTCTTTTCCTCTTCCTTAGGCTGCTCTGTTTCTGTCTCGCCTACAGGAGTTTCGGTTTCGCCATCCTTGCCGACATAGTTGTCGGAAGTGATCTCCTCTCCGGTCTCGACCTTCTGGGTCTTTCCGTCAGAGTCCTTTACGGAAACAGTTTCCTCAGTCTTGTTCTCGAGCTTAACACCCGCGGTTTCTTCCTTCACGGTGACCTTCGAGTTCTCTGCGCCTTTGTCGAGGGTGAGATCAACGGTACCATAGGCGTTAACGCTCACAGGCACTTCAGACTTCACCGACGCACCCACAACGTCCTTCTGAACCGTCACCTTGAGGTTTTCTTCGGCGGTTCCGCTAACGCTTATATCAGCTGCCGCGCCTACATAAACACGACCAACCTCGCCGTTCTGGGTCAGATCGACCTTGACCTCGCTTTTAACTGCCACCTTCTCGATGCCGCCGTTGTTGACAACCTTGACGGTACCCGTTTCCGAAGCGATGGTGAGCTTCTCG
>JAEEIH010000153.1 GCA_016281275.1 Lachnospiraceae bacterium | reverse complement strand
TCCCGAGCTGCCCGTCATCGCTCTCACTGCCAATGCAGCCACGAGCGGATCGGATTACTACATAAGCGAAGGCTTCAACGGGTACCTTGCTAAGCCGGTCGAGGCAGCGGAACTTGAAGAAAAGCTCAAGGAATATGTTCCAAAGAAATTACAGTTTGATTATGATGAATATAATACTTCGCCAAATGATCCGGGAACGGATGCCGAAGCTTCGGATGTGAGAATCCGGGGAACGGACGCCGTGGATGCAGGAATGACGGATGCGGATAATTCGGGGATGACAACCGGCGAGAAAAGCTTCTACGGAATGTTGGCGGAAGCGGAGGGCATAGATGTTTCGGACGGCGTTAAGTACTGCGGCTCAAAAGAGGGATTTGTGGAAGCGGCGAAGGATTTCTTCGAGATGATTCCCGACAAGTCGGGAGAGATCGAAAAACTGTACAATGAAGGGGACATTGGGCTTTACACAATAAAAGTTCATGCGCTCAAGAGCGCCGCGCGGATGGTCGGCGCGGGAGAGCTTTCAAAGCTTGCCGAAGCGCTCGAGGATGCGGGCAAGTCGGGCGATACCGAATTTATCAATGCTCACGCCTACGGGTTGCTTGAGAAATACAGGAGATTTCTGAGCATACTGTCGTTCTTCGAAGAAAGCGGGGACTTCAAAAACGGAGAACCGATAGACGGCGAGACGCTCGGGGATGCATATGCATCGCTTGCGGAAATCTGTGAGGTGCAGGACTACGATTCGGCGGAGATGATCATCGATTCGCTTAGGGAATACGGGCTTCCGGACGCTGATGCCGAAAGGATGCGCAACATAGAAAAGAAAATGAAGCGGCTTGAATGGGATGAAATGATTGAATTGATCCGCTCAAGGTAATAAAATGGACCTGAATTTTTTAAGGGCAGGAAAGAAAGATTGTAAAACGGGGGAATCGACATGCGGATGATTAGTGCTATGATCGTGGGTGAAAAAGAAAGTTTTCTGATCAGAACACTTGTGAAAAAACTCAAGGATTCGGGAGTTGATGCTTTTTTCTGCTGTTCGGAGGTTGACAAGATATCGGACAGGCTCGGGGATACGGATATAGTGATCTGGTATCTTGACGGAGTGGAGAGTGCTAAACCTCTGGTTGCACACTATCTCGACGATCAGCTCTCCGAGAAGGACAGGGAGCTTGTTCTTATCGGAGAGAAAAACGACACAAAGGAGCTGGCGCGTCATTTCAAACCGGGTATTGTCTCGGAGACGTTTCCACGCCCTCTCCAGACCGACCTTTTGATCGCGTATCTCAGAAATTACGGAGGCGCGGAGATTGCCGCGGAAGCAAAAAAATCGATTCTGATCGTCGATGACGATCCTTCGTATATGGGTGTTATCCGCGACTGGCTTCGCGGCAAGTACAGAGTGGCGATGGCGAGGTCGGGACTTCAGGCGTTAAAGTGGCTCGGAGCCAACACTGCCGACCTGATCCTCCTTGATTTCGAAATGCCCGTCACAAGCGGACCGCAGGTTCTCGAAATGCTCCGAAGCGAGGCGGAGACCGCTTCGATCCCGGTGTTCTTCCTGACAGGCCGCAACGACAAGGAAAGCGTCATGCAGGTAGTTTCCTTGAAACCCGAGAATTATCTCCTGAAGACGATCCAAAGAGACAGACTTCTCAAAGTCCTCGAGGAATTCTTTGACAAAACATGATTCCCTTGATCTAGTTGACTTAGTTTTGATATTACAGTGGGGGTAAAATAATGAACAAAAAAGCTTTAATCATCGGAGGAGTCGCACTAGCGGTCGTTGCGATCGTTGTTGCGCTCATTTTTATTTTCTCAGGGGGAAGCGACGAGTATCGCTCCATCAAGGTCTTCGAGCTGAACGGTAATTGTACCGTTTCCCGTAACGGCGACACTCTGAACGCTTTCAAGAACATGAGCCTTTCTTCGGGTGATTCCTTTGAGGTTCCCGGTGAGGGTTTCGCGCGTCTGATGCTTGATGATGATAAATTCGTGTACCTCGAAGCGGGCACGAAGATTGAGCTCATGGCAACCGGAACCGAGAAGGACAGCAAGACACGCGTGTTTATAGAGCGCGGCTCGATGATGACGGAGGTCAAGCGTAAGCTCTCCGCCACATCTTCTTATGATATCGTCACCCCCAACACGACCATGTCGATCCGCGGTACCAAGACTCTGACGCAGGTTGTCGAAGACGCTGTGACCGGTCACGTCCAGACAAGTAACGCCGTCCTCGAAGGACAGGTTAAGATAAAGGCAGTCAAGGTTAAAGCAGACGGAACTGTAGTTTCCGTTGAGAAGGATCTCGGTGCCGGCGAAGGAAATGCGTTCTCATCAAGCAAAGAAGAACTCGTTTCACAGGAAGAGATGAAGTCCATCGCCGATACAGGCTCGTCCGTGAGCGGTATCAAGGTTGAGATCGTAACCGAGGAAGAAGCGGAAGTTGTCTTCGATGTGGCAACCTTCGAGGAATCCTTCCTTGAGAACATCATGAACGTCCTTATCGCCGATGCGGAGGCAGAAGCAGCGGATGCAGGCGATGAAGGAATTTCAGCGGAACAGCAGGCATCGATCGATACGGTGCTCGGTGAGATCATGACGGCATTCGATGAGATCCGCACCGCCTCGCAGGAAGAGATTGAGAAAGTTGCGAAACTGACGAGTAACGACCCTTCGCCGGTTTCGGAAATCACCACAGATTACACCCCCGATTTCACATCAGATTTCACATCGGATTACACCGACACAACGACTCCGGATTTTACTTCGGACTTTAACTTTACCACGGACGACACACCCACAACGCCGCCTACACCCACAACAGTGATCACGGGCGACGGAGACACGAACCTTGTCGGACTCGAAGCCGATGAAGAAGCTGCAAGACTCGCTGCCGAAGAAGAAGCCGCAAGGATCGCCGCCGAAGAAGAAGCCGCAAGGATCGCTGCCGAAGAAGAAGCCGCAAGAATTGCTGCCGAAGAAGAAGCCGCAAGGATCGCCGCCGAAGAAGAAGCAGCAAGGATCGCTGCCGAAGAAGAAGCCGCAAGAATCGCTGCCGAAGAAGAAATCGCAAGAATTGCCGAAGAAGAACGTCTCGCGAAGGAGGAAGCCGCGAGGATTGCCGAAGAAGAGCGACTCGCAAAAGAAGAAGCCGACAGACTTGCCGAAGAAGAGCGCCTCGCAAGGGAAGAAGCAGAAAGACTTGCCGAGGAAGAGCGCCTCGCAAGGGAAGAAGCAGAAAGACTTGCCGAAGAAGAGCGCCTCGCAAGGGAAGAAGCAGAAAGACTTGCCGAGGAAGAGCGCCTCGCAAGGGAAGAAGCCGAAAGGCTTGCCGAGGAAGCACGTCTCGCAGAAGAACAGCAAGCTGCAGAAGAAGCCGCACGTATTGCGGAA
The DNA here is from genome assembly GCA_016281275.1 of Lachnospiraceae bacterium. Classification (GTDB taxonomy): domain Bacteria; phylum Bacillota; class Clostridia; order Lachnospirales; family Lachnospiraceae; genus RUG11977. Next base: position 961 of record JAEEIH010000153.1, on the reverse strand, counting down.
GAAGCACGCCTTGCTCAGGAAGAGGCCGACAGAGCTGCCGCTGAAGCTGCCCGCATCGCGGAAGAAGCACGCCTCGCTCAGGAAGAGGCAGCCCGTGCCGCAGAGGAAGCAGCTCGCGCTGCGGCAGAAGCCGAAAGGGCAGCCCGCGAGGCAGCCGAAGAGGCCGCACGCCTTGCAGCCGAAGCCGAAGAGGCAGCTCAAAGGGCAGCCGAAGAAGAAGCTGCAAGAATCGCTGCCGAAGAAGCCCGTAAGGTGACGGTTACTTTCGCCTCCACCTCCCTCCCGCTCTACAACGGTTCCGGTTCAGGATCGGGTTCAAGCTCAGGTTCGGGTTCAACTTCAGGCTCAGGCAGCACCGCGCCCGAATCCGTCACTTTGGTCTTTAAAGACAAGAACGGACTTGAAATAGAAGCTCCCTCCCGTTTCGAACCCGGTACGGCCCTGCCCCAGACTTCGGGAACCGATATCACCGTTTCCGTTCCCGATGAGTATGCCGACACGTATGAATTCACGGGCTGGTACAGCTCGAATTCCTCGGGTTCATCAAGCAGCACTCCCGTTACGACCGTTCCCCAATCGGGTTCGGTTACGGTCTATGCAGGCATCCAAAGGAAGCCCGTTGCATTAACATTTGCTTCTCAGGCAGTAAAATCACTTAAATTTAGTGCAGCTGACGAAGTTGCCGTTTCACGAACCATCACCTTAGAGTACAGCGGTCTTCCCGCTTCGCTCGTTCCGGGCGCCGCTCTGCCGGAGATCGGCGATACGGGCATCTCCATCCTGATCGCCGACGGCGACAGCAACTACTCAAAGCGTCTCGAATTTGCGGGATGGTACCTTTCGGCGGACGATGCCGCAACACTCACAAACAGGCAGACCACACTTCAAGCCGACGGTACCTCCCTGAGGCTTTATCCGGGTCTCAAGGAAAAGACCTACAAGATCACATATACAAACACCT
>JAEEIH010000152.1 GCA_016281275.1 Lachnospiraceae bacterium | reverse complement strand
AGGATCGGTGCCGACTGTCCTGCGATAAGGACGCGTCCCTTTCCCGAAAGCGATCTCGGGTACCCGTCTGCGTAGCCGACCGGGATCGTTGCGACCCTCATCGTGTGATCCGCCGTAAATGTCGCACCGTAGCTGATGGTTGCGCCCGCATGAACATCCTTGACGAATGACACGTGAGTCTTCCATGAAAGCGCAGGGATAAGATCGATGCGGCTCTTGTCAACCTGATCCGAAGGGTACATGCCGTAGGTAATGATACCCGAGCGCACCATATCGAGGTGCATGTGCGGGAGATCGATGATCGCCGCACTGTTCGCTATGTGACGCATGGGGATCTCTATACCCTCTTTTTCGATCCTGTCGCAGAACGTTGTAAAGATCTCAAACTGCTTCTCGGCGCTCGTCTTGTCAGCCTCATCGGCACACGCAAGATGCGAGAACACGCCCGTAATCGACAGTCCCGGAAGCTTCGCGATCCTCGCGATGACCTTCAAGGTTTCGTCACACGGAGCGAATCCGATCCTGCCCATTCCTGTATCAAGCTTAATGTTTATGCCGGCAGGCTTTCCCATCTTCACACAAGTGTTTGAGAGTGCCTCCGCCATCTCTTCCGAAAAGATTGTCTGCGTGAGACCATATTCCACAACCTCCGGATAAACCTCCGGAGCCGAGTAGCCGAGAAGCAAAATGGGCTTTGTTATCCCCGCGATACGCAGCGAGATACCTTCCTCTACAATCGCCACACCGTACGCGTCCGTCAGATTCTCGGCATCGAGCCGACCGGAGACCTTAACCGCTCCGTGGCCGTAGGCATCTGCCTTTATGATCGTCATTATCTTCGCATGAGGCTCGGTGATCCTTCTTACCTCACGCATGTTGTGTGCTATCGCGTCAAGATCGACGTGTGCATCTGTTCTCCTGTAAGAAATGTTCATCATATTCATTTTCCTGTCTCGGGGTTTTTCCCCGTCTCCTCCGATTCTTAATCCGAGCCGTCGGCTTCCTCGTTTTTCACCGGTTCAATCCTGCCCGTCTTATTTTTCGCCGTTCAGATTCTTTTCATGGTCCGTTTCATTTTGTTTTAATCCATACATCTTTTTCTCCGTTTTTCAAACAGACCGGCCATCACTATCCGACATCTGCTGTTTTTCACCGAGACCGCCTCCACCCGTCTCCTTAGTCACAAACGGCGGTCTGTGCTTTGTTTCCAAATAGATTTTCGAGATATATCGTCCGATCAGCCCGAGGAACAGCAGTATGCTTCCTCCCATAAAAAGTATCATGCAGAAAAGCGAGGGGAAACCGGCAACCGGATCGCCCCAGATGATCGTTTTAATGACCACCCATACCGCAAGTATCAGTGCGAGCGTACACGAGATTGCCCCAAGAGCCGCACCGTACTTAAGCGGCTTGTCGGAGAACGAAAGTATCGCCTCAAAGCCGTAACCGTAAAGTCCCGAGCGCGACCATGACGATCTCCCCGCACACCTTTTCTCGTCCTCGTAGGGGATCCACTTTGTCTCAAAACCGATCCAATTAAAAAGCCCTTTCGAAAATCTGTTGCTTTCCGAAAGAGAAAGGTAGATGTCGAGCATCCGCCTGCTTACCATCCTGAAGTCTGTGGCTCCGACAGGGATATCTATCCCCGAAAGTTTCGCAAAACGCTTTCTGATGAATCTTGAAACAGGTGAGCCCAATGGCTTCCCACCTTTACGCGTCCTATAGCACGCCGCGCTTTCGGGATGTTCGCCCTCCGGAGGATTTTTAAGTGCGTCATACATGACCGCAAGCATCCGAGGGGGATGCTGCAGATCGGCATCCATCACCGCTGCGTAGTCACCTTTGGCCTCCTTAAGACCGGCAAGCATAGCGCCTTCCTTGCCGAAATTTCTCGAAAGGAGCACATAACGCACTCCCGTGTATTTTTCGGCGAATTTCCTGATGATGTCGGGTGTATTGTCCTTCGAACCGTCATCCACAAGGATTACTTCGCTGTCACACGGAAGCATTTTTCTTTCCTTTTCAAGTTCGATAAAAAAGATCGGAAGTGCCTCTTCTTCATCAAAGCATGGCACTATTATTGATATCAAGTCTCTCATTTAGCTCCTCCCAGCTTTCCATGAGCGTCATGATCTTTTCCTCATTGGCATCCTTTTCCTCGGTGAGCTCCTTTAACCTGCCGGGAGACGTTGCGACTTCCGCGTCCTCAAAAAGGCTGTCGATCTCGCTGTTTCGTTCCTCAAGCTTCTTTATCTCATCCTCACATCTGGCTATTTCATTTTCGAGCTTGCGTCGTTCTCCTGTGAGTCGCTTCTTTTCTTCCCACTCGGAACGACCTGTGCTGTACGAAGGCGATGCACCCACCCCGCCTGTTGCTTCTTTCGCGCCGGCGAGGTTTGCCTGACTGCCCGTGATTCCTTTCATACCCACCGTAGTGCTTCGTCCGGGCACATAAGCGTTTCCCGCACCCATGGCCGCAATGACTTCATCGCGTTTCTCGATGTAATACCCGTAACTACCGTCAAATGACGTTACGCCGTCGGAAGTGATCTCCATGATCCGGGTTGCTGTTTTGTTTATAAAATATCTGTCATGAGAAACAAATATGACCGTCCCCCCATAACCGCTGACTGCTTCCTCAAGGATTTCCTTCGAAACGATATCAAGGTGGTTTGTCGGCTCGTCAAGGATGAGGAGATTTGCATCCGAAAGCATAAGCTTCGCGAGTGATACTCTTGCTTTTTCACCGCCCGAGATATCACGGATAAGCTTGAATGCGTCATCCCCCTTAAAAAGAAACGCAGCGAGAAGATTTCTGATCCTCGTGTTATCCATATCAGGGTAAGCATCGCTTATTTCTTCAAAGATCGTATTGTCGGGATCGAGGACGTGGTGCTCCTGATCGTAATAACCAATCTTAACGTTCGTTCCGAGTCTTATCGTCCCTCTATCCGGTGCAAGCCTGCCGCATATGATCTTAAGCAGTGTGGTCTTACCCGTTCCGTTGTCTCCGATTATGCCGACCCTGTCACCCTTTTTAACCAGGAAATCGATGTCGCAGAAGAGCACATTGCCATCAAAGCCCTTTGTGATCCCCTTTATGTCAAGAACATCATTGCCGCTCTCTACACACGGCATAAAATGTATGTTCATCTTATCGTCAAGCTCTGACGGACGTTCCAGACGCTCGATTTTTGCAAGCATCTTCTCGCGGGATTCCGCTCTTTTTATGGACTTTTCACGGTTATACGACTTAAGAGTCGCAATAACCTTCTCCTGATGCTCGATGTCTTTCTGCTGATTTAAATAAGCCTTAAGTTCATCGGCGCGAACCGCCTTTTTCTTTTCGGAATATTCGCTGAAATTGCCGGTATAGACGCGTCCCTTGCCGTTTTCGATCTCGAGAACCTTGCACGCGATCCTGTCGAGGAAGTACCTGTCATGGGCAACTATGATGACCGCGCCTTTATAATTCGCAAGGAATGATTCAAGCCACTCGACAGACCTCATGTCCAGATGGTTCGTCGGCTCGTCGAGCATGATTATATCGGGCTTCGAAAGAAGCAGCTTTGAAAGCGCAACTCTGGTTTTTTGACCACCCGAAAGAGTGTCGACTATCGCGGAAAATTCATCCGTGTTATGGTCTTGTGCCTTATTCCGTCGTACATCATCAAATGAATCACTGCCGGAGCGGTACTCTGAAGAATCGCCGTCCGAAGCGCTGTTTGTACATAAACCGGAAGACGCACCGTCCGAAATACTGTCCGCACGACCGCATGAAAAACCGAGTCCCTTAAGAACTCCGTTTATCTCGCTGCGAAGCGCGTAGCCGTTCTTCATTTCAAATTCGTGAGTGAGTCTGTTATACGTTGAGAGCATTTTTTCAAGTTCTTCGCCCTCAAGATTTTTCATTTCCTCTTCACAGCGTCTCATGTTTCTTTCTATCGCGAGTACATCCGCCTTGACGGACATAACCTCGTCCCTTACCGTATTTCCGCTCGTGAGACCCTGCTGCTGTGAAAGATAGCCGATAGTGACGTCTTTGGGCTTTATCACTTGTCCGCTGTCTGCGGAAAGCTCACCGGCTATGATCTTGAGAAGTGTTGATTTACCGGCACCGTTAATGCCGACGACGGCCATCTTCTCCCTCTCGTTAAGAACGAAGCTCACGTCACGCAGTATTTCGTCGGTGCCGTAAGCTTTGCTGATATTATTACATGTAAGTACCATCAGGTATAATTCCCCTTTAAAACTACTTCATGAGACAATGATTCTGTCCCCCTTTGAGAACGGACATCATCTGAGCCTGTCTGTTTCAAAACGGCTCTTCGTACGCAGACAGTATAATACGTAGTCTATTCTGTCGCTGAGAGAGCCGTTACCTCCCGGCAAATCGAGCGACGCCTCGATGTTTCCTATCATCTTCTCATCAATTCTGTCCGCATTCTCGCTCAGAATTTCCATCTTTTTCTTTGCCATGCGGGCATCGAGAAATCTGTCAAGGATCTCCATCGGATCGGTCTCATCCGTGATTTCTTCCGCCTTAACACTTATTTCCACGTTTTCTATGTTTTCTATGTCTTCCATTCCTAAACCCCTTAATATGTATTTCTGAATCTTTCGAACTTAACAAGCTCGCCGTATAATTCAAATTATTCACAAGCGCTTATTCCTGTTACCACACCGTATCACTCAGATTATTTACAGTACTTATTATTGTTATCCCAACGTATTAATCAGGTTTTACAGCCGCTTATTCTTGTAATATTCCGCATATTCATCCGTGATCAAACGGTGATGAACCATTTTTGCGAGATCATCCATGAAATCATATCGTATGATGGTGTCATCATCAACCATTGACTGCAAAATATCGCGTATATTGTTTTGATACTGATTCTGTGAAATGACACCGTCGGTCCACATAATACGCTGCTCGTACGCTTTTTTAAAGTACTTGGAATGATCGCCCTTTATTCCGAGACTGTCAAAAATCCTGATGCCGAAATTAAATTGCGTCAAAAGACATTTCAGCGATCTCGGTGTGATCTCAAGATCCTTTCCGAGTACGTACAGATTCTTAAAGAATTCAGTACCGCCGACAACCGAGAAATTCGGCATCATGTCCTCAAATTCTTTATAAACTCCCATCTCTCTCATCGAATTATATTTGATGATTTCGTCTTCACGTACATTCTTCTTATACGAAACACTGATATTCGCCATCGGAAGAGTTTCACATCTCGCCGATTCCTCAAAAATGAGTAGGTATATCCTGCCTTTTTTCTCCCAGAACAAGGCCGGCGCATGATCGACAGCAAGGCTCTTACAGGAATCGATGATTATATGACACGCGTTTTTCGGAAATTTATATATCTTGCGAAGCTTTTTTACCTCATTTTTAGTGTAAGTCTTGTAATCTGTTTTCCCGTCGACTCCGCGCGTGCTTCTCCTCTCATCTTCACGGTTTCTCCTGCCGGTTGCCGGTTCGTCACCGCGGTTTATTTCCTCACTTTCGGAATCGGCAACGCCTGTGAGATTTCTCTTTTGCGTTTCGTCGTCCCGGCTTTGGTTTCTTTTTAGTGTTTCGTCATCCCGGCTTTGGTTTCTTTTTAGTGTTTCGTCATCCCGGCTTTGGTTTCTCTTTGGTGCTTCTCCGTCTCTGCTTTGATTTCTCTTTACCGGTACATCGCCCGAAGTTCGCTCGGAATATCCCACCTCTCCGTCACGTTTCAGCGCATCAAGGATTTTCCTGCGTCTTTTCACGGCTGCTTTCATGCGCTTTCGGTATGCCTTTTTATCGAGAACCGCGCTTCGTCTGTTGGCTTTGATTATCTCAAGCAGGAGCTTTTGCTCTATCATTGTTCTTTTTGTTTTGGGACCAATCGATTTTTTATTAAGAGCTTTTTTAAGCTCCTCGATCGCTGCCTTTCTTCTCTCGCTGTCGTCGAATCCGGATTTCCTACTGTCATCCGCAGTCCTTCGCCAATCCCTTGCGCTTTCGTCCGCTGTCTTTATAGAGCTCCCTGTGCCTTCATCCGCTGCCTTTTGAGAACTCTTTGTGCTTTCATCCGCTGCCCCTTTGTAACTCCCTGCGACTTTTTCCGCTGCTCTTTCGCGCTTTCCGTCTCCCGTCTCATTGTCAGGATCGACATCTCTATCGGCTCCTTCAAGCTTAAAAACCATAAAAATGCAGATGATGAACAGCACCATTGAAATACCCAGCATGATGATGTTCATCCCGTTTATGCCTATAATTCCCAACACAATGGCCACAGTCATCAAAACAAAGACCGAAATAACAAATGTCTTGGTCTTTGTCTTGCCGTATCGAAGAGTGTTGATGATCTTTCCCATTATTATGCCTTCTCGTAGAATTTTTTTACGTTCTCGATCTTTGCACTCATGTTCTCAAAGAGCCTGTCAACGATCGCCATCGCGACAACCGACTCAATAACAACGCAAAGTCTCGGAGCCGTAACAACATCGTACGCTTCCCTTGCCGCAAGAGAAACGGGAGTCCCGTGAATGCTGAAGGTCTCATGCTGCTGTCCCGCCCAAGGGTCGGGTCTTAACGACGCCCTGACGACCAACTCGGATCCGTCGCTCATTCCTCCCTCGATACCTCCGGAATGATTCGAAAGCTTCCTGATCTCCTCACCGAATGCGAAAGAATCGCAGTCCTCGCTTCCTTTTCTCGTGCTTGACCTGATACCGTCACCGAATTCAACTCCCGCAACGGACTCGATCGCCATGACAGCGCCCGCGATCTCTGCCGAAAGGGATCCGAACAACGGTTCACCGACGCCTGCCGGCATGCCTGTAACAACTACTTCGACCGTACTTCCCGCCGAATCATGTTCGGCTGCAACTCCTTTTGCATATTCAAGCGCATCCGCGCTTGCCTTAAGATCGGGCATAAGAAGCGGGCTCTTTCTGAGCGCGTCGATCGAACAGTTGGCATACGAAACGGACACAGGTCCCACAGAACTCACATAAGTACAGAAGCTGACGCCTATCTCTCTGAGAATCTTAACGGCGATCGCCCCTGCTGCTGTGATCGCAGACTGAATACGGGAAGGATAAAGAGAGATCTTTTCGGTTGTGGCGCCATATTTGGCAACCATTGCCAAATCACCCTGTCCCGGTCGTAACGTACCGGGAACGGTCTCCGAATTCTTTTCTTTAAGAGCGCTGTTCATGATAGTGAGCGATACGGGACCGCCTGTCGTGATCCCGTTCTCAAGACCCGATGCTATCGTCACAAAATCGCTTTCATGCCTTTTGGCCGGAACAGAAGCAGCCCAAACTCTTCTTCTGTTGAGATACTGCTGTATGTCATTCTCCGTGATCTTAAGACCTGCGGGAACTCCGTCGACAACAGCGCCGATACCTGTTGTATATGCATCACCCCAAACCGTGCATGTGAAAAATTTACCAAAAACAGAACCTGCCATTTTTAATCCTTTCGGGCCATGTGCCATAATGTTTCAGCGCACTGTCCATGTCGCCTTTTGTCAATAACACGTTACAGCCGCATTATATACTGATATCTGATTTATCCAATGTCATCCCGAAAACGTCTTCTGCGTTCCCACGACAACAAAACGATGCACCGCATCCGTTTTATTATACTACATTTCAGAAGTGATTTCACTTGCTTTCAAAATCCGGATCATCCCTCGTTTTTCACAGGATCTACCGGATATCATCTATCTGCCAGTCGATCGGTTCTGCTCCGTGCTCTTCAAGATATTTGTTAGCCATGCTGAAATGCCTGCATCCAAAAAAACCTCTGTACACAGAAAGCGGACTCGGATGCGGAGCTTTAAGCACAAGATGAGACTTGTTTGTGAGAAGCTCGCTTTTTTTCCCGGCATATGATCCCCAAAGCATGAACACAACCGGCTCAGGCTTCTTATCAACCGCTTTTATAACCGCATCCGTGAAAATCTCCCAACCGTGTCCGTTGTGGGAATTGGCAATGTGTGCGCGTACAGTGAGGCACGTGTTTAAGAGGAGCACACCCTCCCGCGCCCACTTTTCAAGATACCCGTTATTCGGTATCTTGCATGAAAGATCGTCACGAAGTTCTTTATAAATGTTCTGAAGCGAAGGAGGCGCGGGTACTCCGGGTCTTACCGAAAAGCAGAGCCCGTGTGCCTGTCCGGGCTCATGATAAGGATCCTGCCCGAGTATGACGCATTTTACTTTCTCGAACGGAGTGTAATGAAATGCGTTAAAGATCTCCTCCGAGGGAGGATATACGGTATTATGCGTATATTCATCAACCACAAAATTATAAAGATCCTTGTAATAAGGCATTGAAAACTGGTCCTTCAGCTGCTCCAGCCATTCACCGTCGATCCCGCTCATTACTGTTCCTTTCCGTCATTTTCCCGAAATGTTTATGCCATCGACCGCGATGTACGGCATAACGCTCGATCCGTTGCAGACAAGCTCCTTACTAATGCCGCGAATATTTTTGAACATGTCGCCGAGATTGCCGTTTACCATCGTCTCCGCAACGGCACACTTTATCTTACCGTTCTCGATAAGAAAGCTGTTCTTTGCAACACCCGAGAAATCACCGTTCGTTCCGGGAGATCCTCCCGAAAAGCGTCCGAGAAGAAGTCCCTTTTCAATTCCTGCGATAAGATCGTCCAAGGGCGTATCTCCGGGTTCAAGGACATAATTGCCGCCGTTATTCTTTACCACAGGTCGTCCTGTCTTATTGGCAGCATAAAGACCGAGAAAATGCTGCTTTAACACGCCTTTTTCGATGATCGTTGCATTCTCTGCAAGGAATCCGTCGCCTGTAGCGAGATCGCTCAGCACAATGCGATCGTCTTCATTTTTAAGGCTGACCGTAAGCTTGTCGCTCGAGACCTGTTCTCCGACCTTGTCAAGCCAAAGGCTGGTACCGTCGATAACAACACCGCTACTCGCATAATTACCGATGAGCATCTGAACAAAGTCTTCCGTACATGCCGGTGTGATAACAAGCGAACCCATGAATTCCCCTTCAAGAGTTTCGGGATAAATACTCGCATCAATGCTCTCGATGGAGCGCCTTATGTCACCGCGTTCGATAAAGGGCGTGTCGAGATCCTTTGCAATAATACCCGTGTAATCAAATCCGGTCGTTGCGTCTCCCTCGGCTGCGCTGATCTCGATCGAAAAGCTGTACGATCCTGCCGTTTCCAGGAATTCGGTACCGTTTGTGTTACGGGACAACCAGGTCCATTTGTCGTGGGAGGCTCCGAGATTGAGGATGCGAACCCTCGGATATTCCTTTGCCACCGTATCGAGAAATTCCTCGATTCTTTCGATAAAACGGTCAAGGTCGGGTTCAACCGCCCCTTGCGTCCGTTCATGCTTTCCCTGATCAGGGGCAAAATCGTGCGCAGGATCCTCGGGAGAAGATTCCGCTGCAGCCGTTGCATCCGCAATAAGAGCTTCAAGCCCCTCATCCGTCACATCGGTTCCGTTTGCCGAACCCATGCGCGCCCCCAGAAACACCTTTATGGACGCATTGTTTGAATAAACCGTTCGCAAGAGCTTAAAATCACCATGCTCTATGTTGAATTCCTGCTTTTCACTTTCCGATAACGAATATGTGTATTTGGCAAGCTCGTGCTTTTTTATTATGTTGTCAAAACGATCAGCCATTTTTATAAGATCACTCATTGTACGATTCCTTTCTGTGTCATCAGGTTCAAACGCCTTTAACGTCCGCCGATTGTAATCTTGCAGCGCATTGAGGGTCCGCCCATGCTAACCGCCATCATCTGCTTCTTGCCGCAGAATCCGCTCGACGACCACTCGAGCGTATCCGAAACCATGTCAACCGTTTTGAGCATATCAAAAGCAACTCCCGAAACGGTCGTATCAAGAAGCCCTTTGCCAAGCTTGCCGTTTTTAATCTCGTAACCGCAGGTCACGCCAAACATGAATTCACCCGTAAGGTCTGCCTGACCGTTACCGGAACTGATAAGATAATATCCGTCGTCGATGGATGAGATCATCTCGTCAAGCGTGTTTTTCCCGGGAAGGATACATGTATTACGCATCCTGATGAGCGGCTCATCGGCAAATCCCCAGCCCCTCGCGTTTCCTGAAGCCTTCATGCCGAAATGCTGCGCGCTCTCACGGTCATGCATATACCCGACAAGTATGCCGTCTTTAATGAGCACTTCATCGCATGCACGGGTTCCTTCATCGTCAAGATAAACGGGAAGCGGCGCAGGCTTGCCGTCGTAGGTGTGCGCAAAATCAACCATGTTGACGAGTTCCGACGCCACCTGCTTGTTAAGATTCTTTCCGGCTACGCTGCCTCCCCTGACAAGGTCTGCTTCAACGGTATGTCCGACCGCCTCGTGCGCGAGCATGCCTGCCATAAAGCCCCCAAGCACAACAGTTTTTGTGCCTGACTGGGCATAAACGCCTTCTTTCTTGTCCATGAGTCTTTTATGAAGCTCATCTATCTCGGGATAATATTTTGTAACATCAGAAAAATTGTCCGCAAAACTTCCGTAACCGCCGAATGCTTTAAAAAGTTCCACGGGAACGCCGCTGTCGGTTACCGATCCGATAAAAACGTAAATATAGCAGCGTGGCGTGATCATATGCCCGTTGAAAGCATCGGATGTAACAAGCGTCCTGTCTTGCGAATCCTCGGTGTAAACGATCGTCCTCGTGGTAAGATCCGGATATTTTGTCGAAACGTAGTTATCAACGGTCTGACACGCCTCGATGATCTCTTTCTGCGCCGTATCGTTGATCACACCGTGGGGAGGCATGCTCCCAACTCCGAGCGAAGGCGGAAGTTCAATACTCCTGCGCGCATGCTCAGCGAGAAGCGATGCATTTCGTGTTGCCGCGCGAAGCACCTTCTCTGCAGCTTCGGGAGTTGTCTCTGCAACCGAAGCAAATCCGAATGTTCCCTTATTGTTCACTCTCGCACTGATACCGCGGCTCTCGCTGCGTGTGTTCTGCACGATATTGCCTTTCAAGATAACAACCCTGCGGTTGCGGTTACCGTGTCCCCTCAGGACCGTTTGTACACCGTCCGCAAAAAGCTCTCTTTTCTTTTCAAGCATATCCTGAAACATAATTACCTCCTCTTGGGCAGCGTTTCTGCACTGCCGTTTTCTCGCCCAACACATGACCATGTATCGGGTTTCTCTTTTACTTCGGTTTCGGACAGCTCCATGCCGTCATGCGAATCAAGATGACCCACACCCGCAAAAGGGGCGAACTGGTTCGCCCTGTGAATAAGATCCATTCTTTTGTGCGCACTCGGATAAGGATATGGCAGATTCAGCATATCGTCATATTCGTGTGGGTCTTTTTCTTTCATAAAAAACCGGATCATTATGCCTTGTGCCCGCCGATCTGTCCGTTTCTTTCGATGGCGGTCGCTCCCTCCTCAAGGTTCATTCCTTTAAGGACCGCATTTTTGCCGTAGCGCTTCCGAAGCCACACAACAGCCTTCTCAAGGCTGTATTCTCTCTCACGCGCTTCCTTTTCCCGCCAGGTATTTTCCTCCCGTTTTGCTTTTTCATCATCCGCAATCAGTATGTCAAAAAAGCTCATTTGCTCGTAGGAACCGTCCGGCGGCTTATTTTTTCGCGACGCTTCCGTCTCATTTGAGCCCACGGTTTCGCCCTGCTCTTCAGTGCCTTCCGGATACGGCGATTCATCATCTTCTTCGGATTTTGCCGTATTCTTCGCTTCCGCCGAAAATTCAAGAAGGTCACCGGCTGAGACGTTCATCCTGCGTACAGTGAGAGATTTATTTGCGATCCTGTCAAACAGTTCGATCACTGCGTCGCAAATTAACCGCGACGAGCATGTATAAAAGCCGAGCGCAACTGTTCCGTGCGAGGGTGCCGGGGTAAGACGACCGTAATGGTCTCTCACAAGTTCGCCTCTGTACCCCGCGCTTTGCGATGTGACATTCTCGGTATCATAACCGATGTCAATGACCATCCTATCGGTCTCAAAGCCTTTTTCAACAAGCTCGAGCACAAGCTTGTCAGCCATCTCTCTCATGACTGTTCTTGCCTTTTCAAAAGGATAAGGCTCTTTAAGCACCTGCCCGGAGCTTAAGCTCCTCGATTTCGGCTTGCAGGCCTTGACTGCGGCGATGGTGCATGGTTCGTACCCCCATGCGTGATCTATCAGAAGCTGCGCGTTAACGCCGAAGGTCTTGTAAAGGAGCTCCTCGTTGTAGAATTCTCCGGGAGCTCCGATCGAACACCTCGCTATGTCGCCCATTGTGTAAATTCCGAGCTTTTCGAGACGTCGCGCAATACCGTGCCCTATCATCCAAAAATCGGTGATGGGCTTATGAGTCCAAAGGGTCCTTCGAAAGCTCATCTCATCAAGCTCCGCAAGCCGCACGCCATCGGCGTCCGGCTCCATGTGCTTTGCAACTATATCCATGGCAATCTTGCAAAGGAACATGTTGGAACCGATCCCCGCCGTCGCCGTGATACCGGTTTCACTGAGGACCGCCCGGATCATCCGCATGGTAAGTTCCCGCGCGGTGACCCCATAGAATTTAAGATAATCCGTCACATCCGCAAAGATCTCGTCCACGGAATAGACGTGTATGTCCTCGGGCGAAATAAACCGCCTATAAATGCCGCAGATAGCGCGGCTCATCTCAACATATCTCCCCATTCTGGGAGGCGCGACAATATAATCTACCGCAAGCGTCGCGTCGGCTTTCAGTTCCGCGTCAAAGACCGAGCTGCCCCTGAGAGTTTTGTCGGGCGCATTCGCACGACGCCGGGCATTTATCATCTTTACTTTTTCGACAACCTCAAAAAGTCTCGCCCTTCCGGAAATACCGTACGCCTTCAGTGAGGGCGACACGGCGAGACATATCGTCTTTTCCGTACGTTCCGGATCTGCAACAACAAGATTTACCGCAAGCGGATCAAGACCTCTGTCGACACATTCGACGGAAGCATAAAAAGACTTAAGGTCAATCGCGACATAAATCCTTGCGCGTTCATCCTGCTCTGACATCTGCTCACACCCGGAAATGATGAATTCAAACAAGACGCGAACGTCTGTTCGTGACTTGAAGTATATCATGCCGTATGACCGATGTCAAGCGCAGTAAAAATCATCAGGGCATTTCAAGCGCCATCTCAACATTGGTGGCAGTTTCCTTGTCTTTAAGCTTTTCAAGAAGCGCAAGCCCGAATTCGAGCGAGCATCCCATCGAACGACCGGTCACGATATTACCGTCGATCTCAAACGGAGTTCCCGTATATTCCGCATTTTTGATGCTCTTTTCGAATCCCGGGTAGCATGTGTATTTCCTTCCGAGCAGAATGCCCGCCGCTCCGAGAACTATGGGAGCCGCGCAGATAGCCGCAACAATCTTACCGGAGTCGCAATACTCTCTTACCATCGCCTTGACAGCCATGCTCAGTCTGAGATTTTCCGTTCCGATCTTTCCTCCGGGAAGAATTACCGCATCCGCATCATCAAAACGGTGATCGTAATAATCGGGGTTGTTGAACCTGTCATTTATATCAATGACAAAACCATGAGATCCGACAGCCTTGAATTTATCATAAGGAGAAACAAATTTAACATTGATCCCTCCTCTTGCAAGAATATCGGCAGTCACAACGGCTTCCGACTCCTCAAAGCCATCACACAAAAGCATGTAAACAAACATATCAGCACCTCCTTTGAGCATATCAATGTACTAGACCATTCTTTCTCTGTATTCAAGGCAGAGCATGGTGATGTCATCAAACTGAGGCGCGTCCTTAACAAACGCATCGATGTCTGCCTTGACGGCAGGCAGGATTTCGTTGGGATTCTTCTCCCCGACTTCACCGAGAATATTTGCAAGACGCTCCATACCATAAAGCTCGTTCTCCGCATTTGTAGCCTCGGTAACGCCATCCGTGTACTGGAACAGCTTGTCACCGGGCTCGAGCATGAGCGAGCCACCCTTATAAACCATGTCCTCCATACCGGCAAGGACAAATCCCGACTTAACCCGGAATTCTTCAAATCTGCCGCCCTTCCTGTAAATGAACGGTGTCTCATGACCTGCATTTATAAAACGCAGCTCTCCCGTTACAAGGTCGAGTACGCATTCAAATGCGGTGATGAACATATTTTCACTGTTGCTCTCGCAAAGGATATTGTTTACCTCCATGAAAACAGTCTCGAGATCCGCGCCGGGAACCGTGTGGTCTTTGATAAGAGTTTTACCGATGACCATAAACAGCGCTGCGGGAACTCCTTTTCCGGAAACGTCAGCCACAACGAAAGCAACGTGTGAATCATCAACCATGAAGAAATCGTAGAAATCGCCGCCAACCTCCTTTGCGGGTGTCATGGAGGCGAACACATCAAATTCTTTTCGATCGGGGAAAGCGGGGAAAATACATGGAAGCATCGATGACTGGATGTGTGTCGCAACATCAAGTTCCGCACCGATCCTTTCCTTTTCCGCGGTGATCCTCGTCAGATCGTTAATGTAATTGTCAAGAGAAACCGCCATGGAATTAACGCAATGCGCAAGATCTCCGAGTTCATTGTTCGCACGTACCACCGCTTTATGCCGGAGATTTCCGCCCGATATAACCTCCACATCCTTCTCGAGCGCAATAATAGGCTCTGTGAAAAGGTTGGAGAGACGCGAAGCAAGTATCATCACTACCATGCCCACGATGATAAAGATCGCAATAAAGATAATGATCGTAAATCTTATCTGATTGTTCATCTGATTAATGGGTTGGAGGATCTGCGATTCGGGAATGCTGATGACAAGCTCCCATCCCGTCGATTCGATCGGTGCATATGCATAATACTTCTCATCCGCACCTCTAACCACACCGCGTTTTCCGCCGAGAATATTATCGGAAATCTCACTTTCGACAAGCCTTGTTTTGACGATATTCACAAATTTGTCCGATTTTCTGTCCATGTAAGGTGAAGCGATAATATCACCGTCACCGTCGACAAGGAATGCATACGAACCCTCACCGAGGCTTACGTCGATGATCCCGGCATTGAGGTCGCTCGTAAGAATATCCATGCTGATAACGCCGATTCGTTTCCCATCCTTGTAAAACGGGGCACTGCAACTTGTCATGAGACCGCGTCCGTAGGAATCCAGGTAACTCTTTAAGAAGTTTGCTTTTCCGTCGCCTTCCATGGCATTTTTGTACCATTCCATCTCACGGTAATCATAATACGATTCCCCGTCGGGATCGAGTTCGGCGAGATTTGCATTTCTGTCACAGCAGACCATCAGCTCGTCCGTTGCAAGGTAAATGTTTGTAACGACAGACTCATGCTCTGAGATTATCGGAATCCAAAGTTCTTCAAGGTTTCCAAACAGACACAGATCCTCGAGAACATCATCCCTTTTGACATTTTTCGAAGTAAAATATCTCTGCATCGACAAAATGTTTTCTTTTGACGCGTCGGGCGGAAGCACTTCCCTGGCTACATAATTCCCCGGATCGTCATACATGGCCGTGATCACTTCCGAAAGAGTCGTGATGTAATCGGCATAGACGCCGAGCCTGGAATCCGCAAGGCTCGCCTTACCGTCAACAACACTGTCGACAGTCTCTCTGAGCTGGTCGGTCAGCGATGTGGCACTGTCCTCCTTGATGGAATACATGCTTAAAATACCGCTCACACTCGTAAATATGAGAGCAGATACAGCGGTAAATATGATAAGACGTCTGATTTGTTTCTTTATCGATGTTCTTTTCGGTTTCACAATTCCTCCTTGCCCAAAGCATCACCTGTGTAATGATCATGATATCATCAAAGAACAATAAGTACCTGATTGGTCTGAGCAACATATTTATATCCGGTTCTTATAGCCCTGTGCTCAATGAGCTTAAGTCCGATAAGAGCAACCAGATCTTCTTCCGCAAGTATCCTGAGCGGATTGCACTTTTCTCCTTTGTATATGAAGGTTATTGACAAAGCCTCCTCAACATCAATGATGATGTGCACGATTGCCTCCGGTTCATGCGTTCTGATGCGCAGGTAGACTTCTTCTATCGTATTAAGGATTTCAAAATTTCTCTTCTTCGAAAGACCCAGACTGCTTGTGAGTTCTTCTACCCTGTCGTTAAGCTCAAGAAAACTTTCGTCAGACGGATCCACATCAGCCTCAATGTCATGAAGTCTCGTATACCATGCGGGAATGATCGGCGGCTGACACATGATACCGCTGTATATGATCACGGTCGGAATGCCTAAGAGTATAGCAGAAATACAATGCATCAGGAATACGGAGACAAACGCACCTCCGTCAATAAACGCAAAGCTGAGCGCTCCACTTGCGGCAGAGACAACAACAACGATCACACAATACCTAAGCAGATCCGATACTTTCTTGAAACGCACCTTGTGATTCGGCGTAAACAAATGCCATAAAAACCACATCGCCACACCCTCGATCAGCATCGAGATCACTTCGAACACGATCAGCCCGATCTCGACTCTTCCGATCAATCCGCAAACAAACGCGCCGAGTATCGAGCCAACAACACCCCACGGTCCCATAAGAAGCCCCGTTGCCGGCGCAACCGCATTTTTAATTCCCAGATAAGGCGCAACATCCACGAAATTAGAAAAACGTACAGGCAGATCAAGTACAACGAATGCTAGCATACATACACCGATGATGGCAAGCACCCTTACTCCGTTTCTCATGATGTTCTTCCTCCTTTTACCCTTTTTATATTTCTTTTCAGTTTATTGTACAGATTGTCATCTGCCGCAAGTATCCCAACGATGACGAGCAAAGCTCCCGCCACTCTTTTAAGCGATATCACCTCGGGCTGCGTGCCCATGAACAAACTAAGAAACGGTGAGACAAACATCGTCATAAGTATTTCAGACGCAAATATCAAAGAAGTTTCTATCGGCGTAACAAAACGTTGGGCATTTATCTGTGATAATGTGTATATTCCCTTAAGGAATATTCCCACAAAGCACACGGCGATGACAAACGCCGGACTGTCAGGTATCTCAAAGGATCCGCCGAGAAACGACACTTCGCCGACCCACAGCACTCCCGTCAGCAATACGCACCAGAAAAGCTGACCTATCGCAAGGAATGTCGGACTCACACCTGTAGAAAGCTTGCCGACGGTGACTGTATAGAGGGCGAAGCATATATCCGCCGCTATAAGTGCCAGGGTACTCATGCTCCACGGCTCCGTCACATCAAATTCGCTTACGAGGAGAACTCCCAAAATCGCTACGACAGAAGCGATTATGATATTGATTTTCGGTTTCTCAAATCTGATAAAGAACGTAACAACCGGAATAAATATGAAGAACGACGAAAGAATGCCTGCACTGACAGTCGGAGCTTCATCCGAAGCACCGATAAGCATAAAAACATTAAAGCCCGTAAGCTCAACCGCGAGCAAAAGGCTCTGCAGCAAGACTTTCTTCGTGTATCTGTAAAATTCACTTATTATGGTACTTCCGAAAACAAAACACATCAAAAAGAGCCCGATTAAATTTGACAGGCATGAAAAACCAAACGGCGAATATTCTTCCCCGATTGCCCCGATAAATGCATACTGAACCGATGCAAAAAATGTGATTATCACAAGAAGGATTCTTGCCTCGATCTTGTTCAACTCTTAAACCTCTCTCACCACATATTTCTTTAAGAAAAATTCAGGTACAAGCGACATTTTTGAAGCTCTTAACCCCGGGTCGCCGCAATCCTCTTCTCTGTTGATATATTTGTGTCCGACCGCGCACATCCTCACAAGTTCACGGTTAAGCGGACGGTAAATGTCCTTGATATTTCTGTCGCCTTTTTCTATAAGGACATCATACACATTGTCCGAGATAACCGTACCGTACGCGTAGCCTTTGATCTCACCGTTTATCCTGAGCACAATCCCACTGAGCGGTAGCTCACCGTAGTGAGCGAAGGTGTTCATAATCCCCTCGTGCTCATGATCGATAATCTTCTTTCCGGTTGCCTTGCAATATTCTCTGAAATCATCATTCCAGGCTGTCTGGAAGCTTTTGAGTTCCTCTATGTCTCCCTCGTCGATGATCTTTATCCGTGTCGCATCACCGTAATTCTTGTTAAACGAATTCATATCCTGTCTGCGACGCGCATATTTGGAGCCTTCCATATTTACAAGACCCTCATAGGTGTGAATGTACTCGAAGCTGTCCCTGACCTCTTCCACGGAAAAACGTCCCGGAAAAAGATCCGTTATCCTCTTCATTGCTTTTTCTTCAAGTGTGTTAAAAACAAGCTTTGTTCCGGTTTTATGAGCATAAGATGCGGTTTTTTCGACTGCGTCCTTAAGTCCGTCATCGCTCAAGCACGACTCACCCATCGGTATAAGAAACGCCGTTTCCTTTTCGGACGAAAGACCGGTTCGCAGCACATAAAGAACGTCTTCATCGATAAGATATTTGTCCCCGTACTTGCCTCTCATCCCGTACATTGCAATAAATGAATGCTGACACGAACCTCCCCCGTACTTCATCATAAAACTGTCAATCGTTGTTCTGTCCTCAGGCGTAACCCACCTGAATTCCTTAGCCGTATTAAATTCTTTCATTGTCCCCCCCTGAATTTCCGACTCTGATTCTTCACCCGTAATATATTACAAAATCGTAAGAACCCTAATCATTGTTTATTATACCACTTTATATACGTACTTGAAAACAATTATTCTTGCAAATGATTTGCAATTCTGTTGCAAATTGCTTGACAAATAAAAAACCGAGCATATAATGTAAAATTGTTCGCGAGCAAATACATTTTTAATGCCTGATACACAGTCTTGTGTTAGACCCAAATGCCTGTTGCATTCCCTTCGGGAATTGCAACAGGCAAGAAATCGGCAGCAAAAGACAGCTGCTAAAGAGGATAAAGAGGAGTTTATAATGTCAAAACTTAAAAAAACACTTATTTCTTTTGTAACACTCATCTATATTATGGGATGCTTGTCCGGATGTACCGCAGGCACGGCTGCGGGGACGGACAAAAACGATCTGAAAATAATCACCACCATCTTCCCCGAATACGACTGGGTTAAGAACATACTCGGAGACACCCCCGCAAAGGCGGATGTTACCCTTCTGCTCGACAGTGGCGTTGATCTTCACAGTTATCAGCCGACAGCGAACGACATCCTGAAAATTTCGACCTGCGACCTGTTTATCTATGTCGGCGGCGAATCCGACAAATGGGTCAGCGACGCTCTCAAAGGTGCAGAAAACAAAAACATGCAGATCATCGATCTGCTCGATGTCCTCGGAGACTCGGTAAAAAAGGAAGAAACAGTTGAAGGAATGCAGGAGTCCGAACACGACCACGATCACGACCATGACCACGAGGACGTAGATCACGACCATGAGGACGCGGATCACGAGCACGACCATGAGGACGCGGATCACGACCACGAACACGAGCATCATCATGAGGAAGGCGAGATAGAGTACGACGAACATGTATGGCTCTCGCTCAGGAATGCAAAAACACTTGTGAACGCTATTTCCGAGTCTCTTCAGAAGCTTGATCCTTCAAACGCTTCAGTATATAAAAAGAATGCCGACGCATATTCCGAAAAACTTGAAAAGCTTGACGATGATTACAAAAAAGCCGTTGAAGGCGCTTCCGTAAAGACTCTTCTTTTTGGCGACCGTTTCCCGTTCCGTTACCTTGTTGACGACTACGGACTGGATTATTATGCGGCGTTCGTCGGATGCTCGGCAGAAACCGAAGCCAGCTTCGAAACGATCTCATTCCTTGCCGGAAAGGTAGATGAGCTTTCACTCGGCACTGTTCTTACGATCGAAAAATCCGATCAAAAAATTGCAAAGACCATCATAGACAACTCCGGATCAAAGGACCGAAAGATCCTTGCCCTTGATTCGCTTCAATCAGTCACGGCAAAAGATATCGAGGGCGGAGCAAATTACCTTTCCATCATGCAGAACAATCTTGAAGTACTGAAGGAAGCTCTCGGCTGAAACCGCACAGTCTCCGGTTCGCACTTGATATAAAAAGCGCAGTAAAGTATAATCTATGATACGTCAAACAATCCGGAGGTAATCTATGATCAATTGGACAAATCTTGATAAGCTCAGTTCATTTAAAAAGCTTGAGAAGCTTAAGGACAGTGTATCCCCTCTTAAGCAAATGCTGAGCGGGGAAGACGGAGCCAAGCGTGTTGCAAAATACTCCGTTCCCATGGCAACGGGACTTACATACAACTTTGCCGCCAAGCAGGTTAATGACGATGTTCTTGAAGTACTTCAAGAGCTTGCCGATGAAGCTCAGCTTATCGATAAATATGCAGCTCTCTATAACGGCGAAGTGATAAACACCGGTGAGAAAAGACTTGTTCTGCATCACCTCACACGCGGTCTTCTCGGCGAAAGAGTTATCGCAGACGGCGAAGACAAGCGTGCTTTTTATCTCGAGCAGCAGAACCGTATCATTCAGTTCTCAAAGAAAGTTCACAGCGGAGAAATCGGGGGTGAGAACGGCGCTTTTAAGAATGTTGTACAGATCGGCATCGGCGGCAGCGACCTCGGTCCGCGCGCTATATATCTCGCGCTTGAGAATTATGCCCGCCAGAAGGACATGCTCCGCATGAGAGCGTACTTCATCAGCAATGTCGATCCCGACGACGCGTACAGCGTTCTCTCCGGGCTTAATCTTTCGGAAACGCTTTTCGTTCTCGTTTCAAAATCGGGAACAACACTCGAAACCCTCACAAACGAGACCCTCGTCAGGAATATGTTGAAAAACGCGAAGCTCGATCCTGCTAAACACATGATCGCCGTGACAAGCAAGACCTCTCCCCTCGCAAACAGCAAGGATTACCTTGATTCGTTCTATATTGACGATTATATCGGAGGACGTTATTCCTCAACATCGGCAGTCGGCGGCGCGGTTCTTTCTCTCGCTTTCGGCGGATTTCTCTTTGACAGATTCCTTCAGGGTGCAGCATCACAGGATTCGCAGTCCAAAGAGCGTGACATCTTAAAGAATCCTTCCATGCTCGATGCACTCATCGGTATTTGGGAGCGTAACATTCTCGGTTATGCAACAACAGCCGTTTTGCCTTATGCTCAGGGGTTGTCACGTTTTCCTGCGCATCTTCAGCAAGCCGACATGGAATCCAACGGCAAGTCGGTCAACAGATTTGGCGAACCCGTAAACTATAAAACAGGTCCCGTCCTCTTCGGCGAGCCCGGAACAAACGGTCAGCACTCCTTCTATCAGCTCCTTCATCAGGGTACTGACATCGTTCCTCTCCAGTTTGTCGGATTCGCAAACAACCAGGGAACACTCGACTTTGATGTAAAAGGAAGCACCTCACGTGCAAAACTGTGTGCAAACCTCGCTGCACAGATCGTCGCTTTTGCCTGCGGAAAGGATGACGAGAACCCCAACAAGCGCTTTGACGGCGGTCGTCCCTCTTCTCTCATCTACGGCGAGAAATTCACTCCCGAAGCACTCGGATCCCTTCTTTCACATTTCGAGAACAAGATCATGTTCCAAGGCTTCGCATGGAACCTCAACAGCTTCGATCAGGAAGGCGTTCAGCTCGGAAAGGTTCTTGCAACAAGAGTTCTGAACGGCGAATGTTCCGGAGCACTTGAAGCGTACAGCAAGCTTCTTATTAAATAATTAGAGAGCAAGTGCTTCACCTGCGCTTTTACTAAATTTATTTCGGATCTTTAGGGGATGACCATAAAACTACACGCTATCACAAAATCGAACTGCGACAACCGGTCATCACGATTGAAAGATCCGGAATCTCCCACAACCATAAATCGAGTAGGCTGACTCCTACTCGATTCGACGGGACATCTCGCGTACAAATCCGCTCGATGTCCGTTCACTCAGCCGTCTGTTCACAAGCAAGCTTGCAACAGACGGCTTTCGTTTATCGCACAAAAAGACTCGCGACCTTACGGCCACGAGCCTTTTTTAATGTATTAGCAAGATCTCACTCTTTTACACCACCGATCGTAAGACCGGTAACAAAATACCTCTGAAGGAAAGGATATACGCAGATGATAGGTAACATCGTGATAACCGAAGCAGCCGATCGAACCGTGATGGGTGTGATCGTGTTCGCACCTCCGGCATCCTTTGCAGTTTCCGCGCTACCGCTCTGGTTCATAACAGACGAAAGAAGTTTCATGAGCTCGTACTGAAGAACCGTGTATTCCGTGGCAAGTCTGTTGTAGATCATCGCATCGAACCAGTTGTTCCACTGCCATACGGCAACGAAAAGAGCGATGGTCGCATAAACAGGTTTGCAAAGAGGTGAAATGATCCTTGTAAAGATCGTAAAATATCCCGCTCCGTCGAGCTGTGCCGACTCCTCGAGTGATTCCGGAAGACCCTTCATGTATGTACGAAGGACAAGCATGTTCCATGCGCTGACGAGGCCGGTTACCCAATAAACATTGAAGCTGTTCATGAGGCCGAGGTTCTTGTAAAGGATGAATGTCGGGATAAGACCGCCGTTGACATACATCGTAATTACGTAGAAGAACGAAAGCTGCGTGGAGAACAGGAAACGCTTTCTGCTGAGAACAAACGCAAGGAGAGCGTTAATGGCGAGCGACGAAAGCGTACCGATGACAGTTCTTAAAACGGAGATCTTGAATCCGGTAAGAAGGTTTTCCATGGCGAAAACCGTCTTATAACTCTTTGTCGAGAACACTCTCGGCCAAAGATAAATGCCGCCTCTTACTGCGTCCGTACCGTCATTAAACGAAAGAGCTATCGTATTGATAACGGGATAGAGCGTTGCAACAAGGAAAATAACCATGAAGATCACAAGGAAAACCTTAAATGCAATGTTCCAACCGTTGATCGGTTTTTTATGTTTATTCTTAGTTTCCATACTTTCTCAGCCTCCTCATCAAAACAGTCTCTCTTCGCCCGCATGCTTAGCCCAAGCATTACAAAGAACGATGAGGAGAATACTAATTGCACTCTTAAAGATACCGGCCGCTGTACCGAGCGAGAAATCGTTCTGGCTGATACCCCATTTAAGAACAAAGATATCGATGGTCTCCGAAACCTTCTTAACAAGACCGTTACCGAGAAGGTACTGAACTTCGAATCCTGCATTAAGAACGTTACCGACATTGATAAGAAGCAGGATCATGAAAGTAGGTTTGATACCGGGTAATGTAATATATTTGATCTTCGCCCATCTGCCTGCGCCGTCGATAGAGGCCGCCTCGTAAAGAGTAGGATCGATCGAAGTGATCGCCGAAAGGTAGATGATCGCATTCCATCCCGTTTCCTTCCAGACGTTTGCAAAAGCCACGATACCCCAGAAGTATTCAGGAAATGCAAAGAAGTTGATTGCCTGATCAACCACTCCCAATTTAATGAGGACATCATTGACGATACCCGTGCTTGAAAGAGCACTGTGAAGGATACCTACAACAATGATCCATGAAAGGAAGTGAGGTAGATAAGATACTGTCTGAATGGGTTTCTTGATGATCGTCGGCTTGATCTCGTTAAGCAAAATAGCAAAGAAAACAGCCATGAACGTGGATGTGATCAGGTTCAGGGCGCCCATACAGAACGTGTTACGCATAACACGCCAAAATCCGATATTTTCGTTTGTAAAAAGGAACTTAAATTTGTCGAATCCGATATATGCGGATCCGAAGATTCCTCCCTTGGGCTTATATTGAATAAACGCCGTAGCCCAGCCGAAAAGAGGAAGATAATAGAATACTATACCGTAAACAAATACAGCAAGCGCTATGATCAAGAGAACTTTTTGTCTCTTAATTTCTTTCCATGTGAATTTACGATCCTTGCGCGGAGCATTGATCATTGCTGCAGATTTAGCCATGTGGCCTCTCCTATCTTAAACAAAAGGGAGTGGCACCGGATTTCCGGTATCGGAAACTCTGTGCCACTCCCGTGGATTTTAAATCAGATAAGCTTTCTCAAATACATTATTTGAATGTATCAAGGATTGCCTGCATCTCAGCAAGGAAGTCCTGAGGATTGCATGCGTTGTAAACGTTCATGTAATCAGCCCATGTTGCTTCGAAGTCAGGTGCCATAACAACCTTAGGAAGCCACTCATGCTTTGTCTCGCCCATAAGAGCCCAAGCAAGACCGCCGGGTGTCTCTGTTGTAAAGTTGTTAGAATAGCTGTACATCGGGAACCAAGGTCCGTTCGTCTCCTGGATAGAACCGATCATATCAGGATAGTTTCCTGCGCCGTATGCTGCGAAGCACTTAACAAGAGGCTCAGCCATGTCGTTCTGGAACTCTGAAGGCTGCTCTTCGGGCTTGTTAGCATTCTTGCCATCGCGGCTTGTTCCATGCCACTGAGGGAAATAGGTGTACTGGCAACGATGAGCTGCCTGGTAAGAAGTGTCAGCCCACTGCTGTCTCTGAGCATCTGTTCTGTAGAAGAGGCCGTCTGCATCTACTTCGTAGTCAACGCCCTTTACGCCCCAGTATCTGAGATCATGAAGTTCCTGATCCATAGCGCAGTCAACGATGAACTTGAATGCCTTGTCAGGATCAGCACAAGATGTTGTGATTGCGATACCTGATGCCTGGTTTACAGTATCATCATATGTATGCCATCTGTTAATCATGCCTTCGGTTGTTGTAAGTCCGAGAGGAACATAGTTGCATCCCTTAAGGTCAAGACCCTGTGTCTTGAATACATCATTTACAGTGTATGCGAAATCCCACCACTGATCAACCATGCCGAGAACGCGACCGGTTGAAAGCTTAGCGATGTACTCATCATATGTCTGTGTGAAGCTCTCGGGATCGACGAAGCCCTTCTGGTACTCTTCGTTGAGCTTCTTGAAGTATGCCTTTGTATCAGCTGATGTGTTGTAATCTTCGATTGTCATTGTTTCCTTGTTGACGATTACAGAACCATCATTGGGATATCCTGCAAGGAACTGACCTGCGTTCTCAAGACAGAAGTATCTCCAGTCCTCGCAAAGGATGGTGTATGCCATGTTAGGTGTTCCGTCATCCATTGTGGGGTTAGCTGCCATGTAACGCTCGAGAACGTCGAAGTACTGATCCATAGTCTTGATCTGAGGGTATCCTGCCCACTCAAGTACTCTTACCTGAATCCAGAATGCTTCGTCATTGTGTGTTGTAGCCTTAGACTTGCCCATGGTGTTGCCGAAGGGGTTGATCCAGTAGATATGTCCATCGGGCTGACGGAACTTCTCCCACTCATCGGGTGTGAACCATGTGTCTCTAAACTCGGGATACTGATCGATGTAGTCATCAAGAGCTATAAGAGCGTCAGCATCAACGAGCATGTTCATTTCATCGGAATCGATGAAGTCAGGGTACTGACCTGAAGCAAGGATTGTACCTGTAGCTTCTGAAGCGGTCTGACCTGTAAGCCAGGTCTCCTTAACCTTAACGCCCCACTTCTGAGCGATCATATCAGCGATTTCGTTATCGGAGTTGATCTCGTTGCCGGGCATTGTGATGAACATTGTGAAGTTTGTAACCTCAGCGGGTGTCTCTTCCACTGCGGGAGCAGCTTCCTCAGTTGTGTCAGCTGCGGGTGCGGGTGCTGCTGTCTCAGCAGGCTTGGTGTCGTTTGTTGCTGTCTCAGCGGGCTTGCTCTCTGTAGTTGCGGGAGTAGTTTCAGCTGCGGGCTCTTCCGACTTACCACATGCTGTAAGACAAGCAAGAGCCATAGCAAGAACGAGTAATAATGCTACTAACTTTTTCATAGTTGCCTCCTCTAAATTTTTAGTAGTTTTGCACTACTTTCATTATTCTAACATAACCTTTTTTTGGATATACAGTACAAATTCCAAAAAAAAACGGGGAAAATTCTTAAGAATACACTTAGAATTCTAATTCTGTTGTCAAAACGTGATTTTTGTATTTTTAGTTATATTTTCTTGTTTTTGTTTATCTCTTTTCTGTACTTGCTCGGTGTGCATCCTTTTTCGGCAATAAAGTGATCGATAAAATAATCCGTGTCTTTATATCCGACTGCCTCGGCGATGCTGTACATCTTCATATCACTGTTTATAAGAAGATCTTCCGCCTTTTCTATTCTTATGTGATGCAAAAAGGACTTGAATGTAGTCCCGTATTTTGCCTTAAAGAGCTGTCCGAGGTACGACGCATTTATATAATATTTGGCTCCGAGTTCCTTTAACGTCAGGTTCTCACGATAGTTTTCACGGATATCGTCTTCTATGTTTTTCAGTATTCCCGCAGAATTGCTCGAACGAAGCTCGTCAAGATATTCGGCGTAATCCACAAGTATCTTCGACAGGTTTTCGCTGTCGCTCTTGAGTTCTATTTCTTCGTATACCGAATCGCTGATGTAACGAAGCACCTCTTCCTGATCGATCTGACTGTCGAGCTCTTTTGCCGTGCCGATAAGTCCGAAGATCAGGTAGTCTATAACCATGGATATGAACCTGTTCTCCATCCCCTGGAACGTGTCGACAAGTGAAGCCGCCTGCCTTAAAATATCTTCTTTCCTGTTTCGGGTAACAGATTTTACAAGTTCATCAACCTGGTTTTTGTCAACCGCGAGACCACTGTTTATGAAGCCTGCAAGCTTCGCCTCGTCCGCATCTTCATACGCGCTCCACTCACGAAGAGAATCGGCCATGGCGACCGACTTACACGATACCGCTATGTCGGCAAGGGAATCGACTTTCCTTCCCGGAATAAAAACGACCGGAAATCCCAGCCTTTCATCAATGGATTTTCGTAGTTGTGCAAAATATTCCTTCTCCGAAATACCGTCATGAAGCAGCTCGTCGCTGTAGATAAAACCGACATCATAATTCGATCCTCTGAGCGACACATCAAAAAGGACTCTGTACTCATCCTCCGTATTGTCGAGACAAGCCGAATACATCAGCTTCTGCATTCTTCTTTTTTCCTCGACCTTAGCCTTCGCTATCACCTCATTGTTCTCATTCAGTTCGATCGAGATATACCTGACTCCGGTGAGTCTTCCCAGATACTGTTTGATACTGTTGAGAGATGCACTGTCGCTCTTTCCGTTAATAAGAGATATTATATTATGGAAGAGAACTTCTTTTTGAAGATCGGTGTCCGTCTTCTTCGATCTGTCAATTGCCTCGCAGATAAGGGATGCCTTTTTAAGGGCGGTAAGCAGTTCTTTCTTCTCAACCGGTTTAAGGAGATAATCAACAGCCTCGAGTTTTAGGGCTCTTCTCGCATAAGAGAAATCATCGAAGCCTGTCAGGACTATAAAGCTGATCTGCTCTTTCTCTTTTTCCCTCACTCTTTCAAGAAGCTCAAGTCCGGTCATTCTCGGCATCTTAATGTCCGTGATGACAATATCGGGCGACAGCTGCCTGATCATACGGAGAGCTTCCATTCCGTCGGGAGCGGTTCCCACAACCTTAAGTCCTTCCTGTTCCCAGTCTATCATCATGGAGAGACCTTCGAGGATAACCGGCTCATCGTCAACAAGCAATACTTTAAGCATTATGCCTCCTCACCGAGCGGCAGACGGATAGTAACGATCGTTCCGACACCGCGTTCACTTTCAATTTCGAATTTAACCTTTCCGCCCGTGTACATTTTAAGTCTCAGCGCGGCATTAAGGATTCCGATACTCTTTCTGTCCTCTATCGTACTCATCGTGACATTTTCAATGTCCTCGAGAAGTGTTCTGCACTCGTCCTCGGGAATGCCCGTTCCCGTATCTTCCACTTCAAGGACAAGCTCATTGTCTTCTATTGTAACACGAACAAAGACATAACACGACGATGTTTTGTTTTCCATTCCGTGAATGCATGCATTTTCAACGAATGTAACAAGCGTGATCTTGGGAAGTCTGACATCCTCACATTCTTCATCAACCGAAATCTCGTACATGAGCTTGTTGCCGAACCGGTACTTCTGAAGTTCAAGATAAGCCTCGACAAATCTTATCTCATCACTGACCTTTACACTGTCCTCGTTCCACTCAACGTTCTGCCTCTGAATGATTGCCAGCTTCTCGACCATTCTCGCCGTTTCGTTTTCCTTTTTGAGGAGTGAATGCATTCTGATGCTCTCGAGCGCGTTAAATAGGAAGTGCGGATTGATCTGCGAGTGGAGCGCATGAAGCTCCGCCCTCTGACGGGCAAGGTCCATATCCTGGCGCCGCAATCTTTCCTTATACTCATTGTCGATCAGACTGTTGATTCTCACGGTCATGTCATTATACGCTTGAGTCAGCCTGCTTATCTCGTCTCCCTCCTCGTTCTGACCGAGCATGCCGAGTGCGGCGGCATCGTTTGTCTCGATAAAGTCGGTAAGCGTCCTGAGCCTGTCCACGAACGATCTTATGAAAAGTCTGTAAAGTGTCACCGGAATAATAATGTTCATTAATAGGAGCAATGCGAAGAGCTTTGCATTTTCCCTTAAAGCCCTCGCCATGATATTCTCATTCCCCATCACGTAAACGTCAAAAGTTTTATCCATCATCGAAAAAGTCGAAATAAAAGCCGCGTCGTTTTTTATATCGTCGCTAACCGTCGAAAAAGGCGTCGTTACGCCTCCCTTCTGGTCATTCGAGAAAACGATCGTGTCCCCGAGACATACATAGATGATGTTTGAGTAATTCGAATTGTCTATCACCTGCTGGATGTCACTGTAACTCATGTCCACTTTTATCAGCGGTTTTTCCTCCCTTCTGTCACTCTTATGAAAAAAATCAAAAACGCTCACTACGCTTATGACTCTCTGACTGCGCCAGTAAAGCCTGTCATATCCGATGTGAAGGACATAATCCTTCGTTGCGTTCATATACTCCCTGTACCACTCCGAATCCTTAAATTTCGAAAGCTCCTGAAAGCTTCCTCCGCTGACGATCCCTTTTTTTATCGAGTATATCGTTGCCGAGAAACGGTCATTCGAAAAAGGCGTGCGGTTCACAAGAGGGTAGCGTTCTTCATAAAAGCTGAGCGGAGAATTATATTCGGAAGTGATAAACTGGTCGATGGTCCTGTCGGAAGCAAGACTGTTGAGAAAAACATATGCCGAATCGCAGTAGTCATTGAGAGTGAACTTGACCGAATCCGCGATATTGTTCATGATCCGCTCATCCTCATTCATTTCGGTGCTGATAACAATGGTGGCGAAAAGAAAATCCGTAAGAAGCAAAGGAAGGAACACACAAAGCACAAGCATCAGGTAAAGCTTGCGTCTGATGGATATTTTGTTGAGCACTTTGACAAAACGGTTCAACACGGGCGCCTCCTCTTTTGCTGCGTTTTGCCGGCAGCGGCATATTTCAGTATACAACCCCATGACGCAAAAAAGCAAGTTTCTCCGCTCGTTACAAAAAGCAGGTTTTCCGTTTCACGGCGTAAAACCGCGATCGGGAAAACCTGCCCTTGCAAGCATTTTTTTGCTTATGGTTTACTGTTTCTTCGGAGCCAGGATAAGGGGAAGCATGAAAAGGTAGTCCTTGTCATCAAGGAAATCAACTTCCGCATTAACGGTCGAGATTGAAAGGCTCAGGCAGTTCGTCACAAAGAGACAAAGCGCACCGTACGCGTCAAAGTGCTTGTTGAGCTTACCTTCTTTTGCGGCCTTTTCAAAATATGCCATACTCTTATTGTTCATCACATGTTCTTTCATCATTTCGCGGCTGTCCTCGGGAATAAAATCGATACAGTCAAGGAATCTGTACACGAATTTTGCTATAAGAGGCTTTTCTTTGGCAAGATATTTGCTGTACGCAACTACCGCGAGTATCGCATCATCAAAGTTGTTTACCCTTTTCTCGGGCAAAACAAGTTCCCTTTCACAGACAACCTTCATAAGTTCCAGGAAGAGACCCGCTTTACTCCCGAAACGGAGTGTGACAAGACCTTTGGAGACATCGGCCCTGACCGCGATATCTGTGAGGGTCGCAACCTGATAATTGTTTTTTGAAAATTCAACAAGCGCCGCCTCCACGATACGTTTATTACTCTCTTGTCTTTGGAGTTCTTTCTTGTTCATCTGATAATCCTCCTGAAAATACGCAAAAAATGTATTGCTGTTAAGTAAACACATACATAGTGTATCATATTTGTAATATTTGTCAAGCTGTATATTTGTTTTTGCGTATTTATTATTATTATTCGCTTATTGTGATTGTATTATTCACGATATACACGAATCAACCGTATAGTATCCTTGTTTTTACAATCAGATATCAAGAGAGCAAACGTCATAAGTCCGGTTATTTGCGATCCGACGTATCGGTTTCATCCAAAATAATAAAAGCCCGGAAGCCTAAGCTTCCGGACCAAATTAATTGAGCGATCGATTTTTAATATAATATCAGTAATTCTCGCTGCTGATCTCGAAGTAGCTCTGAGGATGAGCGCAAACGGGACATGCCGCGGGAGCTGCGGTTCCGACAACGATGTGTCCGCAATTGCGGCACTCCCAAACCTTTACCTCACTCTTTTTGAACACTTCCTGCGCCTCTATGTTATGAAGAAGCGCACGATACCTTTCCTCATGTCTCTTCTCTATTGCGGCAACGCCCCTGAATTTGGCTGCGAGCGCCTTGAAGCCTTCTTCCTCGGCGGTCTTTGCAAAACCTTCATACATATCGGTCCACTCATGGTTCTCACCCTCTGCCGCTGCAAGAAGGTTTTCCGCCGTGGTTCCGATTCCGCCGAGTTCCTTGAACCAAAGCTTAGCATGCTCTTTCTCATTGTTTGCCGTAAGTTCGAAAAGCTCCGCTATTTGTTCAAAGCCTTCTTTTCTTGCCTTTGAGGCGAAGTAGGTGTACTTGTTGCGAGCCTGGCTCTCACCCGCGAATGCAGCCTCAAGATTCTTCTGTGTCTGTGTTCCTTCATACTTGCCTGCCATTGATCATTCCTCCGTTTCCCGCCGGGTGCATCCAAAGCGTCCGGCTGACGATTTTGTTGTGTACATATTAACATATTATAACGGATCAAAGTATCAGGTACCGTTATAACACAAACCCTTGAACTAAGTTCAAAAGCGGTTTCTGATTACGCGAAACAACTCCGTAACTCATGTCACATTATATCAAATCCGGACCGCGTTGCGCAATACGGAAGATTAAACAGATTCCGTCCGAACGGCGCTGTTAAGCGGAAGGATAACATCAGAAAAAAAGTCCGTACCTTCATGCGAAAACCTTGCGGTTCCGCCGCAGCTTTGCGCAACAGTCATAACTGACCCGAGACCGATCCCGTTTCCCGAGTGGGTCGTATAGTACTTTCCGTCCTCAACGCGAACTATTCCGTTAAACGAATTCTGTACCACTATGTAGAGTTGGGAATCATTCTCAACCCTTATCGCCAGATCGATATACCTGAGCTCGGTCGCGATCTCCATGCTTGCCATCATTGCGTTTTCAAGAATGTTGCCGAGAACCGCGCACATCTCCACATCCGTTATCGGCAGTTTCTGAGGCATATCAACTTCAAGAGTAAACGAAGTCTTCGCTTTCTTCGCCTGTTCCATATAATAATTCAGCAGAGCGTTGACCGCCATGTTCTCACAATAATACGATATTTCATTTTTAGGCATCGAATCGGAATAACGACTGAGATAGTTTTTTATCTCCGAGAGATCCCCGTCGCTTGCAAGTCGTTCAAGCGTGTGAATGGTATGCTTGAAATCATGGCGTGCGCGCGCCGTATCGTTCATGTACTGCTGCTGCGCCTTGAAATACCGCTCCTGAAGCTTAAGTATTTTCAGTTCTTCAAGTGTCCGAGTCTCACGTAAAATGCCCGACACCACATAGTAAAAGAATATCGTGAGTACCATGATCATAACAAAGCTGACTATGTGGATCGCAAAAAACGCATGAAAAACACGGTTGACATAGAGCGATTCGTACTTTTCCACTCTCATCAGCAGATTGACGACGAGAACGATCCCGGGTATCAAAGAAGCAGAGATCCACACTCTCGGGCTCGAAAGCTTTTCAAAGAGCTCGGAACCGTATTTTTTGACGGGCCAAAAAACAAGTAATGTATAAACAGATACAAACAGGAGCTGCAGAAGCGAGTCGGACAATGTGTAACTGCCGGCGCCGAGCTGCGGATGTATAAGCGCGTCGCATCCGTTTGCCAGACTGTACAGGATAACAACGACGGAATACACATGAATGCAGACAAAAACAGCTTTTGTGATATGTATGTCAAGACTCTTATAATATACAAGGAAGAAAAAGAGGATCACCGGAATTCTGATAAAATACGGCCGTATATCAAATACGGTCGCCACTAATGCCGAGATCGCGATAAATGCAAGATACGGCACAAAAACCGTCAGGATTGTTTTCTTAATGCTTCCGCGCATCTTTCCGCGCATCGGAACAAAGCAGAGGATCCCCGCGGGAAACTGAGACAGAATATTGAGAAATATAACATAATAATTCTCAAGCATTATATGTTTTTCTCCTTTCCCTGCGTTCGGCACGAATACTTCCTATTCTGTAATTTTGCCAGGTCGCCACAAGCGATTTTGCATTTTTAACGTTCACCCCGACGCTCTCTCCGTTTGTCATGTGGCAAAGACCGTCACGAATGTCCCTTATAAAATCCATATTCACAACGATCCCCTTCATGAGTGTCAAAAAACGGGCATCTGTCGAAAGCTTCTGCTCCGCTTCCGAAATGGTCATGCGGGTCTCATAACTCTCACCGTCGGTATCGACTATCTCAAGGTTACGTCCGTTTGTGCGCACGAGAAGGATTTCGGAGAATCTGACCGCTATCGTATGTCTGTTGCTGATGAAGGTGAATACCGGTTCCGAACTTTTCTTCGTGGTACGCATGAGTGCATCGTCAAGCACTTTAAAAAGGCGTTCACGCCCTGCGGGCTTGTTGATGTAGTCATAAACGTGAAGCGAAAAAGCTTCGGGCATATGCTCGTCACTCGATGTCAGAAATATGATGATCGCCCCCGGATCATTCTCCATGATGGATCGCGCTGCATCGATTCCGGAGCCACCCGGCATATAGATATCGAGAAAAATGAGTGTATAAGCGTACGGATGGTACGAACCGAGTATCTCCTCGGCGCTGTGAAAACTGAAGACGGATATCTCGAGCTTGTTAACCTGTGCATATTCGTTGATCACACTCTCAAGACGTTCGATCTCATTTTGCTCATCATCTACAATAGCAATATTCATGTAATTTCCTCATGGAACTCGGTTTTCCGCCTGTTATCCCGGTCGATGCGGCACGACCGTCCATCGTTGCCCGTTTTCCGGTTTGCCGATTTTACCAAGTCGCAAGCGAATTTTACCAAGTCTGTTGATTTACTTCTCCCGTTTCACTATCCTATGATTCGGGAGTTTTGAACGTTATGCGGTACGCGTTATACGCAATCCGAATTATACTTTAAACCATTTCTTTACTTCTTTCAAGTATTGGAAATACAGACAAAGGACAGGATTTGACAAAATCCGGAGGTATTTATGAACACTGTTATCTACACTCACGACGACATCGAATTCGAATCGATTCAGACCTTTCTCTACAAGGCGTCCGGATCCGAGTCATGCTCGCGCGCCGAGCTTGACGGTCATAAAGTCTATAAGATCGTATATGACCTTGCCATAATTGCTCTCGACGGAGCCGAAGGTATGGAAGTTGTGCGTGAATACACTCTTCGCTTCCCGAACACGCGTGTCATCTGGATCAGCAATGATCCGTTTTTCGCCGGCTACGCCATGAGGGAGCACATCTACGATTTCATAACAAAACCTATAGACGGCAGCTGGCTTGAGCACTCCATAAGAGAAGCAGCCAGATTGATCCGTGAGGAAACACGGGGTGCCTGAAACACATCCTGCTACGGGTGAAGAATAAATACTTACAGTATATCGAGGAGAAAACAAGTGAAAAAGAACAGTGCGATCATTGCAGTCATCGCAGTATTACTTATTACAATTGTTTCGATGGACATTTTTGTCGTTTTCGGCATAACACGAGAGCAGACCCGTACCTCAGGCTCCTATCAGCTTCAGTCTGTGAGCGGCGCTCTTGAAACCACACTCAACGAAGCTATCAACACGACCATGGGGATGGCCATCGAATTGCGTGAGCATCTCCACAGTCGTGAAGAAGTTGCATCATTCCTCCGTAGGAAGAAGAACCAGCTTATCGAGAACAAAAACGGATACAATGTATATATGGCAGCCTCCGATTGGGATATCATTCCCGACCTTGTTGCACCGGACGGCTATGTCGCACAGGAAAGGCTCTGGTACAAGGGCGCCATCAAAAACAACGGAGAGCCTTATGTGAGTCCCCCGTACATTGACGCGCTTACCAACGAAATCTGCTTCACGGTTTCGGTAATGCTCGGTGACAAAGAGACCGTTATCGCGATCGACTACACTCTCGATTCGATACAGGCGCACATCAAAAAGCTTCACAGTACCGAATCCACAAACGCCGTCATCGTCACGGACGAAGGCATCATTGCGGGTTCGACCGATCCCGAACAGATCGGTAAAAAGCTTATCGAAGAGCTTCCCGACTATGCGGGCATTTATGCGCTCGCCAAGAACAAAACCGGCGTTGTGACGGGTCGCATTAAGGACGGAATGCTTCACGAAAACCTTTTTGCCACAAGAAACGGCACCGGTTGGTACCTGATCGTCAGCGAAAGTGAATGGGAGCTTTACCGTAAATCCTACATTCAGCTTTCTCTCACGATCTTCCTTTCGGTTGCTCTTTTCACCGTTATCGTTGTACTTTATGTACTCGCCACACGCAGCAGAAAACGTGCGGAAAGCGCGCTTTCCGCAAGAGACGAGTTTATTTCGGGTATCACGGGAGAGCTCAAAGCCCCTCTAAACAAGATCCTTGAGATTTCGGCGCACGAAAGCACTTCAGCCGAGGAATCGTCTGCGGTCGAATTTGCCAAAATCCAGGAGGCAGGTCGCAGCCTTAACGAAAAACTCGGGCAGATCATTTCCTATAAAAATATACTCCGCACCGAAAAAAGCCACAGAGAGAAAAGCCTTTTCTCTCTTCATAAATTTGGCATCAATAACAAGTTCCGCGCGCTGATCATCATAATCATGATCGTGGTTATGAGCATTACACTCTTCACAAGCATATACACTACCTATCAGCTCGGCTTCTCGAACATGCAGGGCGAAGCCGGCGAGTACAAAGATAAACTTGACAGCTGGGTTGCCGAACAAAAGAGCAAGCTTGACATGTTTTGCAGCTTTTTCTCAACCAACCCCTCCATGCTTGACAACTATGAAGAAACAGTCAGCTTCCTGAACAAGATCACCGAACAATACCCCGAAATTTCGGCGTCATATATCACCAATCCCGAGCGTGTCCATACTGTCTACATGAACAATGGGTGGGAACCAGATCCCGACAAGCCGGTACAGGACCGTCCCTGGTACATCGCGCTCTCACAAAGCGATGAGGGCTGGATCGTTACAACGCCCTATTACGACCAGCAAACAGGCGGTTACTGTGTTACTGTTGCGGAAACAGTTCTAGACAGCAAAACAGGTGAATTTGTCGGAAACTTCGGTATTGATTTCTATATGGACTCGCTCGTGAACATCCTCGGCGACAGCTATACCGACACAGGATATGCCTTTCTGGTGGATGCCGAGGGTGATATCGTCAACCATCCTTACGGGAAATATCAGATGACGGCCGAAACGCGCACGAGCATCTCGGATCTTCCATACAACGGGATTTTTGAGGATGCCAGCAGCATAGAGCTCATCACGGATTACGACTCCGGAATGAAGCTTCTTATCGCTACGAGAAGTGAAAGTACCGATTTCGCCATATATGTTGTAAAGAATTTCCTTTCCGTTTATGGCTCGATGCTTATCTACGACCTCATTTGCCTTGCCGCATTCATCGTCTGCATCATCCTGGTTTACAGGACGCTGGGCAACATGATCCGCTGGCAGGAAATGACCAATTCAAGGATGAAAGATGCCGCCGATGCAGCCATATCGGCCGACCGTGCAAAGAATCAATTTCTTGCGCAGATGTCGCACGAGATCAGGACTCCCATCAACGCGGTGCTCGGCATGAACGAGATGATCCTGCGTGAAACGGATTCCGAAACGATCAGGGATTATTCGATGAACATCAAATCCTCAGGTCGCAATCTTCTCTCGCTCATCAACTCGATCCTTGATTTTTCAAAGATCGAGGACGGCAAAATGGAGATACTTCCCGTCAAATACGATCTTTCATCATTGGTCAACGATCTCGTAAATTCCATCGATGAAAGAGCAAAAGCGAAGTCACTCCGTTTCAATGTGGATGTCGATCCGACTCTTCCTTCCGTTCTTTTCGGAGATGATGTCCGCATCGCCCAGGTTATTACAAATCTCCTGACAAATGCGGTAAAATACACACACGAAGGCGCGGTAACCCTCACGCTAAAGGATGGCGGACGCGAAGGCGACAGCCTGAAGCTCTTTGTTTCTGTTAAAGATACGGGCATCGGAATCAAATCGGCCGATATGAAGAAGCTTTTTGAATCGTTTGAACGTATCGAAGAAATCCGAAACAGAAACATCGAAGGTACAGGTCTCGGAATGTCGATCGTTACCAAGCTCCTTTCCATGATGAACAGCGAACTTCATGTCGACAGTATTTACGGAGTCGGCTCGGAATTCTCGTTCACGATCGTACAGCAGATCCTTTCCGACGAAGCGATCGGGGATTATTCCGAACGTCTCAGGATTACTGCCGAGAATCAAAAAGACACATCAAAAACGCTCTTTGCAGAAAATGCTCGTATCCTTGTTGTTGATGACAACGACATGAATCTCAAAGTGGCGCGCAATCTGTTAAAGCTTTCAAACATCAAGCCCGATCTTGCCTCATCGGGTCAGGAATGCATTGAATTGATGAAAAAGAACAGATATGATATCGTACTTATGGATCATATGATGCCGGGAATGGACGGTATAGTTACTCTCGGTCACCTCAAGGATGAGAATCTTGTTCCCGAAGGAACCCGTGTGATCGTACTGACAGCCAATGCGGTTGTCGGAGCCAAAGAGAAATACCTTGCTTCAGGTTTTGACGACTATCTCTCAAAACCGATCGAGGTGGAAGATCTGCAGGCAAAGCTTGCCGCACATCTGCCCGAAGGTCTCTTCGAGTGGAGACAACAAAGCAGCGAAGAAACCGATGATCCTACTGTCATGAGCTTTGCTCCCACGACCACAATTCCCGATGACGTCAAGCAGCGCGACGACGTCAAGCAGTCCGACGATATCACGCAACCCGATGATGTCAAGCAACCCGATGACGTCAAGCAGCGTGACGACGTCAAGCAGTCCGACGACGTCAAGCAACCCGATGATGTCAAGCAACCCGATGATGTCAAGCAACCCGATGACGTCAAGCAGCGCGACGACGTCAAGCAGTCCGACGATGTCAAGCAACCCGATGACGTCAAGCAGCGCGACGACGTCAAGCAGTCCGACGATGTCAAGCAACCCGATGACGTCAAGCAACCCGATGACATCAAGCAACCCGACGTCGCTGAAGTATTTGATTTTGCTCCGAGCGGTAGAAGTGATGATGACGATGTTCTTGAATTCGGTCCCACAAACGAAGACATCATGGAGTTCGGTCCCACTTCGGAAGACGAAGACTCGATCGTCCTTCCCACCTCTCTTTCGGATGAAGCAAAACATCTCCTTGAAAAAGCCGGGATCAACATAAACGAAGGGCTCCGTTTCTGCGGAAAAGAGGAATCCTTCTATATCGAGATGCTTGACAACTATCGTAACGGTGTGGATTCAAAAGGCGGGTTACTCGAGGAGTATTTCAGAGAAGAAAAATGGTCCGATTATCAGATCCTCATCCACTCTCTCAAGAGTTCATCAAAGACGATCGGATCCGAAAGCGCGTTTGCTCTTGCAAAAGCTCTCGAGGAAGCCTCGGGTGAGGGTAACACAGAATTTGTCAACGCAAATCATCACAAATTCATGGAAACCTACAAACAGCTCGCATCAGACATAAGCATTGCAATAAAATAGCTACAGCGCGTTCAAAGCGCCGCCAAATAGGAGGATTTATGGCAGATTGGGTAATCGTAGTTGATGACGATATCACAAATCTTAAGATGGCCGGGCATATCCTGAGCCGTTCAAACATGCGCGTTACTGCGCTGAAATCAGGTCAGTCGCTTCTCGACTATGTTGAAGCGAACGGCAAGCCCGACCTCATTCTTTTGGATATCAAAATGCCCGGAATGGATGGTTTTGAAACTCTGACCTCTCTGAGGGAACTCGAAGGTTGTGAAAACATTCCGGTTATCTTTCTGACAGCCGATGATAACGAGGAATCCGAAACGAAAGGTCTTTCGCTCGGCGCAATGGACTTCATCAAAAAGCCCTTTGTTCCGGACGTTCTGACACTTCGTGTCCGTCATATCATCGATCTGAGTCATCTTCAGCGTGAGCTTTCACATGAGGTACATAAAAAGACTCAGGAAAACAGCAAGCTTTTCATGCATGTCGTTGAAGCGCTTGCAAAGGCAATCGACGCGAAGGATAATTACACAAACGGTCACTCCGGTCGTGTTGCCGCCTATGCGCGCGAAATATCACGAAGGATCGGATACAATGACGATCAGCAGAACACGATCTACATGATGGGTCTTCTTCACGATGTAGGCAAGATCGGTATCCCCGATGCGGTTATCAACAAGCCGGCAAATCTTAACGAGGACGAGTTTGAGGTCATCAAGACTCACCCCGTGCTCGGTGCCAAGATCCTTGGAGCGATCAAGGAGATGCCTTCTCTCGCAAACGGTGCACGATGGCATCATGAACGATACGGAGGCGGTGGGTATCCCGATAATCTGAAGGGTGAGGATATACCGATTGAAGCCCGTATTATAGCGGTAGCGGACTCTTATGACGCAATGACCAGCCACCGCAGTTACCGTGCACCTCTTCCCCAGGATGTGGTGCGCTCCGAGATTGAAAAAGGAAAGGGAACCCAGTTCGATCCCAGATTTGCAGACATAATGATACACATGATCGACGAAGACATCAATTACGAAATGAAAGAGCAATAAAGACCCGAATGCCAAGCCTGATGGGGTCGGGCGTGTAACGAAACGGTTTAGGATTGCTTTCAATGAGAGAAGGATTACATAATGAAAGAATTGCAAAACAAGCAAAGCGACAATCAAACACTTTTTCAGACAGCACACATGATGTGTCTGATAGCGATGACTGTGGCCTCGGCGGCTCTCCTGGTTGTCGGTATCCTGCTTAATTGGGAAAAATGGCCGATGATTCCGATATTTGCTGCCGTGATTTTCTGTTGGGTCATTCATTTGCAGCAAAATTTCTCGGACAGACACAGAATTATAATCTTCTGTATGGTGCTGATGGGTCTCCTCTTCTACTACGGGATCCATCCCACAAGTACGTTTGACCTGTCCGTAACGGCTTGTATCGGAATCGTTCTGTGTGCGACGACCGGTGTAAAGAAGCTCATCACTGTGTGCGTCATCACGTTTTGTATATCATTCTTTTACAATGTGATCATTATCATCAGTGAAACTCCCGAGCTTCTTGATGCGCTTATGTTCAGCCGCATCATTTATCATCCTCTCATAGTGTTCGTGGTCGGCTGGCTCGGGCGCGCTCTCATCGACCTTTGGACCCAGGTCCTTGACCATTCAAAGGCTGAGATTGAGCAGCTTACCGAATCTACCGGTCGTTTCAATGAATTTCTTACCAAAGTATCACACGAGATCAGAACGCCCATAAACGCGGTACTCGGTCTTTCAAGCATTGCGCTCGAACAGACTCAGGACAAAGATCAGGTATCAAATCTCAAATCAATTCAAAGCGCCGGTAAACGTGTTGCCGAGCAGATCAGCGATATTCTCGACTATTCTGAGATTGACAGACAAAAATTCGCCATGAACCGCGAGGAATACATGCTTGCCTCTCTTCTGCACGACCTTGTCATGGAAGTCAGACCCTACATGAAAAAGGGCGTGGAGATGATCATCGATGTCGATCCCTCCATACCCGCCATGTTGAGATCCGACGTGAGCAAGCTTAAAAAGATTATCTGGCATCTTGTAAACAACGCGATCAAATTTACAAGCGAAGGCGGCGTTTACCTTCGTTTCACCTCGCAACAGGAAGATTACGGCATCAATCTTATAATTGAGATATCCGATACCGGCGAAGGTATGACGGATGAAGAAATCGATCGCCTATTTGACGGCTACTATCAGGGTAAAAATGCCTATACCCGTTCCACAAGCGGTCTCGGTCTCGGAATGGCGATAGTCAACGGTTATGTTACCGCCCTCGGTGGCTTTGTCCATATCGAAAGCCGTCCCGGCGAAGGCACAACAGTCAGAGTTACCGTTCCCCAGGAGATTGTGGATCCTTCGGGCTGCATCTCCGTACGTGATCCCGGAAAGCTTGTGGTCGGCGGCTTCTTCAATTTTGAAAAGCATTACAGTCCCATGGTTCGTGATTACTATAACAGCATGGTTCTCAACATCGTTAAAGGACTGAATGTTCAGCTTCACCGCGTCGACACCGAAGAAAATCTCAAAAGGCTCAATACTTCGCTCCGCATGACGCATCTCTTTGTCAGCGAGGCGGAATACGCGAGCAGCACTTCTTATATCGAAGAGCTTGCCAAGAATTTTTCGGTTTCCGTCATCGCCGGACCGGAGCTCGTTCTTCCTGCATCATCAAAGGTTCACATCATGGAGAAGCCCTTTTACTGCTTCCCCGCTGCCGAAGTACTCAACAGGGCAAGTGATGAAGATTTTACCGATAAATACATGTACTGTCACGGCGTGCGCGCGCTGGTGGTCGATGACGAGCCTCTTAACCTCACGGTTGCGAGGGATATACTCGGACGTTATGACATAAACGTTGCGACAGCGAGCTCCGGTCAGGAAGCGATCGACCTTTGTTCACACGAAACATTTGATATCGTCTTCATGGATCATATGATGCCGGGAATGGACGGTATCGAGGCGATGCGCCGCATCAGATCCGACATACTCGGCGCATGGAAATCTGTTCCCATGGTCGCACTTACCGCCAATGCAGTCAGCACTGCGCGTGAATCCTTCCGTATTGCCGGCTTCGATGGTTTTGTTGCAAAACCTATCGATATCCTTGAACTCGAGCGCGTCCTGAAAATCGTTCTTCCCAAGACAGTTGTGACTTTCGAAGACAGACCTCACTCACGCAAAAGCTCGAGAAAACATAAGCTTGAAACCGAATCGGCTTCCGCTTATATCGACCTCAATGATGTAACGGATAACGCGCCGGTTCCGGACAACTCGGTTGTCGATGAATATACTCCTCTGCGCAACCTCGGAGTCGATTTAAGTCAGGGTCTGCTCTACTGCCAAAAGGACGAGGAATTCTATCGTACTCTTCTGTTGCAGTTCGCATCCGAGGCCGCCGACAAGCTTCATAATCTTGAAAAATTTTATAAAAACGGTGACCTCCCCGATTATTCGATCCTAGTGCACGCACTTAAGAGCACAGCGAAGATGATCGGTGCGACAGGGCTTTCGGAGAAGGCCAAAGCACTTGAAGAGGCTTCCAAGGCAGGCGATGTAGCTACGGTGGAAGCAGGCCACCGTTCTGCTATGGATGATTACAAAATGCTTACCGATACCATACTGAATACATTCGGTGACGGAGTTCCCGCTTCCGAAGAAGGCAGTTCACCGACGCCCGCGAATGACGACGGTACATCGGAAAGCGAAGCTCCGGACGAAGATATTTTGGAATTCGGACCCGCCGGAGACATGAACGGAGAGGAGGAGAAGTAAGATGAATAAAGCAATCCGAAAACTTTTGTCCGAGGATAAAAAATCACTCGAGGAACGTCTTTTTGTTCTCACTATTGCAACCAGTGCTTTCTCGCTCGCCGTTATCTTCGTATCCAGCGCCTTGGCCGGGATTACCGTTATTGATATCGCTGTGATTGCCATAGGCACGCTGCTCATGACTTTTACCATATATCGGACACTC
Organism: Lachnospiraceae bacterium; assembly: GCA_016281275.1. Taxonomy (GTDB): domain Bacteria; phylum Bacillota; class Clostridia; order Lachnospirales; family Lachnospiraceae; genus RUG11977. The sequence continues at coordinate 3,875 of JAEEIH010000152.1, read as the reverse complement.
AAAAGCAAGCGCCTGAAGCTTGGAGGAGCTGTCATATCAACGATTGTGATCTTTATACTGCTCCCCTATACCTTTTTTACAGGCGGTGCCATTTACGGTGGTCCTCCCTCATGGTTCATTTTTTCGGCTCTCTTTGTCAGCCTTATCCTTTCGGGAAAAACCAAAATTTTCTTTTTGGTATCGGAACTTGCCGTTTCCGCAGCTTGCTATATTGTCTCATATACGCACCCCGAATTCATCAGGCAGAATTCGACATTCTTAGCCTACATAGCTTCCTATGTATCGGTTGCGTTCATCAGCATTTCGATCTGCATAATGGTCGGAATCGAAATACTGATCTATAAAATCGAGAACGAAAAGAATGAAAAACAGAAAAAAGAGATCGCTGCACTCAATGACTCGCAGAACAGATTCTTTTCAAGCATGAGCCACGAAATCCGTACTCCCATCAACACTATCATAGGTCTTAACGAGATGATCCTCAGGGAAAACGTTTCCGACGAAGTTGCAGAGGACGCCGCCAACATCCGCGCTGCCAGCAAGATGCTGCTTCACCTTATAAACGACATTCTCGACATGAGCAAGCTCGAGTCCGGAAACATGCAGCTTTCAAATGTTTCCTATAACATTGGCGACATGCTTTCCGAACTCGTGAACATGATCTGGATCCGTGCCCGTGACAAAGGTCTCGAATTCAATGTAAATGTTGCGCCGGATGTGCCTGCAACCGTGATCGGCGATGATGTCCGCGTAAAGCAGATTCTCATAAACGTACTCAACAACGCTGTAAAATACACACGCGAGGGTTCGGTCAGTCTCTCCATCCAGTGCGGTAAGATTGAAGACGGAAAACAAAGCATTCTTTACACCGTCAACGACACAGGCATGGGCATAAAGAAAGAGAACCTCCCTTACCTCTTCACCGCATTTAAGCGCGTTGATGAGGACAAAAACCGACATATCGAAGGTACCGGTCTCGGTCTTTCGATCGTTAAACAGCTCGTGGATCTTATGGGCGGGGATATTTCGGTCAACAGTATCTACACACAGGGAACCACCTTCGTCATCGACATTCCGCAGATTGTTGCCGGAAACGGAACTGTCGGCGATCTTAACCTTGAAAAGAAGCACAAAGTGATCCGTGACGCATATACATCACGTTTTGAGGCGCCCGACGCAAAAGTTCTCGTTGTTGATGATAATGCATCGAACCTTCTCGTCTGCACCAAGCTTTTGAGAGACACAAAGGTTCAGGTTGATACGGCAGCTTCGGGTGAGGATGCCCTTCGACTCACGGTCGACAACTATTACCACGTCATCTTCATGGATCATATGATGCCTCAGATGGACGGTATCGAGTGTCATCGAAGGATTCTTTCGCAAAAGGCAGGAAAATGCAAAGAATCGAAGATCATCTCCTTTACGGCCAATGCCGATGCAGAAAGTCGCGCCCTTTACGAGCGCGAAGGCTTTGACGGCTTCCTTATCAAGCCTGTTGACGGCAAATCGCTTGAGATCGAGCTTGCAAGGAATCTCCCGAGAGAACTTGTTCACTACCTTTCGGAGGATGATACGGACGTTCTTGAGGAAAGCATGGCATGGATCAACTCCGAGCAGACCAAACGTCTTATCAGCATTACTACCGAGAGCACAGCGGATCTGCCTCGCGAACTGCTCGACCAGTATGAGATCAGAGAAATCCCGCATACCGTTATAACCGAGGAGGGCGCATTCCGCGATTCGATCGATATCGACACCGGAGGACTTATTTCCTACATGTCAAACAATGCGAAGAAGGTCAGAGCCCATGCTCCGGATGTTGCGGCTCATGAAGCATTTTTCGCGGACAGTCTCGCTCACGCCAACAACATCATACATATTTCACTTTCAAAGGATATCGCCAACAGCGGATATGCTGCCGCGCTTGATGCAGCAGCATCCTTTAACAATGTCACAGTCCTTGAAAGCGGTCACCTTTCAAGCGGTCAGGGTCTTGTTGTTCTTGAAGCATGCCGTATGGCTTCGCAAGGTAAGACGGTAGAAGAGATAAGCAAAGCAATAGAGACAGTCAAGGAACATGTTAAAACAAGTTTCATAGTTGATAATCTTGATTATCTTGCACGTATGGGACAGGTCAATCCGAAAATTGCCGGGATAACCAAAACTCTGACGCTTCGTCCTACACTCGTGATGAAGAACGGCAAGATGACCATCGGGAAAATATTCTTCGGATCCCGTCAAAAAGCTTGGAGGAAATACATCCGCTCAGCATTGAACGGAGCCCGTAACATCGATACGCACATGCTTTTTATCACATATTCAAGCATGTCGCACTCAGATCTGGACTGGGTAAAGAAAGAAGTAGGATACCTGGTACATTTTGAAAACATCTATTGTCAAAAGGCCTCTCCTTCCGTTTCCGTAAACTGCGGTCCGGGTACATTCGGCCTGTTGTTTAAGACTAAAAATGAATAAGAGGAGGTACTTATGAACTCTTTTATTCGAAAAATACTATCCGTTTTTTGCATTATCGTGCTTATTACTGCAATGTACGGATGCTCCGGCGGTAACGAAGCGGAATCTGACGATCCGCAGGCCACGAACGGTGATCTCAGAAAGCTCATGATGAGTCACACTCTTGTTGTCGGTGTCACCGACTATGAGCCGCTCAGCTATCTGCTTGATGACGGAACCCGTACCGGGTTTGATGTCGAACTTGCCTCTCGTTTCGGAGAATACATGGGTGTCAACGTCCAGTTTACCGAAATAGAATGGGACAAAAAAACAGAGTATCTTGAGAACGGTAAGATTGACTGCCTCTGGAACGGGATGACTGCAACGTCTGATCTTGATGACCAAATATCGCTTTCTTCACCTTACCTCTCCAATTCGCAGGTAATCGTCATGAAGACCGATCAATTCAAGAAGTATGATTCTGTCAAGAAATGTGTTCATCTTCTTTTTGGAGTCGAAATCGGCTCTGCCGGACAGGATGTTGCCAAAGACAACGGATATCGTACAATCCTGTGTACCACTCAAAAAGATGCCATAAAAAGCGTCAGCGAAGGTCGATGTGATGCCGCGATCATCGACAACATCATGGCCGAATCTCTTGTCGGAGAAGGCAACGAATTCGAGGAACTCAGCTTTGATTATCCCTTAAGTTCGGAACAGTTCGTCGTTGGATTCAGAAAAACATCTCCCCTCACAAAGGAAGTCAATACCTTCCTTAAGGAATTTTTCGGCACGGATGAAGCGAAAAGCCTCGGCGATAAATATAATCTGACCGATTCAATGATCTACATGTATGATTGAGACTATCTAAGTGGGGATTTTCGTTTACATGACCACGAAGAAACCCGCAATCCGTTTATAAGAAGAAGGACGAAGCATGAAACTTCGTCCTTCTTCCATATCCATTATTTAATTCATATGAAACGTTTTTCTATACATTAAAACTTGGGTGTCTTTGCAAGGCTTGCAGCGATCTCTGCATCCGTGGGGATGTAGTCTGACATGGTCTTGTCATTGTATGATGCATATGCGTAAAGGTCAAAATAACCTGTTCCGGTAAGACCGAATACGATGTTCTTTGCCTCACCTGTCTCCTTGCACTTAAGAGCCTCGTCGATGGCTACGCGGATAGCATGGCTGCTCTCGGGAGCGGGAAGGATGCCTTCGATCCTTGCAAACTGCTCAGCTGCCTCGAATACTGCTGTCTGCTCAACGGATGTAGCCTCGATGAGCTTCTGATCGTAGAGCTCTGAAAGAACAGAGCTCATGCCGTGGTAACGGAGGCCGCCTGCGTGGTTGGCCGAAGGAATGAAGCTGCTGCCGAGTGTGTACATCTTTGCAAGAGGACAAACCATACCGGT